>JAHFKJ010000015.1 GCA_023245415.1 Candidatus Gottesmanbacteria bacterium | reverse complement strand
GGGTGGAAAAGGCGGTCGGGGTAATGTTGAATTTAAAACACCGATCAATCAAACTCCGCGTTTTGCGGAAAAAGGGACGAAGGGGGAAGCAAAACGCTTGTTATTTAATCTTAAACTAATTGCTGATATCGGTTTAGTAGGATTACCCAATGGTGGGAAAAGCACCTTATTGTCACTTTTGACTAATGCAAATCCAACAATCGGAAATTATCCTTTTACTACACTTGAACCAAACTTAGGTATGTTTGGTGCCCGTTCAATCGCCGATATTCCGGGTCTTATAGAGGGGGCATCAACAGGCAAAGGTTTGGGTATTCAATTTCTGAAGCATATTGAAAAAACACAACTAATCGTTCATTGTATTGATGCGGGACAGACAGATCCGGAAAAAAACTATGAAATTGTCCGGCAAGAATTTCAAGAATATAATCCTGTTTTGTTAACCAAACCGGAAATCATTCTGTTGACAAAAACTGATGTGGTGGATGCCTCAACAATTAAAAAATATGAACGATTGTTCAAAAAGAAAAAGAAAACGGTGCTCTGTATCTCAATTTATGATGAAAAAAGTATTGCCGTGCTTAAAAAAACGTTACAAAAACTACTGGCCTAATTCAGCTTATTTACTATTTATAAGAATATGAAGATCAATTTCATTCCGTTAAACTTCAGCTTTCACAGCAAGCCACTTTTAGTGGGCGGGAAAGCGATGGAATATTACGGTTTAAGATCAGCCGGGGCAGATATTGATTTGATAGTTACCCAGAAAGATATGGTCAAGTTGCTGCAACAATATCCGACCTATATTAAAGATTTATTTGCAGATTTGGGAATTTGTGTTTTTGGCTTTGAAATTTGGAAGACGATTTGTTACCTTTCGTATCAAGACTTACTAGCAGGCGCCATTGACGCCGGCGATTTTTTGGTAATTTCACTGGAAAAGCTGCTCTTACTAAAGTCTTTTGGAATTCATAAACCAAAATATTTGGAAGATGTGCGCTTGATCGTGGCACATCTGGTGACCCGACAGAATAAACAAGCGGGGAAAATTAAATTAATAAACCAAGATTTATTAAAAGATATACCAAATATTCACTATATAGAAAAAAAAGATTCGCAAGATATAATTAATGAAGGAGGAATATTATGAAATCAGTACAAATTAACTCATACGGCGGAAGCGAAGTTTTAGAAATTAATTCAAATACACCTCGGCCCATTCCTGGAAAAGATCAAGTTGTAATTGAAGTATATAGCGCTAGCGTTAATCCCATCGATTGGAAAATCAGGGCAGGATACTTACAAAAAATGGTTCCGCTCAAATTCCCCACAACTTTAGGAACCGACATGGCAGGCATTGTCATTCAAGTAGGTGAACAGGTAACTGAATTTAAAATCGGGGATGAAGTTTATGGTTCAGCTATTACGTTGGTAGGAGGAACCGGAGCATTTGCCGAGTATGCTGGTGCACCTGTAGCAAACATCGCCTTAAAACCTCGCCATACAAACTGGACTGAAGCTGCAGCGTTACCACTGGTTGGGGTCAGTGCTTTGCAAGCGTTAGAAGATCATATGCAACTTACTCAGGGGCAAAAAATTCTCATTCATGGAGGTGCCGGTGGCATTGGTTCAACGGCAATCCAACTGGCCAAAGTAAAAGGCGCCTATGTTGCAACTACAGTTAGTTCAAAAGACCTGGATTTTGCTCACGGACTTGGTGCTGACGAAGCGATTGATTATAAAAAAGAAGATTTTGCTGAAAAACTTAAAGGATTTGACGCAGTATTTGATACAGTTGGCGGTGAAACAACTAACAAATCGTTCATAGTCCTTAAAAAGGGTGGTATTTTGATATCTATGACGGGTCAACCTGACCAGATGCTTGCCCAAAAATATGGAGTAACGGCAATTGGCCAAAATACCGGAACTACTACCGAGCGACTCAATCGTTTAACCAGGTATGTTGAAAACGGTCAGATAAAAATCCAAATTGGTCAAGTTTTTCCATTGCAGAAAGTTAAGGCGGCGTTCGACTTTTTGGAAAAAGGTTCGGTCAGGGGTAAAGTTGTTTTAATTATAAAAGAATAAACACGAGAAATATCAAAAGTGAAGCAAATTCAATTTTTGGGAGCAGCGGGAGAGGTTACGGGTTCCAGTTATTTATTAACGATTGATAATCATTCAATTCTGATAGACTTTGGAATGTTTCAGGGTGCGGGAAATTTCCACCAATTCAATTTTACTTTGCCTACTTTTGACGGAAGAAATCTGACAGCTGTAATTCTTACTCACGCACATTTTGACCATTGCGGCAGATTGCCTTTACTTAAAAAGATAGGGTTTAATGGAAAAATATATACCACCCCGGCGACAAAAAGGATTACTAAAATTGCGCTTTTGGATAGTGCAACGGTAATGTCGGAAGACAAAAGAGAAGTTCCACTCTACACTGGGGCAGATGTAGAGAGCATCGTGAGTCAAATAGAAACAGTTGAGTATGACGAAATGATCCATATCGGAGAATTTACTGCAGTCTTTCGTAATGCTGGTCATATTCTTGGTTCTGCAAGCATTGAAATAACAGATAAAACCTCTCAGGAAACTATAGTCTTTAGCGGTGATTTGGGAAATAGCCCGGAGGATTTAGTTCAACCGACCGAAATTATTACTCATGCAGACATTGTGGTCATGGAATCAACTTATGGCGACTCCCTTCATCCCGCAGAAGAAGTTCTAGCTGTATTACAACAAGAAATAAATACAGTTGAGAGTTCATCCGGAACATTGTTAATTCCAGCATTTTCTATCGAACGTACCCAGGAAATTTTGCATAAAATCGGTCATTTAAAACAATCCGGAAAAATTATGGACGCTACGCCGGTATTTTTGGATAGCCCGATGGCGATAGAAGTGACGGAAATTTATAAAGAATTCTCAAACCTTTACAACTTAGAAATGAAAAAGGAGTCACATCCATTCGATTTTCCCGGGCTAAGACTTACAAGAACCGTGGAAGAGAGCAAATCTATTTTCCTGGTAAACCAAGCTAAAGTAATTATAGCGGGAAGTGGTATGATGAGTGGCGGAAGAATCATACATCATCTTAAAAAATATATTCCACAATCTGCCACCCGCGTATTGGTTGTGGGATATCAGGCGATTGGGACTCTTGGTCGGGAAATCGTGGATGGCGCAAAACAAATAAATATACATAGTGAAAACATTCCTGTTCACGCGACAATTACTGAACTTAAGTCGTTAAGTTCTCATGCGGATCAGGCGAAACTTATTACTTGGCTTAAGCAAATTCAAGGTGTTCAAACTGTTTATTTGGTGCATGGAGAAAATCGGCAGCGGGAAACGTTGGCTGAAAAAATAAAAGCAACCCTTGGTATACAAAATGTGATTTTACCGGCCAAAGATCAGATTTATACTCTGCACACCCCTGGGGTGTACTAGCTTGACACCAAGGGAAATACTCTATTTTTCCTGAAAATGTTAATATTAGTCGAATTCTAATTTCATAATTAGATATACTAATCTGAATGAAACAACAGAGAATGAATTTTTTGACTCGATATAAAAAACCGATATTGATTGGTACTTTAATAATTGTGGTTATTGGGGGATTGCGTCTATCTCCAAACATGTTGGGGCGGAAGAATCCGGAGACGGCGCCGGTTTCTGGTACTTTTGATGCAACTAAAACCAAAACTGATGCCCAGTGGAAAAAGCTTTTGACTCCACTTCAATTTCATATTTTACGCGAGCAGGGGACAGAAGTCCCATTCACCGGCACATTACTTCATAATTCGCAAAAAGGGATTTATGTAAGTGTTGGCTGTAAAGAACCAGTTTTCCGTTCTGAACAAAAATACGATTCAGGTACTGGCTGGCCGAGTTTCTGGGCGCCGATCCAGCCCGATGCAGTGGTACTTCGCGAAGATACCAGTTTTGGCCAAACTCGGGTTGAAGTTTTGGATAAGTGCGGCGGACATTTAGGACATGTATTTGATGATGGACCAGTGCCGACTGGAAAAAGATATTGTATGAATTCAGCAGCTCTTGAGTTTATTCCAGATAAATAGTTTTATTTAATTGATAAATGTGTATGGTCAGAGGTATGTGTGTGGATGTGCTCATGTTCTTGATTTAAATGTTTGTGAATATGTGCATGTATGAGGTTATGCTTGGTAAGTAGTTTTGTGTCCGCAAGAATTTCCTGTGGAGTGTCATCAGCTACAATTTGGTGATCTTCAGAAAGAACGATGACCCGGTTGGCAATTTCCGTAAGTATAAATAAATCATGAGTCGCGGTGATCACTGTATTCTTTTGAGCATTCACTTCAAATATAAAATCTATTAGTCTGCTTTGACTACGTGGGTCCAAGCCAGATGTCGGTTCGTCAAATAACCACACAGTGGGTTTATAGGAGAGGACGCAGGCAATGGCTACTTTTTTCTTTTCACCTCCTGAAAGTTGAAAGGGAATCCTATTCTTAAGATGAGTTATTTCCATGATTTTAAGAGCGGATTCTGCCTGTTTAGTCACAAGTTCTTGCGATAGACCTAATTGGAGGGGTGCAAACGTAACTTCGTCCCAAACGGTCGGAGAAAAGAGCTGGACATCTGAGTCTTGAAATATGTAGCCGACTCGTTTGCGGAAATCATATTCTTGTTTTTCTTTGCTAAAATAGTCTGAGTTAATTGTGTGACCAAATGCTTGCACTATACCCTGAGTAGGGAATACCAGCCCATCTAATATTTTAAGCAATGTGCTTTTGCCTGATCCATTTGCTCCCAGTAAGACTAGTTTTTCTCCTTCACTAATTGTAAAACTGATATTATCGAGGGCGTGAGTCAATTGATAGGTAAAACTGACATTTTTGAGCTCAAATAAAATTTTAGTCGGCATAGTTTTAGTTCCAGATGAAATATAACATGACAATAAGTGTAAACGTTACACCAATCGCCACATAGTCTACAAACTGGTAGTGAAAGTCACTTAATATAATTATTTGATTCGCATATCCTCGCGATCTCATTGCTTTATAAACATCTTCGCTGAGTGTTTGTGTTTTATTAAAAAGTGTGCCCAGCGTTCCTCCGATCCACCATCTATGAGTCTGATTTTGCGGTTTACCGATCATCCGGCTTTTTCTGGAAAGCAGCATATTATTGGTAGTTTTTAAAAGCACAAATATATAACGATAGGTTATAAGACTTACGATAATAAACATTTTTGGCACATGCAATCGTTCAAGTGATTTCAGTAATTGAATCCAATCGGTGGTTAAAACTAGTAGAATTGCTGAAGATACGGAAGTGGCAACCCGGGTTAACAAATAAGCAGCAGAAAATACACCGTTTTGGGTAATCGAAATATACAGGTGATAATTTGGTAGATTAATAAGTGTTAACAGCGCGTTCCCCGGTGTAAAAACATTAAATATCGCGGGTAGTGCAATAATCCCGGTAAAAAAAGGTAAAAACATCCAGACGCGCATTATAAAAAATTTAAGTGGAATTTGCGACGCATATGCTAAAAGTAATAAAAATACATATACAGAAAGTATAAAAACGATATTCTTAGAAAGATTTACGCTCATAAGTAATAAACAGAAACAAATGATGCGTGTTCTTGGATCTAAATGTTGGATTAACCCGGGTAGTTTGGTGATGTGTTCCACATAAAGCGTATTTTGCAGAGTCTCAGTAATATGGTGAAGGTTTTGTTCAAGAAAAGACATTATGTACTTTTTCCAGGTTTTTTACTTACTTTCAAAATATTATTTTTAGACAGTCTTCGCATAATCCAAAATGTACCTGATAAAACGAGTATGGTCATAAATACTCCTATAAATCCGGAAAACATATACCCGATGGTTGGATTTCCTGATTGAGGTAAGTTATATTGAGATAGTGGTGCTTTCCAGAAATTGGACCATTTGTCAAAGCCTTGTGGAATGTATCCGAGTCCCAGTTTCTCAAGTTCTATCCGTCCCCATTCTCCCCACGCGGTTCCTGGAGCCAAAAGGCCAAGCGGAGATAAAATAACAAGTACGCCTAAAGCAATCAATCCCCATTTGACTATTGGGTAATTTTTCTCAACAGAATTCATATTCGATGTCATAATTCCCGGATTGGTTTTATAGATCCACGATAAAATGAGTCCGGTGACCAAGGCTTCAGCAAAACCGGCTATGGTCAAGTGTCCAATCAGCATTGAGGGAATCGATACATTTAAGCCGTAGGGAAAATAAAGTGATTGACCAAGATTATTGTGAAACAGAAGTGGCTGAATTCCAAGTTCAACTGCGGTACACAGGGCAGCCAGATTTATAGAAATATAACCAGCAACTGCCGAAAAGATCACTTTCCGTTTTACCAGGGTCTTGGACCATCTATCTAGGATTTGATATATGAAATAGCCTGATAGTGTCATCACAATGACCATATTAAAAACATTTGCTCCCAGGGCTAGAATGCCACCATCGCCGAAAAAAAGCGCCTGTATCACAAGTGCTACAGTGAGAGATAGCATCGCAATCCAAGGGCCTAAAACAATTGCCGTGATAGTAGCTCCGACTGCATGTCCGGTCGTGCCACCTGGAAGCGGCACATTAAACATCATAATGACAAAGGAGAGTGCAGAAAATAATGATATGAGCGGAACTGTTTTGTCATTGAGTTTTCTTTTTGTTTCCTTCGATGCTTTAGCCATAAAGGGGACACACATGGAGTATAGAGTAACTGATGTTGCTGGGCTAAGATAACCGTCAGGTATATGCATAAAAATTTTACTATGTCAGATCAACTAGGATTTCATATACGCCAAAATCCTGTCCACCGAGCTCATATTTGTAACGTTCACGGCCCTGCAGAAAATTATACTGTTCAAATCCTTTTTCAATTGCATACCGGACACTTTCCGCTTTTATGTAAAAACCTGCTCCGGAAAACTTCGTTTGATCGAAACCAGAATTATATAATAGAAAATCTGCCGGAGTGGTTAAGACAAATAATGCAGCGGCAGGGAGCGCATTCACATATAAGATTTGCAGTATTATATTTTTTGAAAAGTTTCGCATCAGTAGGTGAAAAAACTCTTCATAATCAGGATTTAAAAATTTCTGCTTGCGTCCGTCAAGTCGCATTAGATCGAAAAGAATCTGCACATCTTGATCAGGATGAGGACTCACGCTTATTTGTACATCAAGATGCTCGCGCTCAAATTTCCGCAGTTTTCGCCCCAATTCATGTCTGGCTTTGCGATCTAAACCTGCTAAATATTCTTCATAAGTTTTTGGTAAAACGAAAATTGGCGTTGTATCTTGTTGTATGGTTTTGATTTTAGCAAAGGTATTGCGAGATAAATCCTGGAAAAATTTAAGCGTAGGGGAAGACTCAGGAACGTTTGCTAATTTTAGCAAGGGAATTTGGTTGTTTTTGCAGTATTCAAGAATTTCTTCCCAGGCTTTTGCTTTGTATTCATCCGGACCAACCAGATCCAGATAGTCGCTGACCTCAATTCCGCCGGAAAATTCTAGAGAATTTTCTCGTTTAACAAATGCGGTTATTATATTTAGATGAGGCAAATGAAGAATAAGCGGTGTTTCTTTTTTCCCCAGTGTTCCAAAATATGCCTCCTGCCAGGCAAAAGAAAAAAATGGCAGCTGCAGCGCCGACTTATCTAAACATTGTTGCCAAATTGGCTTGATTTCTGATAAAAAGGTGAGTTGAGTAATCACAGCGTATTATACAATGGAGAAGAAATCTCTTAAATACGCGCGCGTTTTAAGTCCTATAGTATATTGACATTCGAGAAGATACGTGGTATACTCCCAAGTACAGATTTAAACGCATAAATCTGTTTAAATTTGATTTAGTTTTAAAGCGATTTAAGATAAAGATACCTGACTTTTTTCTTCGTATCTTTCTTCAATTTTTTAAAGCAACTTCACGATTTAGGCAGATTTATTTGTTTAATTGAGCATATTTGTATTGTCATATGTTTCGTAAACCATTTACCCCCCATTCATTTCACCAGAAACAGAGATTCAATCGTTTTGGCCATAAAAATAATATTCCCAATAGATTTGTTGGGCCAGAATTTATACACAAATCCCGTTACGTCAATAAGTCTCAAACACATAAAACTGAAGAGGTGGTTATAAATAAACATGCATTCGCGGATTTTCAAATCGATGATAAACTAAAGCAGAATATTATTACTCATGGATATACAGATCCAACTCCGATTCAAGACCAGGCAATTGAACCAATTCTTGAAGGTAAAGATGTCGTTGGAATTGCCAATACGGGTACCGGAAAAACTGCGGCATTTTTGATTCCGCTTATTGATAAGATCATGCGCAACAGGTCAGAAAAAGCGTTGATTATGATTCCAACTCGGGAACTGGCCGTTCAAATTGCCCAGGAATTGTCTGCTTTTGCCAAAGGGTTAGACATCAAATCAGTAGTTTGTATTGGCGGGGCCAATATGCAGGGACAAATGCAAAGTTTGCGTAGAAACCCAAGTATTATCATCGCTACCCCGGGAAGGCTTAAGGATTTAGTGCAGAGGCGGTTGATAAATCTGCAGCTTTTCAAAACTATTATTCTTGACGAAGTTGATCGGATGTTGGACATCGGATTTGTCCACGAGATAAAATTCATCATTTCACTACTGCCCCCAATTCGACAGTCGTTATTCTTTTCCGCTACTGTATCTACCCAGATCAATACATTGATTCAATCGTTTACGAAAGAGCCGTTGACTATTTCGGTAAAAGTTAAAGAAACCGCTGAGCATATAGATCAGGATATTATTCGAATTTCCGACAAAAATGAAAAGCTCGAAAAGTTGGCTTCGCTTTTAAAGCAGGAAGAATTTAAAAAAGTTCTCGTTTTTGGCCGAACCAAATGGGGGGTAGAAAAACTATCCAAAAAACTTCAACAGCAGGGTTTTTCAGTAGATTCAATACATGGTAACAAGTCGCAAAACCAACGCATTCGGGTGCTTAATTTATTCAAAGAAAACAGATTGCAGGTACTCGTTGCTACAGATGTTGCAGCACGAGGCTTGGATATCGAAAGTGTTTCACACGTAATTAATTTTGACGAACCCGCTACGATGACTGACTATATTCATCGTATTGGTAGAACGGGAAGAGCTGAAAAGTCAGGTAAAGCTTTAACTTTTGTAGGATAGTCATATGAAAAAGACTGATATGTATGATTCTATGAATGCAACGAGTCAGGCAATTTGGAAAGAACTGTCTCAGTTAAAATCTGCAATCGGCCAAAAAAGAAAAGCTGCGCTAAAACACCGTATAGCGACGCGTCCTAAACTTACGAAAATAGAATATGTATTGGGGGCGTTTTTGGAAATGTATGAATCGCATCTGACTCAAGTCATATATAAGCTCTACGAACGCGGATATGCGATGGAGATTTCTTCAGGATTTGGCGGGACATATGGAGAATTCCAACAACTCAATGGGTATTTTTCCGTGGATCATATGACTCGGGGAAGGTTGGAGAAGATTGGTGTAAAGCTGCGTGAACACGAACGTTGTAAGTCGCTCATTTTCTGGCCGGAAAAGGCAGATCTTAACCATATCACTCAAAAATGGATAAAAATAGTCAGTTTATTGCCCGATAGAGGATTGCTTACGGTTCCTTCTTCAAGTTATGCAGCGATGGATTTTCGACGCAAACATATACCCACGGATCCACTGCTGAAGCGTTTGCGCTTATTGGAACAGGTTCGATATAAAGCAGAGCTCGTAATGCAGTCTGATATTAAGAAACGTCTGGAAAAAAATCCACATCCTCAAGCTGTTGAAAGTCAGATTGGTATGTTTATCGAAGAATTGGAACCGCAAGTCAGGTCTGCCGTATTGACATTGACACGTAAGGGTTATTCCATAGATAAAGCTGGATTTACCGAGGATTCCAGCGAACAGATGATAGAAGGTGATTTCCAATTGTCGGATCAAACGAAACATAAATTGCAGGCAAATAGTGTCATAATTGAAACAAACCCAAGTGGTTACACGCTGATCAAGTTTACACCGCTTAAGCCTGACGCTCAAAAAATAAAACTGCAATGGACTAAAATCGCGTCTATTTTTCCGGCGCAAAAAAATACTGCTTCAGCTTCTATGACTCGTAAAGCGCGGGAATTTCGGCTAAAATATAAATAACCTTTTATTCCGTCATTACCTCGAATATGAGTTCTATTATTATTGATGTCAATCAACTAACCAAAAAATTTAAGGAATTTTCCGCTGTTGATCATGTATCATTTCAAGTTAATTCAGGTGAGATTTTTGCTTTTTTAGGTCCCAACGGTGCCGGAAAAACTACCACTATTAAAATGCTTACGACATTGCTACTACCAACCAGTGGCACCATAAGTTTAAACTGGTTTAATCCAGTGACGCAACAAGATCAGGCGCGTGCATCTTTCGGTATCGTGTTTCAGGATCCCAGCCTAGATGATGAACTCACTGCTTATGAAAATATGGAGTTTCACGGAGTTTTGTATCACGTTCCCCAAAGTTTGCGCAAACAGCGGATTGAAGAACTTCTGAATATCGTAGATTTATGGGAGCGTAAGGATCAATTGATCAAAACTTTTTCAGGTGGAATGAAACGCCGTCTGGAAATTGCCCGCGGACTGGTGCACCATCCCAAAATATTTTTTCTTGACGAGCCTACGATTGGTTTGGATCCGCAAACCCGCAACCAAATGTGGGACTATGTAGCTAAACTTAATCAAAAAGAAAATATAACGGTGTTTTTCACAACTCATTATATGGAAGAAGCGGAGCGGATAGCCCAGCGTCTGGCGATCATTGATCACGGTAAAATCATCGCCCACGGGTCAGTTGAGGATTTAAAAAATCTCACGCAAACTTCTACATTAGAAGCAGCATTCTTAAAGTTAACCGGCAAAGCAATTCGTGAGGAAGAAGCCAACCCGAGTGAACAAATGCGTTTACATCGGCAAATGTGGCGGGGGAGAAAATGAGATGAGTACAATTTATATATTGTGGTTAAGGCAAATTAAACGCTATTTGAGATCGCGGTCGCGGATCATTGGTTCTTTAGGTCAGCCGTTGTTATTTTTGGTTGCCTTGGGATTTGGTTTGGGTCCTATCTTTCAAAAAGCCGGCGGCGGTAATTACATTGATTTTCTAGCCCCTGGGGTGATCGCTCAAGGAATACTGTTTACGGCTATTTTTGCCGGAATTGAACTGATTTGGGATCGACAGTTTGGTTTTTTGAAAGAAACTTTGGTAGCCCCTGTTTCCCGGTTTGAAATCATGTTGGGCCGGACTCTGGGTGGAGCAACGATTGCCACATTTCAGGGAATAATTATTTTTGGTTTAACTCTGCTCGTTGGTTTTCGGCCATATAACCTGTGGCTGCTACCAATGGGATTAGTCATAATGTTTATTATCGCCCTTTTTTTTACAGGAGTGGGGACAGCCATTGCTTCATTTCTGGATGATATGCAGGGGTTTCAACTGATTATGAATTTTTTGGTACTGCCGCTGTTTTTTCTGTCAGGAGCTTTATTTCCACTCAAAGGTGCGCCTGATTTTTTATCCCTAAGCGCGAAACTTAACCCTTTAACGTATGGAGTTGACGCACTTCGAGATGTGTTGTCCAACATTACTCAATTCGGAATAATTCTTGATATATCAGTGCTAGGAGTTTTAACTTTATTGATATTGGTCTTAGGCAGTTATCTCTTTTCCAAAATTCAAATTTAATAATTAGATATGACGGTAAAAAATAAAGTCATCATTGTGACCGGGGCTTCATCCGGGATTGGTTTGGCGTCAGCCAAATTATTAAGTCGTGAAGGTGCTCGTGTGGCACTAGTTTCCAGATCAAGGGAAAAATTAGAAAATTTAGCATCTCTTCTCCCGAATTCATTTGCAGTCCCGGCAGATATGAGTGTTGTCACGGAAATTAAATCACTGGTGCAAAAAGTTTATGATCATTTTCATAAGATTGATATTTTAGTCAATAATGCCGGGCGGGGATATGCTGCTTCTGTTGAAAAGATTGATATAGCCAAATATAATCAACTTTTTAATTTAAATGTGATCGGTCCGCTTGTTGCAATGCAGACAGTAATTCCCATTATGCGCAGTGGGGGAGGTGGATGTATCATTAACATCAGTTCCGGTACATCGTTGATGCATTTGCCAAACTTAGAAGCTTATGCTTCTACCAAGCGGGTGATTAATGGTATAAGTTTAACCGCCAGGGAAGAATTGGCTAAAGATAAGATTAATGTAAGTGTTGTTTATCCCTATATAACAAACACCAATTTTGGACAAAATATGATTGGTGAAGAAATCAGGTCGAGCAGCATAAACAATCAAAATACCAAGTTGCCGCCAGGAGATGCACCGGAATATGTCGCGGAAAAAATCCTCGAAGCCATTACTTGCGAAAAACCGGAAATCTATGCCCATGAGTGGATGGGGAACAGGTTAAGTAATTGATTGTTTGCACCAGGCTTGCTGCTTAAGATTTTGAATTTGTTCACACCAGTGACTGGCTTCGTCTCGGTGCGAAGTCCAGTCAGTTAAAGCTGATCCAATTTGATGAAAACAACTTTCTTGGCTTTCATTTGGTACCAATCCGCAAAAATCGACCATTTTTTGCACATCTCCGACATAACGATAAGCCAAAGAAGAAATCACTCCATCAAAGCAAAGGCGTCGAAAATCGTACGTTGTCAGATTTTGACAGTTAGCTTTCATCTGCATAAAGTCCTGTGTAAATCCGACCTGGTTCGTGCCAATAGTTCTTATGCATTCATCCTGGTATGCAACCGGTGCAGTTTGGCACAGACGGGCGACTTCAACCCAATTGTGGTTTGTAAGTAAAGAAAAATAAGAACTTTGGTAGCGGTAACACGTCGCAAGATATTTACTCTCAAGTATCGAACACGGATAGAGCAGATCAGATTTTTTCACATATTTACCCGGATGGTCGGTGCTCGTCGAGCTTGAGGAATTTTCCATAAAAATACCACTATAACAGCGGGGTTGATTGGCCGAATCTGGTAATAAGTCACATAGGGCCAATGATTGGGGAAGTTCCATATCTGTCACAAACATAGCCGCATGTCCGAGTCCATGCAAGCATTCGTAAAATAATAAAGGCTTGGTGTAATCAGAGATCTGGCCGCAGACAGTTTTAAACTCTTGGTTAAACTGCGGGCTATCAAGTGCAACTTGTTTGGATTTGAGGTATGCTTCAAGAACTCCGTGGTAACAGCCACCGTGACAGGTCGAATTACATTGGCTGTAAGTTTCAGGTACGCTTTGATTTTTGGTAAACTCATTCCGAGAAAGGTAATGTGTAACTTCATGACAGCGGGTGTAAATTTCCGGATACGCTTCAGTTTGGGCAAAAAGAGCAAGTGTCTCTTTTAGCGGAAATTGGCGGGAAAATAAATCCGCAGTTTGTTTGTAGCATGAATCTCTGCCTCCCTGCTGGTAGCAAATGGCCATTTGTTCGCGAACATACAAAGACTTATCTTCATTTTTCCGGTAAGATCGAAATTGAAAAGTTTGGAAGCGGCCATAAACAGTAATTATATTTTGAACATAAGTTTGACATTGATTTTGGTACTCGAGGGTAAGTGATTTGCACAGTATAAGCGCATCAGTTTGCCAACCCGGAAATTCCTGAAAGACCAGCTCACCAGCAGCGGCTTGCACACAGCGAAAATTATAGGTTGTATCAACAATCAGCGCGCACATATCAAGAATTGACTTCGTATCGCCCGAGGCAGAGGCAACTGCGGTAAAACCCAGTGCATCTACACAGCCGTTTTTTAAATTTGTATCCATTTGTTCTAGACAGACAGTGACAATTTTAGTGTAGGAGTATGCATATCGTTGCCTTAAAATAAATGGTAGATTTCGACCACAGGTAAAGTGATAAATCTCGGCAATTTCATCACATGGATAAAGTGGCTTTGCGGATTTAAAAAAACTCACTGGAGCATTGTGGGCAAATTCCATAAACACGCCGTCGTGACAATAGGTTTGAGCTGGTAGAGAAAGGCGTTGACACACAGTTAGCGCTCGAGTAAGATCGGAAGTTTGATAAAAACTGGCAACCCCGTGCCCAATGCCGTGTATGCAGCTTGATACCGGACCGGAAATACCTGTTCCCAGTTTTTGACATGCCTGTTCAGCCTGGGGTAACTGTTCCAAACTCTCTTTAAACGCGCTGTCTAGGAATCCATGATAACAACCAAATGCAAATTGTGGTGTACAAATAACCAGTCCGGGAAAACCATCTTTTTTGAATATCAGACTACCGATAAAATGTGCCAAATCATGAACATTGCCCTTTGTCCCCGATTCACCAGAGAATGAGTTAAGTAAATAACTCCAGGTAGATTGACTTCCTGATTGTTTAATTAAATTATCCAAGATGACTAACTGTTCTTTTTCAGAAATTTGCTTAAACTTTTGCGCATCTGGATGTGAAGAAGAAATGGTTTTGGGAAATGACCATAATAGAATCCAGCGCGCGATAAATTGCGAAAATAAATGAGTGAACCATAGCCAGATTCGATGGAGCAATGATATTGAGTCTTTAGCTGTTGATAAGAAACTTGTAGAAGGAGAACTTTGCCTCGAAAATTCTGCTTCATTTATTACATTTACTAAACCGCGGAAATGCGGAAACAAATGATCATGAAATTTCCAGGAACCGACTTTTTGGGGAGTAAATTCCCATTTTTGACCTGGTGTAATAGATTTTTGAGGATCAAATTCCGGATATAATTCATGTGTCGGATGAATATCACTGGCTGGCCAATGATCTTCTTTGTCTTCATTTATAAAAACAACGGATTGATTTTCATCCGCAGTTACATTTGCTGGAATAAAACCAGCAGCACTCATACGAACTATTACTTTTAATGAATGTGCCTGTGCGTGAGGAATATTAAATAGTAAAAGTATGAGATACAAGACGCAACTGAATATATATTTCATTATTTGAAATATCTAAAATTAAGTAGTAATAGTTTTTACCTGCGGACAGAGTGGTAATGATTATTTGCCAAATAGCAATTGCCGAATGAAGTCTAGCCAACTGCGACTGGTAGATTCTCCCTGTACACTTGGAGTGTTATAAGATGGTGTGCCATAGGCAGGTGTTTCATAAGAAGGTGTACCATATGACGGCGAATTATACGAAGGTGTGCTGTAGGATGGTGTTCCATATGAAGGAGTAGCATAACTTGGAGTCCCGTAAGTCGGAGTGACATATGCAGGAGTTGCGTAATTTGGTGTTGGATAAGAGTAACTGTCTGGTGTAGGATATGAAAAGGTTCCGTTTGGCGTAGGATAACTATAACTTCCTGGAGTGACATAACTACCAGGGGTATAGTAATTTCCGTTTGGCGTGTAATAAGCTGGCGAAACATAACTTCCTCCCGGTGTGTAATAACCGGGTGTGATATAGCTGGCTGGAGTTGGATAGGACGGTGTCGTATACGTCGTTCCCGGAGTGGGGTATGAATAACTACTTCCGGGTGTCGGGTAGGTATATGCACTTCCTGGTGTCGGATAACTATATGCTGGAGTCGGATATGTATATCCGCTTCCTGGTGTGTAATAGTTATTAGGAGTTGTATACGGAGTATAATACCCCGGTGTATAATAAGTCGGTGTAGTGTAAGTTGATGGTGATACATATGTCGGAGTAGTGTAGTTAGATCCTGGTGGTGGCGTGTAATAAGTCGGTGTGGAATATACAGGCGGTGTGTAATATACCGGAGTTGCATAGTTGGCACCGGTATAAGGCGTGTAATATGTGGGTGTATTATATGGCGGCGGAGTTAAATATGTAGGAGTAGTATACGTTGATCCTGAAGGTGGGGTGTAATAAGTAGGAGTGACGTATACAGCCGGCGTATAGTAAGTTGGCGTAGTGTAATTACTCGTTATTGGTGGTGTATAATAAATCGGAGTTGGATAATTAGGTGTAGGATATTCAGCAGACGGAGTGACATAATGCGATCCTGGGGTGTAATATGTAGGAGTTGAATAATTAGCCAATGTAGACGGACTATAATAAGATGGAGTGGAGTATTGTCCAGGAGTATAATAAGCAGGTGTAGAATATTGAATTCCAACAGGCGGGCTATAATAAACCGGTGTGACATAATAGTTGGTTATCGGCGGTGTGACGTAGACATAATCAGTAGGCGGTGTATAATAGGTACCAGGAACATACTGATCTACTGGCCGAGGAGCATTTGCATTAAATCCTTGACATTTATCCGGATGATCCTTACACCAGTCATAACATTTTCCCGGAGAATCACAATTACCCATTTCCTGCCGCGGATCCATTTTGACAGGAGTACCGGGAGTATAATATAAACTCGGAATATATTTATCATCCGGTCTTTGGGTATCATTTTTAAGCCCCGGACATTGACCCGGATTCGTCTTACACCAGTCATAACATTCACTTGGTGTATCGCAGTTCCCCATATCCGGTCGTGATTGAAAATAAGCACTGTTTGTAACTGACCCAGCAACTATTCCCTGAGGTGGTTGATCAGTACAGCTTGCACCATTCCAATATTTTCCCGTACCATTGCATTGAACAGCTTCTTGAGTTTTTTCAATTGGAGTGCAATTTCCGCCTGGTCCAATATACTGATTAGCCGGACAGGTAATAGGAACATAGACACCATTTGATCCTGGTGAGTAACTGCGACAATCTCCCGGATGCTCTTCACAAAAACTCCGGCAGCCAGTTTGACTGTTACATCCTCCAGGACCATGAAATGTGCCACCTGTTGCGGGTGGAACATAAGAACTACACGCGTTAAAATTATTCGGATCGCTGCAAAAAGATTTGCACGTACCAGTTGATGTACAACCGCCAGGGCCAGTTTCGACTGTACCGCCTAATAATCCGACTTGATGCGCGAATGCAGTACACTGGCTGGCATGAGTCGGGTCGTCGCAAAATTTGCTGCATGTCGCTTGTGAATCGCAGCCCAAAACAGTTTTGGCTTTTTCTATATATTCCGGTTTATCTGGTGAATCTGTATACCCGCCGATCAAGTTTTCACGTTTTGCAAATGTGTCACAAATATCGTGATTTGTTTCGTCGTCACACAATTTAAGACACGTTTCCAGGCTATCACAATTTAATTCCGTTTTAGCTTTTTCTAAAATTTGTTTATCAGCTTCCTGAATTTTATCCGCTTGATAAAATCCCTGTTTTTTCGCATAGTCTACACACTGATTAAAGTTGACCGGATCGTCGCAAAATGTCAGACAGCTGCCAGCATCACTACAGTTTCCCAGTTCGGGGATAGGATATGTCAATTCGGTAATATTTTTGGGTGGAGTGGTAACGGGAATCACTGAAACAAATGGTGAAGCCTGCTGTGCATACGCAGAACTGACTAAGAAAAAACTTACTATGTTAATGCTTAACCCAATTCCTATTTTCAGCTTGTTCATTTAGTTTTCTTTAAGTTGTAAAAAGGACTTTTAGTCAAATCAAAAGGATTGATATATTGAGATTTTTGCTGAAACGGATCTTTGTAGTCGCTTTTTAAAGTCACTGTAGAATCACTCTGTGTGACTGTCTTTGCTTTTGAGGGAGGTTCGAAATTTTTCGCTGTAGTCAAAAAATATACAGCTAAAGTAACGCTTGAAAGAAGCAAGAGAGTAATGATGCTAAAAAGAATCGGATGTAGTTTAAATTTGCCAATTAAGGATGAATCAGCCCTGGGCAGGTGCGAATTTTCCATAAAAGTTTCAAAAATATTCTTCTGCGCGTAATCTAAATATAATATTGAAACTTTTTCAAAGTGCTGTCAAGTCTGAATTTCGACTTGAGTTATACACTGTTTTTTGTATTGAGGATCTAACCTGTCGCATAAATTTTTTTTCTCTTGAGGCGGTATCGTATCACTTATAATTTGACTCAAGATTTTAGCATAACAAACTTGCCTGGCCTGGTCTACTAACTTACTACAGATATTAATTCCATCAAGACGGCCTCCCACTGAATAAAACGCTTGAGCGTTGACGATGAGACATCCCTGTTCCCAGTAACTGCCGACTTGTTGACAGAGTTCAAATGATTTAGCCGGATCCCCGTTGGATAAAGGATGAATTTGTCGTGCCAAATTGTCAAAACACCATTCGCTATGAGTGCGGTTGCCTATAATCTCACATGCATGGGCAGTCTTGGGGATATTTCCCTGATACATCTGATAAATTCGCGCAGCTTGGTTTAACCAGCAGCCTTTTTGATATTTTTCATCAAAATAAGTACACGGAAAATAGGGGTCGTCGTCTTTAAGCCAGGCGCGTTTTGGAGTTTTATCTTTGCCCCAATCATGAACACCAAACAGATTTTCCATAAATGCGCCATTATGACAGGAACTCAACGCATCGGGAAATTGGATCTCATTTTCGTAAAGTTGGTCGCACGTTTTGAGAGATTGAGCTAAATCATAGCTATACATCGCCAATATCGCATGTCCCGCAGCGTGGACACATTGAAAGTAACGGGTTGAGGAAGCTTTGCAGATATCTGTCATTTTAGCAATTGCTGGTATGCCTTGATTTGTTGCCGCTTCTATAATCACACCGTGATAACAGGCAAACAGAAAATAATCTTTGCATTTCAAAATGCCTTGCATGCCAAATTTTTGATACGCATAAAAACCAATTTGATGTACGACCAAATGACCTTCTCCAGTATGAGGAAGCGGTGAGTGCTCCAGTATTTCCAATGCCTCTTCGATTCCGACGCGTTCAACGAGTTTGCGTCCAGCTTTTATGCGATGTTCCTGATCGGGAGACAATATTTCCGTCATTTCTGGAACTCCTTCTGTGACTGCTGACTTAACTTCAGGTACAGCTGTTGGTATTTTGGAAATAACTAGAGGATACGTAAGGCGTGGAATTTTCAAAGGAATGAATGAACTGACTAAAACTAGAAATGCCAAAAATCCCAATTTTTTAAACATGAATTATCACTTTTTAATATAGCCTGAGTGTAACAAAGCAGTCTTACCAATTCAAGAATATTTTTGCCTGAATAAATCTAATTCCACAGTATTGATGTGAAGTTTATGTCTTTTTTCTAATAAGTCCCATGAGATGAAATGTTAAGCCTGAAATAAAAATTAAAGCCGTGAAGACGATGAAAACTAGGATGAGGGAACTTCCGCCTAGTATATTCATTGAAAATCCATTACCCGGTCGATAGATTCTTGGCGTAACTGTATTAATTCCACCTCCACTTTCAATAGTGGGTATCATTGATGTTTTATCTTGTAATAACTCAATGCCCACAAAGTTATCCATGATACCAAGTGAAGGTTGTCTAGAGAAAAGAGGTTGAGTAATAATTTCTGGTGGTGTCTTTTCTTCGTAACGATCATAGCCTTGCGAATTTTGCTCCAGGATTAATTTCTGTTGTTCGTTGACGAGGGCGATTAGTGAAGAATAGGGAGTGATGATATGAGTTTGAACTGCGAAAGCGTTGCTTGCATCAAGGAAAGACACACTTGTTGAGGGACTAGTTGGAAATGCAGTCAGTTTCTGCGCAAAATACGCGTGGGCCACAATATACGATAAAGGATTATCAGCTGATGTAGTCATATTTTCCCAGCCGCTCGAATCAATCGGCGGAGGCGGTGGAATTGGCGGTAAGAGCATAAATGATTGCGGAGTAACACCTTCTGCAACTTTATTTTGGACTGAAGGTATAGATGCATTTCGATTAGTCATTAGACTCCAATACGGACCAATATAAAGTGTTTCAGTACCTGCGGAATAGAGTTGTTTTTTCAACGCCAGGTGATTCAATGCTTCGGTGATTGATTCGGTGACTAAGCCATGACTTTGGATAATTTTTGCAGTGAGTATTTGTGTGTAAGATGGGATACCCCGTGTTTGGATAAAATATACAGGCACATTAACTGAGGTGAACAACGTATTGTCTTGGTTGAGAGACTTACTGCTATTTATAACCATTATTGCGTCATATCCCACAGGCAGATTTTTTAACGCCCCGAGTACATCACTTTTACCAAAGTAAACCGGACTAAAGGTGGACAGAAGATCAGCAGTCACCGGTTTCTTTTCACTTAGATGATCGTTATAGAGATATAAATCATATGTATTATTTTTGTAAATCCCGTTTCTTTCCAAGTGCTGTTTGACCGTTTTTCCGAAATTATCCTCTCTATTATCAGAAGAAACATCATAGAACAAAGCGATTTTATTGCCTTTATAAAATGCATTTAAGATATCACCATTTTGTGTCGATCCAACGCATAAGGGTCTGATTCGATTTCCATCCAAAAGTTCATGCGGTACAAGAGACACTGCTTGAGAACCAAGTTTAATTTGGCCATTGAAGCGGCTTTCGCATGAATTAAATTCCAGATATTCGTCTCTGACATTTGCTGTTTTTTTATCATTTACAAATGCCAATTCCGGTGTATAAGCGCCTACGTTTGTTTTTTTCGAAAATTTCGGCAAAGGTATGCCATCGGGTACAAACCCAACCACATAAGTAAATTGAACTTTTTGGAGTTTGCCGTTTAAAATAGCGGTATCGTTTTTCGCTGGGATCGGAAATACCCGCAGCCGATATTGGCGTGGGCCAATTTGTTCCAGAAGCGCCGGATCGCGGCTTCTTTGTAGTTCCCGCTCATAAGTTTTTTGCGCTGCACCAATGGGCGCAATAATCCCTGGAAATTCCAGATTTGGCCCGAGTTTAAGGTCTGTAATCACTGCCTCATTGGGGAGCGAAAATTCGTAGACGACTTCCTGATTGCTCCACACTTTATTCTCATAAGTTTCTTCAAAAGTGACGGTAGCGAGCGGATTTTGAGTATCAGTTGTCGCGCGAATTGTCCGGTTGACGACGCGGACATTTTCCTGCAATTGGGGTTTATAATTATCCTGAGTCTGTGGCGAGTAACCGAAAACATAGGTAAACTGTTGGGCCAGATCATTGTAGTTATTCGAACTGCCTTGATAAACAAACGGGTAGGCTATGGTCAAAAAAGTTTTTTGGACAAATTCAGCAAGCGTATGTTTAAGTTGAAAAACATCTTCATAACTGCGGGCTAAAGATATATCATCTTTGGTAAATAAGAAACGACGGCTGGCATCAGACATGTCCAAGATCGCCTCTTTTAGCTCCGATTCATGAGGAACTATAATCCGTGCTAAAGTCTCTTTTTCGGCAAATTTTGTTGCCAGAGAAAACTCTCCCAATTTGTTTAGCAGTTGGTTAGTTTTGGGTTGGTATGATATTCCGATCGTTACAACAAAAACAACGATGGCAAATACGATATTTAAACGGTTTAACTTGCGTTCATCATAGATATGAGCAAGATTTTTTCGTGTGCTTAAAAAGCTTTTAATAAACAAGTACGTGATTAAAAAGGGGAGGAGAATGAGCGTTGACACCACAAGGAGAAGCAGTGTCCCAAAAGCAAATAGAATAAGTCTGCCGATTATATCGGAAAATGAAGCTGCATACATAAATTGTGCGCCATACGAACTGCTAAATGATGAGAAAAAACCGCGGAAGAGTTCTGAAGCAATACCGCCTAAGATAAGTGGCGCAAAAAAAGCTAATAACGCAGTCAAATAAATAGAAACCATAGCCAACAACTCTTGGACAGACATCAAGATTGTCAATTTGACAGTTGATGACACTTTACTGATATCTTCATAGAAATAGAGTGTTGGCGGGATAAATAAGAGCATCAACGTAAAAAACCACATGATCGGCGTTAAATTTACGGATATGCTCAACGGAAAATAAATGAGAATAAGAAGAGGTATTTCCAGCAAGAAGAATAATTTGCCCAATTTTTCCGGTTGTTTATGCAGTTTTTCCCGTATCGAAAAGATAATGATGGCAACTGGAGTTGTAAGCAATAAGACAAATAAAAATGAACGAATACTGCCTAACTGTTTAAATGTATCTATCAAAGAATGACGCAGGTCGGAAGTTGCTAACCCTAAAATAAACACTGCCATAAATAAAAGATACAACCCGTTATATCCCCAAAACAAAGCCAGGCTTAAAAAATTAGCTATGGCAGATTTGCCTATGGGTTTATCAGTGGTGTTGGTGATTTGAGGTGTTTCTGGAACATTTTTTTTGTCTGTGCCGGGAGTTTTAGCAGAAGTAAGGTAACTTATAAGCGTCATCCGGGCGATTTGGGAGGCTGTTGATGCAAAGTTTTGTGGAGTAATATCCCTACCATCACTCATAAGCCGCACTTGGCCACTTGCTTCGTCTATAAAAATGGTTGAGTCAATTGGAGCTTTGGGATAGCTTTTTTTGTAAGCGATTAATATATTGACTTGAATTTCTTCAATTAGCTTCGAATAGGCAACTCCCTGAGCTAACACAAGTTCAATAAGATTCGCGTATTCACTTTTCATAAGTCTCTACATTTATATAGTAGTACAGTAAAATATGTTATGCAATCAGTTTAAGATCCAGTGAATATATAGACGTAAAAGCGCATAAAAAGTTGCGGTTTAAAACTAGGGAACTGGTATTAAACCAAATTTACGGAAATGGCTGTCAAATGAGAGAATGTGTTTAATGTGGAGTTCATGGCAAATTGCTGCGGTAATACAGTCAATCAACGAAATATCTTTTTGGAGTTTTGGGTTTAAAAACAATTTGAGTCCAGATTGAAACCGGTCGGTTGTTACAGGAAATAGCTTGTGATCGACCGATATGTCATGATATGCCTCAATAGCGAAATTACGGCCTTTTCTTTGGCTTACGACTGTCAGTACTTCCATGAGGATATTCTCTGAAATTAGTTTCTCAATCGGCGTATTGTTCCAGGTATTTTTGGCTCTTATATGATTCGGATCAGTTTCCAGGAGGATTGAGATGATAAAGCTTGAATCAACAAATATCATTTTTTAGAATATTTTTTGGGTGTTCCATAAAGGTAATGATCATGTTCCATGGCAATATCTGTAGGTGTTCCAGGAGGAGTCGGGTATTTTTTATTCAACGCTTCAATTCTCTGGATGAAGTCACTGACTTTATTCTTATTTTTTGGCTTCACGTAAGCCTTAACAGAGGCACGTAGAATATGAGACATGCTGGTGCCTTCGATTTTTGCCTGCCATTGAGCCAGCGCTTTGGTTTCTTCATCCAAATAGATCTGTGTGCGTCGCATTAACATACATCACTAGTATACATCACTTGATAAAATTTGTCAATTCTGCTGGCTCAAATGCAGATAGCACGTTTCTACTTTTTATAGATGATTAGGGAACTCTTTGTAGAGTTTTTGAATTTTGGGGTCGATGACGTTTCAGTAATATGGTTAATTCAAATTTTTATTGTCTCAATATAGAAACGCAAGAAGTAAGCAAAAAGTTGCGGTTGAAGATAAGGAGATCAGTTTTAAGTCAAACTTACAGTAATTCAAGTCATAATAAAGATGTCTTTTCAGACCAAAATATAGAAGTTATTGTTGATAAATTTGTCCAATAAAAATCTCATCAACAAGGTTTTGTAGGTTTGTTTTATAGGCTATAAAATTTAAAGTTTGAGATCTTTGATTTGATACATGTACATGATATGTACCAATTTTCATATTCTTAGGTAATGAGTCGTACTCTAAATAAATTATTTTCCGAATTTCTTCATTTTGAATAAAACTCAGATCTGTTGTATCTAAAGACTGTAATCGTAGGTTGTTAATTGTATATAATTTAGTTGTAATACCACAGCATTCACTTGCCGCTATAGTAAAATTGACTTTATTTGCTATTAAATTTTCTAATTGTTCGTATTTACCTAATAATAAAGACTTTTCAAATTCGTTAGAGTTTGTTAGTAGAACGTAGGCATCTTTTAGGTTATATAAATTAAACTTATTTTTATCTTCAGATTTCAGTTTGTCAATTTTAATTTGCAATTCCGAATTTAATTTAGACAATTCTTGATTTTTACCTTCTAAAGATCCATTTTTTTGGAGTAATTTTCGGTTATAATCTCGCATAGTTAGCGAATAAAAAATCAGTAATAAACCTCCAATGGAGATCAAAATATAAATTGATAGATATCTATAAACGAATAAATTGTTAAATTTATTTCTTAAATTTTTCATAATTGAGTCTATTATATCATAAACAAATAATACTAATTTAGATTATTTCACTTCTGCTGCGAATTCCTTTTTTAGCTTTTGGATTTTGGGGTCGATGACGTATTGGCAGTACGGCTGATAAGAATTTTTGTTGTAGTAATCCTGATGGTAGTTTTCGGCTTTATAAAATTTAGTAAATGGGACAATTTCCGTGACAACTTTACCCGGATACAATTTTTGTTGCCCAATATCTGCTTTTACTTCCTGAGCATTCTTTTTTTGAGTTTCCGAACTATAAAATATAGCTGAGCGATATTGCGTACCCGTGTCGTTACCTTGTCGATTTAATGTGGTCGGGTCATGAAGATGAAAAAATACCTCAACCAGTTTACGGAAGGGAATTAAGTTTGGGTCAAATATTATTTGAATAGCTTCTGCATGTCCAGTCGTACCAGTGCAAACTTGCTCATAAGTAGGATTTGGAATTTTACCACCTGTATAACCCGGTATTACCGAAGTAACTCCTTTTAATTTTTGAAAAACTGCTTCCGTACACCAAAAACATCCACCGGCAAATGTAACTGTTTCATGTAAATTATTTTTAATTGTCACATTTGACATTATATACCCTCGGCATTTAAAAATGCTCCCTACCTGGAACGTCTGACGATCCCTGCCGGTCGCACACCGCCAAATGCTTTGGCCGACGGAGCACAAACAGGCGAGCATGACCCGTTAGATTAAACTCAGGATTATGCTGAGCTTGTTGAAGCATAACGTCAGGCAGAGCCTGATCTAGCTTCGCTAGACATTCTATATTGATCCCGATTAAATCGGGATCAAGTAAGTATAGTATATCAAAATTTGATATTTACAAACAACTAAAATTCACTTGAATTTAAAAAAACATAAATTGCTTATGAGTAAAGCCAGCAATAATATGTCGGGCAGCAATCCGTGGCTGGTTAAAAACTGGCTTAAATTGCTAAGAGTAAGTAAATATATTATCGCCGCGATTGCCAATCCATACCAAAATTGTATTTTTATTTTTCCTGGAGAAGTCTTTGGTTCAGGAAGCATAACGATTGCAAAAAAAATCAAAGTGGGATTTAGTAGGTTTTGTAGTAAAGAAATCCATGACCAGCCTCTGCTTAAAAATTGTGACAAAAATGCATAGGTGACTAAAAAAGTCGCTGACCCTGGAAATCGACGTAAACGATATCCAGTTATCAGCAAAGGTAATAAAAGAATTAAAAACACTAGAAACTGAATGGAGTTCAAGTACGACACAGATTGAAATGCGACTCCCCACCACGTCACGTGCTGTGAAAATATAATAGAGCTCACAAACAATCCAAACCCGGCAGGATTAAAAACTTGCTTACCTGATATTCGCAAATAATGTTTACTCAAGATTGCAATTGCGGCAGTAGCAACGATGTAAACCACAGAAGCATCAGGGGTTATGAGCATGGACAGAATGATTCCGGTTACCAAACCACCAAACGGCACAAACAACTGTTTTTTTCCAGTCCAGGTGATGAGTAGGTCAAAAAAGACTGTAAAACTAACAGTATATATAAACAACCGAATACTTGTAATTAACGGATATTGAGGTAATGCGGTGAGAAATATCAACAATAATATTCCAATCAACTGTACTTTGGGTAAACGGAAAATAAAAGGTAACCTCATAAGTAGTTGGACAACTATTCAAACCGATACGATATTTTATCGAAGTTTACGACCTTTCCATTTATAACGTCCACTCCTTCTTTTTTAAGAATGGCAATTTTATGTCGAATTTCGACACCTGATGTTTGACCTTTATAACCTCCGATGCTGCCATCGCTTCTGACCACCCGGTGACAGGGAACTTGAGGTGCATTGGGATTGGTGCGCAAAATTTGGCCGATAGCTCGATACGCCTTCGAATTGACAGCATTTGCCAACGCTTTGTATGTCGTGACTCTGCCTTTGGGAACTTGTGAAAGTAGAGTATAAACGTCTTGAGCTAAGTTAGGCATAAATGAACTGATTGCTATTTATATTATACCGCGATCTGTACTATTTTAACACCGGAAATAGGATTGTGATTCGCAATTGTTCATGGTACAATACGGGGAGGAGAGAAATTCTGTATAATGCTAGCTTCGTTTTTTTGGTTTGATGCGAAAAAAATACCGGGTATTATGTCAATTAGAATGCGCAATTAAGTATTTCGGCAGGAGCTCATAAGTTTTACGAATTTCCCAATATAAAAATATTAAAGGAGGATCTATGTCCAAAAAATTGTTTGTGGGTAGACTTGCTTATGAAACTACGAGTTCACAACTCGAAGAATTATTTGCCCAGGTAGGCACAGTTGTATCGGCGACTGTCATTATGGATAAATTCACGGGTCAAGGTAAAGGCTTCGGTTTTGTGGAAATGTCTTCGGAAGAAGAAGCTCAAAAAGCAATTGATACCCTAAATGGTAAAGATCTTGCGGGACGCAACATAGTTGTGTCTGAAGCCAGACCACAGGAAGATCGCGGACGCAGATCATTTGGCCAAGGTGGTTCAGATAATGGAAATGGCCGCAGTAAATTTAGATCGAAACGCTGGTAAGATTTCATCCGTCTGTGCGAAATTCCCCGATTATTAGTTAGAACGATGTGGGATAGATTTTCGTTTCAGCGAGATTTCATAATAAGAAAAAGTCTATGCAGAAAGAAGAATCAAATCCTTGTGTCCGATGCGGACAGGAAAGGATCACAGTCAAAAAATGGTCAGAAAAAGTTGGCACGTCTGTACTCAAATATACTTTGACGCAGTGCCCGGATGCAAAATGTCAGGAAATTGTAGATCGCAATAACGCACTTCGTGAAGAAAAGAGACTGATGCATGCACACAAGCGCCCACCCTTCAAACGCGTTTCTCTGACGCATTTGTCAAAACCAAAAAATTAATCTATATTTTTTCCTAAGGTTTACGGAATATATGGACAATGCGCAAAGAATAAATATATAGATGCTAGTTACTTTATTGTTGAAGCTTCAGGAAGTTTCATGTCTTTTAGCCCTTGACGGATAGTTTCAATATCTGTTCTACCAATTTTTAAATCTTGAGATCCGGTTTTGATCATAGCGCGCGCATTTTCCAGAGCAGTTTTGTTAGACTGCATCTTCGTGCTATCCTCGTTATCAGGAGTGAGTCCGGTGACGGTATTTTGGGCATTGGTATATTGAGTTTTTGCATCAGTTAGTTTCGCTTTCAGATCAGCAAGCGCTGTTTCTAAGTTTGCGACATTTTTACCCGCTGTCTTTGCAGAATTAATTCGTGTTTCTAAATTGGTCGCGGTTTGGCTCATAACGTCAACAATCTCATTCATTCTATCAGCAGCAGCCAGTATTCGGATTTTGGGCATAAACAGCATATATATTCGGTATTGGCTGTATATCGACTGGCGGTCAGTTTTGATTGTTGCCGGGTCTGTGTCAGCTTGGATTTTAGTTTTAAGTGTAGTGAGACTGTTAATTTGCGACTGAGCATCTGAGACGAGTGAACTTTTTTGTGCATCAGATATGCGTTTCATGGCTTGAATTCGGGTGATCAATTCGTTCAAAGATGTAATTCGCCGGTCGATTTCTTGCATGGCTTTTGTTTTTCCCATTTCCATGCGGTTTTCCTGCATTTGTGACCTGACCGAGTTTCTAGTTGAGTCTACGGCGTATGAAGAAGTTGAAGTTCTTGAAAATATGCATGTCAAAAGTAGAAAAGTTAGACTAGAACAAATTATTGATTTCATTTCATATTTCCGGTTAAATATTTGAATTGTCATGTACGATACTCCTTTATTGTCCGTTATCTATCGGCGTATCACTTAGAGCTTTGTCGGTTTTGGTTTGATCGTCTTCCAACAATTTTAAATAGTCATCAATACTTTTTACATCTGTATCTATATTGCCGGTTGCAGTATGAGTCGAAGCATTTGATGCAGTTTTGTTGCTAGCAATTGGTACTTGAGAAGTGGAAGATTGGGTAGTGGTGACTGATGATGTTTCGTTCGACGTCAATTTTGACGTTTTGTATTTTTTGACTAAAACAAGACTTAAGCCAGTCAGAATTATAACGATTATGATAAATAAAGTATTTACTGAAATTTTAGATGATTTTTGCATAAAAACCTCAAATACATCTGTATATTACAACTTTAATAAAGGCTTAAACATAAAAGTCAAGAATAACTTGTAAGTTGACTGTAATATCGGTAAACTATGAATACGGTAACGGGAAAATTGGGAGAAGTGATTCATATGAATAAAATTTATCTTATTATAGGGGCAATTATTCTTGTAATTGCTGTCGGTGGAGTTATATTTATTCGTCAGAAATCTGGATCAAATACAGCGTTAAAAAAGGAAGAAATTGATATTCGAAACAATGTGATCGTCAATAAAGAAGGAAGTCGTTATCAAATATATTCAAAAGATGCATTTACTGCTGCAATAGATAAAAAACGGATCCTCTTTTTTTATGCGAAGTGGTGTCCCGTCTGTCAGCCGATTGATAAAGAATTTTCCGATATGATGGATAAAATTCCGGCAGATATAGTTGTGTTTAAAACTGACTTTGATACAGAAGTTGAACTCAAAAGACTGTATAGCATTCCTTATCAACATACATTCGTCCAAGTTGATGCGAATGATAAAGAAGTTACCGCTTGGAGCGGTGGCGGATTAAGTGAGTTGAAAAAGAATATTAAGTAAGTGTCGTTACTTTGTCATTCCCGACCTGCCGGCAGGCAGGCTCGATCGGGAACCCTCGATCTAGTCGAGGGTTCTCGCTTTCGCAAGAATGACAACACGATCTTATGTTACTGTTGATTTTTTTTGCCTTTTTAGCTGGAGTAGTCACAATTTTATCTCCCTGCATTTTGCCGGTATTGCCGATTGTATTATCGAGTTCTATAAATGCAGGAAAAAAACGGCCATTAGGGATTGTAACTGGTTTTGTCTTAAGCTTCACTTTTTTTACCCTGTTTTTGGCTACATTGGTGAAACTTACCGGTATCTCTGCCGATGTACTCCGGATGCTCTCTGTCATAGTCATTTTTATATTTGGACTAAGTTTGCTTACTCCACGAGTCCAAGTTTTACTTGAACAATTATTTTCAAAACTATCGAACAGATTACCTCTACAAAAAAAACGCGAGGGGTTTTGGGGAGGCATATTAATAGGAATTAGTTTGGGATTATTGTGGACTCCTTGTGTTGGTCCGATTCTTGCTTCTGTTATTAGTTTGGTTATATCTTCAGCAGGTAACCCTAACGAATCTTTCTTACCAAGCTTTCAATTTTTGAAAAATACTCTTCCTATTACATTTGCCTACGCATTAGGAACCGGCATACCAATGCTTGCGATTACCTACGGTGGTAGAAAATTATTTACCCAAGTGCCGTGGTTACTCAAAAAAACTGCCCGGATTCAACAGGTATTTGGGTTAATCATGATGGTGACTGCAATCGGGATATATTTTAACATTGACCGGAAGTTTCAAACTTGGTTTATCACCACATTTCCAAATTATGGAGTGGGTTTAACTAAATTTGAAGAAGCGGGAAAGATTAAAACTGAACTGGAGAAACTGCAGCAAAAGCCGGTAGTGAAGAAAGATTTAGGTAAGCCGATGTTTAATCTGCTTGAAGATAATGTAGGGTTAGCCCCGGAAATAATTCCCGGTGGAGAGTGGTTTAATCCTTCGGCAAGCTCAGGACAAGTTCCTTCGGCAAGCTCAGGACAAGTTCCTTCGGCAAGCTCAGGACAAGTTCCTTCGGCAAGCTCAGGACAAGTTCCTTCGGCAAGCTCAGGACAAGTTCCTTCGGCAAGCTCACGTCAAGTCTCGACTCCGCTCACCATAAGATCACTTCGAGGTAAAGTAGTGATTGTAGATTTTTGGACTTATACCTGTATCAACTGTCAACGAACATTACCATACTTAAAAAATTGGTATGCGAAATATAAAGATAAAGGTTTAGTCATTATTGGCGTGCATGCACCGGAGTTTGAGTTTGAGAAAAATCCGGTAAATGTAGCCCAGGCGATCAAAGATTTTGGTTTGACTTATCCAATAGTACAGGATAATAATTTTGCTACCTGGAAAGCGTATAACAATAATGCCTGGCCGGCAAAGTATTTTATTGACAAAAATGGTAAAATTCGCTGGTCACATTTTGGCGAAGGCGCGTACGATGAATCAGAACAGTTGATCCAAAAACTCCTGGGAGAAATGGGACAGCAAGTTGATGAGCCGATCAATAATCCGAAATATTCGACGTTCGATGAAACCCGCGAAACCTATTTAGGTTATGATCGTCTCCAATTCTTAGTGTCTCCGGAAACAGTCCAACCCGACAAGATTGCTTCTTATAGTATTCCTCAAGATCTGCTGAAATCACGTTTTGCTTACGGCGGAATGTGGATGATCGGTGGGCAATATGCCAGTCCGGAACCAGGTGCCAAAATAGAACTGCATTTTGTTTCCAAAGAAGTCTACTTAGTAATGCGGCCAAAAGCTAAACCCGGCCAGGTGAAATTATTACTTGACGGTCAACTGCTTTCCAATGACGCGGCCGGAAAAGATATAAAAACTGGCCTAGTCTTAGTTGATTCTGACAAGTTGTATACGTTGATAAATTTAAAACAACCAGGAGACCATATTTTAACCCTAGAGTTTCTGGATAATTCTCTTGAAGTCTATGCCTTTACATTTGGGTAAAGATGCATGTATTATCCCACACCAAAGGTTGGTATGCAAAAAAAGCATAGATTCCAAAACGCTATATTTCTGGTGACACTTGTTTTCTTCGCAGTTTTTATACTCAGTATTCATATTAACAAGCCCTTCATGGGTCATCATGACTGGAATAGTGTCGTTTATAGCCAGGTAGCGCGAAATATAGTGCGGTATGGAATTTGGCAGGCGAAATTTGGTCAAGTAAATACGTACGATTTCACAACACCGGCCAATTTTGGATACATTACGCATTATCCACCTTTACTTCCGATTTTAATGAGTGGCAGTTTTTCCATTTTGGGAATTTCTGAAATTTCTGCCCGAGTCGTACCTATTATTGCTTCGGGACTAATGGTTGGTCTCATTTTTTTGCTCGGGCTGAATTATTTTAATCGGGACGTCGGATTTTTAGCCGGAATATTCATGATCGTGACCCCTATATTTATTTATTTCGGCAAAATGCCGGTGCATGAATCAGTTGTTCCAGCTTTCAGCTTATTAGCAGTTTATGGGTATTTTAGATACATCCAGACCCAAAAATTTAAGTTTTATTTTTTATTATTATTGGGATTGGTCGTTGGCGGACTTATCAATTGGACCGGTTATTATGTAGTACTGCCGATTGTCGGAGATTATTTTTTTATGCAAAAAGTCAGACGTTTACGTTGGCTTATCATCACTTTAATTTTTGTTAGCATGAGTTTATTTTCTGGGCATCTGCTGCATCTGAAAATCTTAACTGGAAAATTTTTCGGTGGAGGTTTGATCGGTATATTTATGGATAGATTTAATCCATATCAAACCCAAAGTACCTACGGTTTTTCATTACCTAAATATTTTATTCAGGAATTGAACTTCATAAAAATTTATTTTACTTTACCCTTGTGTGTGTTGGCGTTTCTTAAACTGCTGCAATTGCTGATTAAATTTATTCGGAAACTCAAGATAAATCCGGGGGATCGTTTGTTAATAATGTTCGCTGTCTATGGAATGACGCATTTGCTTATTTTTCAACAATTAGTTTTTATTCATGATTACATGATTTATTATTTATTGCCTTTTATGTGTTTATCCGCCGGGGCAGCTGCAAATCAGCTGCTTAAAATAATACCCTTAGTGTGGTTTCGAAACATCGCCGTCGTCGGACTTATTCTGGTAGTAGCGTTTGAACGGGCAAATTTTGCCAAAGCTCTGCTTGATTCAAAAATGAACGAACGGGGTGTCTTATTGGGGAAATTTATCGCAGCCCAGACTCATTCTGGAGAATTATCTCTTGTGAGCTCGTTTTCCTACAAAGAATTTACCGATGTCTTTATCGGGTTTTACGCTGACCGCAATGTCCATTATGCCGAAACCGTAGATCCAAAGCAGCTGTTAAAGTACCGTTTAATTATCCGTCCAAAAGACCATGACGCTTTTGATAAATTCAGCAAATCATACTTAAATGAACATGTACCTCGATATGAAAACAAATTGTATTTTTGGTATGACACGAATGGATTTAAACTTGAGTAATTGACAGAGGTAGTTAGGTATCTCTACACTGAAGTAAAGCTTAAGATTTAATGAAGACTGCCTGGAAAAAATTCCTAATTGTAGTTTTTATCAGCGTTTGTTTAACGTTCATTCAGACACCGCCAGTTTTAGCCTATTGTCATATTTTAACCGATCCGACCGGTGATTCCGGATCATCTTTTTCATTTACAGATGTCGTTGGAACAGAACTCTCTGACGCCGGTGACGCAATTGGCGTTAAAATCACCAGTGCCGGGAATATTCCTAATGGTTTCGGGACAACGGGTGTAATGATTTACAGCGTGCTATTCCCGTCAAGTCTGTTATCCCAGGATCCACAAGATTCCGGTATTAATGCCATTACCGTACACTGGAAAGAAGACGGTTCTGGTTGGGAAGGTAGCCAATTCATCTCACATGGTAAAGATACAGATAGCAAACCCTGGCCAGCGCAGATTACTCTGGATGGTAAGACTGCTTTTTTCAAAATCCCTAAAAGTCTGATTGGACATGGTAAAGTTGCCTACCAGATCGCAGTCGGATTTTTATCCAAAGAAGCCGAATCAACAGATACAGTACCCAACGGTGCATTCAGTGATTGCATTAGTACTCAAGAAGTGATTCCCACCAGTCAACCACAGGAAGCCCAAATTAAGGTAAACCAAAGTCCGCCATTGGAAAATAGTATCAGCGGTCCGGTTAAAGTCGCTGGCAAGCTGGTGGAAAAACCCGGAGTTGTACGGGTGGGCAGTGATGATATTGGAAAAAGTTTGCGTGTTAATTTGCCTTCTCCCTCACCAGTTGTTTATAAGGTACAACCCTCTGCGCTTAATTTTATTCTTAAAAATTCACCCGTTGCGGCTGTTCCAGTATCACAACCCGCACTCGATAATACGGCTAATAAGCCTTCAGGATTATTGATTGGGTTCATCGTGATTGCTTTAGTTGGAACCGCAGCTACAGGAGCTGCATATATGTTCACTAATTCGGGCAATACTTATATTGGCGATAAATGTGCGCCATTACGGGTCAAAGTTGCAGAACTTAAAGCCAAGATTGCTAAGCTTGAAATTGAAATTGTGTCATCGGCGGAAAAGGTTAAAACTCTCAAAGAACAGCTTGTAGTCGCCCAGAAAAAAGCGGAAAGCGCGGTGACTGCTTTGAAAAATCATCTGCGCACCAAACAGCCAAGTGGTGATGACTTTATGGATTATGAAGGCAAGCGCCACTATATGAAAGATTATGGTTATAAAACCGGTAAAGATATCTATGACCAGAAAACTCAAGAAATGGCAGAGAAAAAAGCCCAAGCAGAACAAGAACTGGCTGCAGCAGAAAATGCGATAGGTGAGGGAGAATTAGAACTGGAAAAAAGCAAATTTATATTAGAAGAGTCGCAAAAAACTTTGGTTGCGCTGGAAAAAGATTTAGCTATGTGCGAGAAACGCCTGGCCCAGGAAAAACTCGATCAGGCCTTGACATTAGCCAAGACGTCTTTACCTGCGATACTTCATCCTGATGTAGGTGCAAAGCCTACGGTTGCGAAACCAAAACTTGATTTAGAACGTTCCTGCAAAACCGGTGAAACTCAAATTGGAGAAACGTGGCGCTGTACTTTTACCCTGCTGGATGAAAATGGTGAAGTCAAATTTGAAACGCCCTACCGCAAAGGCGAGGGAACAGATGCCAAAGATTTGGAAAAACTTCTTAAAGCCGGAGCACTCATATCTGAGGCTGCGGGTTATGCACTTGGCGGAACGCTAGTCAAAGTGCCGTTGGCAGTAATTACAAAACTTTTTAAGGTTGGTGGCGAAATTGCCTCAACTTTGGGAAAAATGGCCGGCCGGCTGCCGATTGATTACATCGAGTATCCGATCTGCAGAATCCAAAATGTCTGTAGTGAAATGTATGTGTGTAAAAATAGCAAGTGGGTGAAGGAAGTACAGTTAAAAGATTCAGTCCGGATTGGACAAGATTCAATAGAAATAAAATATCCGGAATATAAAGGACAGCCGCTCAAACTTATGGATTTAGCTGATTTTATCGCTGAAGAGAAAAAGCGCTTTGCTGATTCAGAAAAAGTTGCGGAAAATC
>JAHFKJ010000001.1:129966-143173 GCA_023245415.1 Candidatus Gottesmanbacteria bacterium | reverse complement strand
GAACAAATTCTAATCTGTGCTCTAATCCTTTAAATTCGGTCAATACTTGCCTCATTGTAACTATTGAAATTCCTTCAATTCCAGCAACCACAGTCGCCGCCAAAACATTTTCCCAATTATGACGGCCCCTTAATTTCAACTTGGATACATCTATAACTTGCTTCAAGGCAGCATCGATACTTAATATGAGTCGGTTATTCTCCACGTAAGCCCCTTTTACCTGCATTGTCTTAGAAAAATATAACTTTTGTGCTCGAGAATTATTCGCCAAAACTTGAGAAACTTCGTAATCCGCATTAATAACACAGTAATCGTCCTGGGTTTGATAATTTACAATTTGAGCTTTTGCTGCTCTGTATAAGTCTAATGTCTTATGATAATTAGTTGCATTGGGGTCACTATTTGCCAAATGATCTTGAGTAATATTTAAAAGTACTGCTATGTGGGGGCTTTGAGTCATATCTTCAAGTTGAAAAGATGATAGCTCTAGAACCACGTGATCTAGAGGATTTATGGTTCGGACTATCGAAAGTAGCGGGATACCTACATTTCCGCCGACATATGTCGTAAATCCAAAAGATCTAAACATCTCACCGATCAGAGTTGTAGTAGTACCTTTTCCCTTTGTACCTGTAACACCGATAATTGGCGCTTCGCACAACTTAAAGAAAAGTTTTGTTAAGGTTGTAACCTCTTGCCCATGCTTCTGAGCTTTTACAATTTCGTGAGTATTTATATTCATTCCAGGAGTTCTGACAATTAGTTCAAACTGATTCAAGTTTTCTAAATATTTGGGCCCCGTAATAAACGTAAGGTTAAGATTTCTAAATTCCGGCTGGCTCGCGACGACCTCAAAATAAGACCTCCGATCACAACAATAAACCCAGGCTCCTTCAGAAATAAAAAATTTGCTTGAATCTAATCCTTCAACCGAGGCGCCGAGTATAGCTATCTTTTTATTCCGAAACGAAATTCTTGGCATAAAAGTCTTTTAATGGGTCAATAAAGCCAACCATAAACCGAAGGCAGCAAAAAATATACTAATTAACCATAAACGCATTACTATTTTTGGTTCCGGCCATTCTTTAAGCTGTAACCATAAATGCAAAGGTGCTACTGCCATCAGTTTTCTGCCTAAATATTTTTTTGATAACAGTTGAAATAGTGAAGATGCTACCTCTACTACAAATACTCCTCCGATAACAACCAGAGCCAACGTTTTACCTAAAATAAGTCCAACGACAGCAAATGTTGCGCCAAAAGCCAAAGCGCCAACATCTCCGAGCATGATTCTTGCGGGGTAAACATTGAAATATAAAAAAGCCAGTAAAGCTCCCAGCCAAAGTGCTATAAAAATAGATAAAGGCGTATCTAAAATTGATGCCGAAATTACTAAAAATGCCATTAACGCGATCATAAGTACCCCTCCTGCTAGACCATCTAATCCATCCGTTATATTGTAAGCATTGCAAAATGCAATTATAACCAGCGCGGCAATAGGAATATACCACGGCCCCAAGTGAATTACTCCAATAAACGGGATGTGAAAGATTTCAATATGCAAATCTGCGTATAACCAAGTTGAAATTATTCCGGCGATTATCATTTCTATTATCAATTTATGGCGTAGTCTCAGGCCAAAAAATGAATTTGAATTTAAAGTGAATGTTTTTTTTAGATCATCGAATAATCCCAACATACCGAAACTTAGAAAAGTGGAAATAATAATTTTTACTTCTAAATCTAACTGGTAAACTTGAGTAATTGGTACAAAAAAATAATGCATCAATAGGAGCATTACAGGAAAAAATAACGTCGTAGAGAATATCATTAATAAACCTGCTCCTATAGGAATTCCCACTTTACTCTTGTGAAATCGGTCAAAAATCGGCGTCGGCTTTTCGAATGCATCTTTTGTTTTTTGATTTTGTCTCTGGAATTTCAACTTATAAAGCAAATTGATAAACGGAACAAATAAAAGACTATTTATGAATACGGAGAAAAGGAGGATAGTCAATATAATCATATTAGTTAAATAAATTTAATTACCAACTTAGGTATAATTATTAAAGAAGCAACGAGAATTGCCCCTAAGGCTATTATTAACATCATGCCTGCTGAAACATCTTTAGCTATTTTAGCTTCCTGCTTCCACTCACTTGTAATCAAGTCAATAGCTGCTTCGATCGCCGTATTAGTCATTTCTCCGGCTAATCCCCAAACTATGGTGAGAATGATGATCACCCACTCTGTATATGACAAACTCACATACATTCCTAACGCTATTGCGACTGCCGATAGGCACAAATGGACACGAAAATTTGGTTGAGTCGTTAGTGCCCAATACAGCCCGGAAATGGCATTTTTAAAGGAAATATGATGCTTTTTGATCATTTCGTTCATATTTTACAAGTGTATTATACTCACAATTAGTATTTTTACCTAAGTCAATAACCTCGTAACATCTTACGTATCCATTCTATGCAAAATGTCACCCAATAAACAGGGGACACCGGCATATCATGCGCATGAACAAATTCTATTTTTGATCCGCCAAAACCTTGTTTAAAAAGGGTAAGCCCACGCCAGGGATGACGTTTATTATCCTGGGGAGCTATACCCCAAAAATTGTAAACTAAGACTCCTCTCTTTTTGGCCATTTGGATTGCTTTCCACTGTAACAGGTAGCTGGCGGGAATTTTGGAATTTATCGAAGCACCGTGATGATAAATCGCGTATGATCCAAAAAAAATAATAATTGCCCCGGCAAGATATTGATCTTGGAATTTTGCTAGCAGCAATACAATCTCATTTTTTGGAGAATAAATATTAAACTCCTCAACTACTCCCCCATGCGCTACAAAACCATGACGCTGTGCTGTTGCCGCATAGAGTTTCATAAAGGTATTTATTTGATTATTCAATACCACACTTACACCAATTTTCTCCGCCTGTTTAATTAAATATCTGGTTGTTTTGCGCATATTTTGCAGAAGTTCCGCTTCGGTTCTATCAAGCGGCAAAACCCAACACAACTGTGCGTCCATTGCGTGAATTGGAGCAAAATGGAGATTCAGTTTATTAAAAAGTGCTAATAACGGTAAGGATAACTCAAGTAGCGGACTTATGCGCACAAACGACGCATTTCGTTCTCGTGCAATTTTTTTAAGATGTGTCAGTATAAAGAACCAATAGGAGAAACTTTGTTGATATTTTTTGACTATAATGGGGCCGTGGCGAACATGCAAAAAAGTACCTCGTCTTGCTTTTACTAAAACAGTCTGAGCAACTGCAACCAGAATATCAGAATCATAATAACCGATATTTTCAATTCCATGGCCTAATTTATTTTGTAGTTGGCCCCAAGTAAAACTTTGAAATAAACTCCAGGGACTTTCGCCTTTAACAAACTCATCCCATATTCTTGAATCAGAGATGGTTTTTGTCTGTAATTTCATACTTATTTATTACTAGTTTTAAAAACGGCAGTATCCCCTATTTTGGTAGTAAAGGGGGAGTAGAAGAATTTATCGGCTGTTTGCACGTAATCATGTTTCCTGCTTGTTGACAACAATAAAGTATAGATCCGCAAATACGTTCTCTTTCTCCACTCTGACACACATCATGACTATTTTCCCAAACCCCGCACCGACAAAACTGAGGATTCCACTCTCCTATCTCACAAAGAATCGGCTTTTTAGACTCATGGGCACTCTGGTACAATACTTGAACTTGTTGTGTCAACGTGAATGTTAATGGTATGGCAAGAACCGCAATAGCAACGAGTATTCCAATTTGTAACTTCTGAGCCATTTTATACTGACAATCTACACACACAGTTTTTTCAATTAAGTAAGGCGCCAGTGTTGATTTACCACAGACGCGACATGCAATTTGATGATATTCTCCTATCTCGGCGACACGATTTTTGGCCACCTCATTAAACGTCAATATAGTCATCATGATTCCTAAAAACACCGCTGGTAGTCCATAAACTAGACTCCAAAAAGGTACTTGGATAAACAGTAGAGCAACTCCGGCAATTAGTAATGCTAAAGAAATTATAATCATGCCTAATGACTGGAGTATTCTATATCCTAAATTGTTGTTCATACTTCGTGAAATCGCGCCTCTTTTTCAAGACTACTATACTCGCCATGACCTGGCAAGATTTGGGTGTCGGGAGAAAACAAAAAAATTTTATGTAATGACGTATCCAGTAATTCTCGACTTGAGTATATAAAATCTGTCCTACCTACTCCTCCATTAGCAAAAAGTGTGTCTCCGGTAATTAAAATTTTTTGCCTATCTAGTGATATACATACGCTTCCCGGAGTATGTCCGGGAGTTGCTAAAACTTTTAGTTTTTGTGATTCTAACGAAATTGTTTGACGATCTAATAAATTTCCGTCGATAGTGGGAGTAAAATATAGTAAATTATTCTCAAGAAAATGCTGGGCTGAATCATTTAGGCGCTTAACCAAAAAAGTATCGGCGTTATTGATTAAAAAAGGAATTTTCCATGTTTTTTGCACTTCAAATGCGGCCATAATATGGTCAAAATGTCCATGAGTAGCCAGAATACAAACAGGTGTAAATTTATTATCAAGAATTTTTTGATTTATAAAGCTTGCATCGTCGCCTGGATCTATGATAATCACCTGACCATTAGAAGCACTGATTAAATAGCAATTAGCTTGCATCTGACCTACTACGAGGCGTTCAATTGAGATTTGTGGTGACATATTTTTTTAAGGTATCACACACTGCGTCAACTTGTTGATTTTTAAGCATCGGATATGTGGGCAAATTAATTGAGCAAGCAGCAGCTTTTTCTGCTTGCGGACAACTCCTGTGCGTATAACCTAATTTGTAACGATCTACTCCGTGTGGATCAATTACATGACTATACCAGCTTCCTAAGATTATTTTATTTCTGTGCGTATACTCTCGAAGTTTATCTGGATTCTCAACGAATATATTAAATCGTAAGCAAATATCTCCCAGATTAACTTGCGGCAATTTTATGTTTTTGACGTTTTTTAGATTCGTCAAGTATTTCTGGGCAATGGAAATCCGCTTTATATTGAACGCTTCCAGTCTTTGAAGCTGTAAAAGGGCCAGACTTGCGAGAGCATTGGGATATTTTTGCGGAAAAATGTTTGGCTGACGCGCTTTTTTTTCTTGAGGATATATCGGAGTTGATAACAATCCCATAGTTTGTGCCAAAAATAAGATTATCTTGCCAAGATTTAACGTATTATAGAAATACAATGCAACACAACAAATTAGTGGATGTAATAATTGTTGTAATACCCACGCCTTTGATACATTTGGTAAACTTTCGTGATACTGCTTAAGTTTAGATGCTAGTTCATTATCACTGGTAATAACCACGCCTCCGAAAACTGATGAGATTATTTTGTCTCTGCCAAAACTGAAACATGCTGCTAGTCCAAATGTCCCTAACAATTTACCGTTATATCGAGCCCCCATTGCATGGGCGCAATCTTCGATTAGTATGAGATTATTTTCACGACTAAAAGCGATTATACCTTCCATATCTGCGCTCATACCAAACGTGTGTTGAACAATGATAACTTTTGTCCGGGAAGTTATTTTGCCACGTGCTTGACTTACATCAAAATTTAATCGCTCATCCACATCGACATAAATTGGAGTTAAATCGGCCCAAAGTACACTATTGGGAACCGCTACACACGTAAAAGCTTGCAGCATCACTTCATCACCTGGCTGTAGGTTCAAATTTTTGAGAATAGCCAACAATCCTGATCTGCCTGCGTTAAAAGTAATGGCGGACTTAATTTGAAAATAGTTACAAAACCAATTTTCAACTCGCGAAACTGCAGTCCCGAAAATCCAATTCTTAAGATGAATTAAAACCTCAAAAGCTTTCACATAATCAGCTTTTTCTGTATTTGGTGTAAGTCCTATCACTACCGGCCGATTCGTCATACTTCTTCATTTATTAAAAATTTAAGTATTCTAGCGGCCTCTTTTCCCTTAAAAAGTACCGTATCCCCAGCTTTAAGTTCTTTTTTTAAATACACAGAACCCTCGTGAGCGGAAATTACCTTAAACTTAAGGTTTTTTGAATCTTGTTTAGCACCTTGGATTAAATCCTCATAGGCGAATTTGTTGGTAAGTAATATCTGATTACACACATTAGAAGCGTATTTACCGACCTTTTCATGAGCGCTTTTTGAATATACACCCAGTTCAATCATCGGTTGAAATACCAAAAATTTACGGCCATCAAGTACACTTAAATAATCTATCGCGGCCATGGCTGCATCAGGGTTATTATTAAACGTATCATCAATAAATTCAGCACCATTAATTCCGTGAACGGGCTCCATAGTAGACCTAAACGTGTGAATATCTTTTACCGCTATCATTATTTCTCGTAGACTCATGCGACACGCGACTGCCCCCAGAATAGCAGCCAGAATATTGCTTACTTGATGTTTACCTAATAATGGTAAGGTCATTTCATACGACTCTAGATTTAATTGAATTTTACAGGTCAAATTTTTGGGGTAGACTTGAATATCTGTCGCCCGAATAACTTTTTCTACCCATACGGGGAAAGTTGTTTGTGTAATTGAAAAAAGCCAAATTTTTTTTCCTAATTCACTCGCCCAACGTGCCATTTCCAGCGTGTGCGGATTATCTCCGCTGAAAATGGCGATGTTTTTACCTGTCAGCGATTGAATTAGTTCAAATTTGGCGTGCATTGTGTTTTGGATCGAACTAAATAAATCCTGATGCTGTTCATTAATGGCAGTCACTATTCCTATCTGCGGCCTAACTAGACGGGCAATTGTGGCGATTTCGTCTTTTTTATACGCGGCCATTTCGGCGATTAAGAGATCGTGTTTTCGATTGAGTTGATGTAATAGCAGCTCTGCAACAGCAACCGCAGAATTTTTACTGAGTTCGGTTTTCAAGACTTGAAATTTATAATTTAGAATAGTTGAGAGAAATTCCTTGGTAGAAGTTTTTCCATAACTGCCGGTAATCCCGATTACTTCCAATTTTGGATACTTTTTCAGAAGATGATTAGCTTGACTTATTTCATAATGATGCCAAACAGCAGTAGGAATTTGTAATAATATCACCCAAAATAACGTCACGCAAAAAGTAAATAAATCAATAATTACTAATGTAAACGGACGATTAAACGGCAACAGATAAAATAATCCCGCCAAAGTTGTACTTGTGGTCAAAAAGAGTAATGACGTCTTCGGTGAAAGATGCGGTTTTCGAAAGGGTGTAAAAAAGATCGACCAACCTACATTGCGAATGTGAATCCACATGCGGTCAAGACGATATTCTTTTACATACCAAAGATGTATAAAAGTTAGGATACTCGCAGTTATATGAATAACCAATATTAAACTGATACACGCTAAGATAATTTCAAACATGGAGCAGAACTCCTACAGGTCATTTTCTGTTAAAAAATTTAAAACATGTTGGGCAAACAATTCAGGGTCCTTGTATATAAAATTGTGCCCCTGATATTTTACTATTTCAAGTTTTGTAGGGTATAAAACATGCGACATTCGCCTCGCAATTCGAACCGGTACCAGATTGTCATTTTGACCCCAAAGCAAGAACGAAGGCAAACGAATCTTTTTCATATAGTCAACCAATGTTTCATTAACTACATGTTTAAACGTCTCTTTCAAATAACCACTCGCGTGATAATAATCCATGGAACCGGTTGCTCTAAAAAATATAAATCGTAGTTTTTTGCGGAAAAAAATAAAGGGAGGTATAAAGGTTAGTAAATTGCCGATTTTTGCGGTTATTTGAATCCCTAGTTTTCGGATTCTAGAAACAGGCGGAAATCCCGGTGTTCCTGACATAATAAGCACCACGCCTTTGTTCGGTTCCTGACTTAGTAATTTTAGAGCGACACGTCCTCCAAAGGAATGACCTATAAAAATTGCTTTAGTTATTTGGTGCTGTTTGATAAATTTATCTACATATTTGACATAGTCAGTCAGACGATAAACACGTGGCAATTCAAATCCCTGTTCAAATCCCGGAAAACTAACTATTTGACAAACATAACCATGCTTTTCAAAAATATGCGCTAGTGGCTCAAATCGTTTTGAACCCAATAACCATCCCGGTAATATAACGATCGGATACTTATATCTGTTCATGCTGATTTAAGCTTTTGGCGAAATGATTCACGATCGGATGAAGTAGTATACTTATTTTTAACCAGTGTCAGTTTCTGCTCGATGAAACACGTCTGTTCATCTCCCACGTCTTCCGCAAGAATAACTCCCGGACCAATTACACTGTGAACACCTACTTTTATACCCGGCATAAGTTGAGCGCCAATTCCTATTCGCGCACAGTCACCAATCATCGCCCCTAATTTCTTAAGTCTGGTATGTATTTTTTCATCATTGACACTCGATAAAATTTCCCCTTCGTCTAAACGTAGATTAGCAAGAACTGCACCTGCTCCCATCGCAACATTGTCAGCAATCACCGAATCTCCTACATAGTTGGAATGAAACCAGCAGTTATTACTGATATAACTGCGAGTAACGTCGCAATTATAACCGACGACACAATTCCTACCGATCATTGACTCGCGTACCAATACATGGTTACCGATAATTGTATTCTCGTCTATATACAAAGGACCAACGAGTTTCGCATTTTCCATTACCCGGACACCTTTTTCCAAAACTACATTCCCAATTATAGTTGCAGTTTTGTGAACTTGGGCGCTGGCTGAAATTTTCTTACGCTTAATTTTGCCTAAGTAATAATCCATAACGCGCAAAGTCTGCCAGGGATATTTTAGAGTAAGCCATATTCCTGAATATTCCATCATGTTAAATCGTTCTCCTTGAGACATCATATTTGACAGTGCAAGTTCATATGAATTATTCGGATTTTCGTCTTTAAATTTTTCTAAGTATGTCAGAAGCAAACTCGCGTCCGTAAAAAAATTACTTGACATATACACATAATTGCTCGGTTCATTCCCCTTCCCAGGCTTTTCATGAATTTTGGCAATTCGTTGTCCATCAAGTACTAAGTAACCGCCAGGGAAATAATGTGAAGTTTTATAACCCACCATTATGTGACCAGAACTATCGCACACCTGATTTAATTTTTGAAATAAACTAAGCTCAACAATATCGTCTGCGATAACAACCAATACTGGATGATTTTGTATATATTCAGCTGCTGATAAAACTGCTGCCCCCATTCCTACCCCTTTTTGCAGTACGATCCTGACGTTACGATCTTCAATATATGGTTTCAGCCCTTCACTCACCACAACCGTAATATTCTTAAATCCGGCTTTATTTAAAAAATTTATTTGATGAGTAATCAGAGAGATGTTAGTAAATTTCATTCTCATTTTGTTGGTTAACGGCCAAAATCGAGTGGACTTACCCCCTGCTAAAAGTAAAATTGTTATTTCTTCAATCATAATCCTCCTTCATACGCACAATATGCGCGCCCAAATTTTTTAATCGTTTATCAAACTCTTCATATCCACGATCAATCTGCTCTATACCATGTATCACTGATTTTCCTCGAGCTACCAGTGCCGCCAAAACTAGCGTCGCGCCTGCCCGCAAATCAGTGATTTCAACCACAGCTTCATGAAGTGCTGTCTTGCCGGTAACTCGAATTCCTTGATAATATCCTTCAACCTTATCACGCCAATTAAAATTGTAGAATTCTTTAGGATTTAAAATATCTGGCTCGAAAAAATCTATCTTTGCCCCCATTTTGCGAAGCTCCAAAGCATAAGAAAATCTGCTCTCAAAAACCGTCTCGTGTATTGTTGAAATGCCTATAGCTTGAGTCGTCAATACCGACCACGGAGCTTGCCAATCAGTCATAAACCCAGGATAAGGCCGTGTCTGAATATCTGAAGATTTTAATGGGCCTTTCCAAAAAAATCTGGTGGTTAACTTATCAATTTCCTCCCACCCGGCACCAACTTGATCAAGAGAATTTAAAAAAGCTTGTAAATATTCCCGCTGAGTTCCTTCTACGGTCACGCTACCCTTTGTGGTTATAGCCCCGATAGCATAGGTGACTACTTCATTGCGGTCATACATAATCTGCATTTCGGCGCCGCTTAGACGTTTAACTCCGTTAATAATAATGGTACGCTTATCTCGAGAAATATCTGCACCCATAAGGAGCAAAAGTTTTATTAAATCGTCAACTTCCGGCTCTTCTGACCCATTTTCAATAATTGTTCTCCCTTTCGCCAAAACTGCTGCCAATAATACCGTTTCCGTTCCGGTATGGGTATTTTTGACAAATTTTATACGGGTACCTGTCAACTGTTTCGTATGCGCATGATAATAACCGTCTTTGTAGGTGATTGTTGCCCCCATCTGCTTTAAGGCTTCAACATGCCAATTTACTGGCCGTTTCCCCAATCTACATCCGCCGGGATTGGGAACTACAGCCTTGCCAAATCGGGCCAGCAATGGGCCCATCACCATGGGTGCAGTTCGATACAATCCGCCTAACTCCAAAGGCACTTGTTGACGGTGAATATTTTTCCCGCTTAATTGCAGGGTGTGATTTTTACGCAATACACTCATACCCAAAGGCTCAACAATTTGTGTAGTTCCCAATACTGAGGAGATAAGCGGAATGTTATGAACGGTAAGTCTCTCATCAGTCAAGATGCCAGCCAATATTACTTTCATGGCGACATTTTTCGCACCGCCTACTTTTACAAATCCATTCAATGCTTTTCCGCCAGTAATAATAAATTTTTCCATAAATTTGCGTAGAATAAATTGTTATAATTGGGACGATTTAAAATTATAATGCCAATCGACTCACATATGGTTTATCACCTATTTAAACTCTCCCAATAATACAATCTCCGGTTCAATTACTACAGTATATTTTTCTGCAACTCGTTTCTGGGCTTCATCAATCAATCCTTTTACGTCATTAGCTTTAGCTCCGCCCAAATTGAGAATAAAATTGGCGTGCTTGTCGGAGAATTTAGCTTTACCCCGGGTTACGTTTTTCAAATCCACTTGATCCACTAAAAATCCAGCCGATGTCGTATGATTGGGAGTAGCGATTCGCAAAGCATCAGATAAGGATATGTTGCGAAATGTGCAGCCGGCTGTTGCCACTCCCAGAGGCTGCGTATTGCGCCGGTAATCCATAGACACATGAGCTTTATACCAAAGACTGTTTTTATCCTCTGGTGTGAATAAAAATGTTACCGCGACGACAATTTCATGCGATTTCTGCAAAATACTTTGGTCGTAAGCGAAGTTAAAATAATCACGTTTTACAGTTTTGAGTCTCCCCTCATGAGTTACAAGCACTGCATGATGCAACGCATCGCCGATGTAACTGATTGGTTTGGTCCATTTTGAATTCATATAAATCGCCCCGCCCACAGTTCCGGGTAAACCCAAATGACGTTCTACGCCTGATAATCCTTCGTCGCACGTAAACCGGACTAATTGATTAACCAAAACTCCGCTATCCACCTCGACCAATACTCTTGAAACTGTGGTTTTTCCCCTGACAATCTTCCCCAAACGCTTCACTATACTTATAGTCTGCGACTGATTACGAATAACCAAACCTTTTATTCCTTGATCGGAAATCAGCACATTCGTTCCACCTCCTAAAACCAAGCAAGGTATTCCAGCTTCATGTGCTGTCTCAACCGCGAGTACAAGATCAGCAGTAGTTTGAGCTACAAAAAAATATTCAGATTTCCCACCAACTTTCAAGGTCGTGAAACGCGCTAAACTTTCGTTTTGCTTAACTTTTCCTTTACCGAGCTTTGTTTCTAAATATTTATGAGTATCCATACTAAAAAGATGAAAAAATCTGCGGCAGCCATGTATAAATATTCCCGGCACCCATGCATAATATTAAGTCTGATGGACGGGCGTGTGTGCGTAAATATTTTAGCACATAGGAAAGTTGTGGCGTAAAAACGACCCTTTTATGCTGTCCGGCTGTTGCGTCAGCCAGGATTTGACCTGAAATCGAATTATCGGCTATTTCTCGGGCTGATGCATAAATTTCTGTCAAAAGAACTATATCAGCGTCTTCAAATGATCCGGCAAATTCTAACAACAACCTAGCCGTCCGGCTATAGGTATGCGGTTGGAATATAACGATGATTCGTTTATTAGGATACCAATCTCGTGTACCTTTGAGCGTGGCTTTAATTTCGGCTGGATGATGCGCATAATCGTCATACAATAAAATTTGATTTCGCTCACCAATTAATTCAAAACGGCGTTTAGTCCCAGTATAAGATCGCAGATATTTATTAATTTCAATGTAATTGAATCCTAATTCTTTCAAGACAACTATAACAGCCAGTGCATTAAATGCATTATGTCTGCCTGGCACACTCAATGTCGCCGTCATGACTCGCTTATTATGCCAAATTACGTCAAATTGGGTACTGCTGTTGGTACACGTCACGTTATCTAATTTATAATCAACTTTGCCAGTATCGCCAAAAGTCACGACCCGACGCTTAGTTTGCCCAATAATTGAAGCGGCGTGCTCGTCAGAGGCATTAATAACCACGACACCATTAGTATCGACCTGATTAACAAATTTAACAAATGCAGATTTTACTTCGTCGATATTTTTGTATACGTCTGGATGATCAAAATCGATATTTGTGATGACTAAACATTTGGGATGTTGCCATAAAAACCGCGGGGTGAGATCTACAGCTGGATCGGTCGCATACTCATCGGCTTCAGCTATAAAATAGTTTCCAGACCCGGCATGAGCGGGAGTCTTAAGACTCAGAATTTCTCCGCAACCGATGGCGAAACTGGGATTTTGATTAAGATTTGATAAAATATGCGCCAATATTGCCGATGTAGTCGTTTTTCCGTGAGAACCGGCAACAGAAATAGCTTTTTTGCCTTTCATAAATAATCCTAAGGCTTTTCCATGCGCAAGAACTGGAATTCCCTGCTTAATAGCCGCCGCAACTTCCACATTTTTACACCCCCCATGCGCTCCGGTGTAAATAACTAAATCAATATGCTTATTGATATGATGTGGGGAAAAGTAAGTGTGATAGGGTATCTTAAACCGCTTTAGTGTAGCATCGGTTGGAAAAACTTCTTCGACATCAGACCCATGGACGTATTTTCCCAAT
>JAHFKJ010000001.1:28263-129956 GCA_023245415.1 Candidatus Gottesmanbacteria bacterium | reverse complement strand
GATAGATGCTATCCTGTTTAGATTTATTTTATCCATATTCTTTTATAACTTAGTTCCAATGACCCCCAACATTTCACCTGCCAGATTTTTTTGTTCGCGCCGAAACGAAAAAAAATCATTATCTTGACAAGAAGTGCAGCCTTTAAATATTTGAGTTTGATTTTTGGGAACGCCGAGCTTCCTCAATTCATACGCAGTTGCATAAGCCAAATCGATCCGCCATTTATCCTGAATCTTATACGTGATCAACTTGTTGTTATCAAAAGTACGTAAAAATGTTTGCGCACGTGCGTCACTAACAACATAACAACAGGCTCCTATATGAGGTCCCAAGACTACATGAAGATTCCTGGAACTGCCTCCCATTTGAGATATTTTTGTAACCACTCTACTGACAATTTGTGACTGAGTTCCCCGCCATCCGGCGTGGGCGATTGCCCAAATGTAAGCCTGAGGTTCATAAAAGAAAACCGGTATACAATCAGCTATATTTACTCCTAAGAATATACCCTTGGTTGAACATACTAATCCATCTGACTGCGAAAAACGTGGTTCGAAATTGTCTACATTCACTTCATCAATGTGATTTCCGTGTACTTGCTCTATACTTGCAAACTTATCTTTGTTAATTGAATAATGTGCAATTAGTTCCGGCAGTGATTTCTGTAAAATCGAAGGCTCATGAAGATTAAAATTGCCACTGAGGCGCGTCGTCATGAAACAGATCAGTTTGGGAAACTGTGCAAATAGCGAAAAAGAAATCGTCTTATCTGTGTTTTTTTTCATGGTTAACTTTAGTTTCCAGAGCAGATGTTACCGCTTCAAATTCGCTCCAGGGAGATTCCGTTATCCCTCTACACAAACTACTCTCATGCCCCTTACCTGTTAAAACTACGATATCTCCGGCTCTGGCCAGTCTTTGCAAAGCGAAATTTACGGCATCTTGACGATTATGAATTCTAAAGAATACTATCTGGCTTTCTATAAAACTTTCGCCAAAACTCGAAGGAGTTAGTTCGACTGCTCCCTCTTCAACACAGCCTTTAGCGATTGCATCAATAATTACATCCACATTTTCAGTACGATAATCTTCTTCAGTAAGAATAATAATATTGGCGAAACGCACACTTTGCTTCCCCATTAGGGATCGTTTACTCGCATCTCTAAGTCCGGCTGATCCGAACAGATGAATAAGTCGTCCTTTTCCCTTTATTTCGGATTTAACCGTCGACAAAAGATTTTTGATTGCATTTGGAGTATGGGCAAAATCGATGATAATTTCAAAACCTTGTGACGTGTGTACTCGTTCATAACGGCCTTTGACTCCAGTGAATGATTTTAGGCCCTTAAGTACTTGTAAATGAGGTATGCCGATTTTTTGGGTGACCGCCATTGCTGCCAGACAATTGTAACGGTTGTAAGTTCCGGGAAGCGATGTCAAAAACGGAAATTTTTTGGGAGTAACCTGGGCATCATGGTTTATCCCGTAGGAAATTGATTTATTGACTATAGGTGACTTAAAGTATTGATACGATTCGTCGTCTATATTCAAAATTGCTGTTTGGGAATTCGCGAGAAGTCTTTCTTTTGCGCGAACATAATTTAGATAAGTTTTGTGATAATCAAGATGCTCATGTGTAATATTTGTAACTACACCAATATTAAAATGTATCCCCAATACACGCTGTTGATCTAAACTATGCGAAGTCACTTCGATCACCATATATTTATCGCCGTATGCTACTACTTCGTGTAAGAATTTTTGCAACATCCAGGCATCAGGCGTAGTTACATGAAAACCCGTATCGAACCTTTTACCCGCAATTTCAGCATACACCGAAGATACCATAGAGACTTTTTTACCTGCAGACTTGAGTATATGGTAGATTAAATGGGTGGTGGTAGTTTTCCCATCAGTTCCAGTGACACCAACAATGTAAAGATCCCGATGCGGAAAACCATAATAACTAGCTGCCGCCAAAGACATCAGGCTATGGTAGAGATTTTTAATGTTTTGCCACATGAAGAATATTATTATACCACTCGGGAGATCTAATTCACGGGTGCGATCGCGTAATAGACAAATAGTTCCTTAGCAATATTCATAAATAACGGAGCAGCAGTTTCCGAACCCCAGGGACTCGTGGTTGGTTCATTTAAAAGTACTAACATAACAAATTTTGGGTTATCAGCCGGTGCATATCCGACAAAAGAAGCAATTGTTTTATCAGCGTCATAATGACCGGACACCGGGATCTGTGCAGTTCCAGTTTTACCGGCGATACGATAACCTTTCGGTTTCGCCCACTTAGCTTCACCATTATTTACAGCCGAAATCATCATCTGTGTAATTGTGTTTGCAGTAGCGGGACGAATCACTGACGCAGATATTTTGGGTGGAATTTCAATTTTTTTACCGGATGGGTCTATAATTTTTTTCACAACATGCGGTACTAAAAGATTTCCGTTATTAGCCAATGATCCAACAGCCCGAAGCATCTGTATCGGAGTTACAGCAATTCCCTGACCAAAAGTGACCGTAGCCAAATCTATCTCATACCAATCTTTTTCCACACGTGTTTGAGGTAAGACTTCTCCTTCTAAATCTATCCCCGACTTTTCATAAAATCCGTATTTTTTAATATACGAAATTAGTTTATCTTTTCCAAGTTTTTTACCTATAAAGACCATTCCCGGATTTGATGATTTTTCCAGAATTTGAGTTGCAGTCATTTCTCCGTGATATTCATTATTCCAGGTGCGAATCAAATATTCGCCGATTGAAACCGGACCATTTTCGTTAAATATAGTATTTTGATCAACGAACCGCTCATTCAATGCCGCAGCCATTACAAGTGTTTTAAATGTTGATCCAGGTTCATAGGTGTATGAAATTAGCGGGTTGGCATATAGTGATTTGTCATAATCGCCAAACTTTTGGGGATCATAATTAGGAAAGGAAGCAAATCCCAATATCCCGCCGGATCTCGAATCAAGCACACCCACCATTCCTGACTTGGCACCGTACTTTTGAATACCTTCTTTTAACTTAGTTTCCAATATGTATTGGACCGTGCGATCCATGTGCAACACCAATGTCTGTCCATCTTCAGCCAAATACCGTTTAGTTTCACCAAGTAAAATCGGCAACCCCACTGCATCCTTTTCCTGTACAATCTGGCCTGACTTGCCTTTCAATGCCAAATTATACTTACCTTCAAGTCCGAAATAACCTTGATCATTACCATTAGCATCACTACCTACAAACCCCAATATGTGTGCCGACATACTCCCTTCGGGATAGAAACGTTTATTTTCCTTTTCAAACCCCATACCTTCAAGTTTGAGTTCTTTTAGTTGATTAACTATTGATCCGTCAACTTTGTGTTTTAGCAAATACCAAACTAAATAGTCATTTTGCAGTTGACTTTCGAGCGATTGTGCATCGAGGTTCAATAAGGGTGCTAATTTTTGGCTGAAGTCATGTTTTTCGTAAATTTTTTGCGGCTCAGCATAAACTAGAAATGCCGTTTTATTAGTCGAAAGATATGCTTCATCACTCGTGATTATTGATCCGCGCGTGGCTGGCAGAGTCAACTTAAAATAATATTGGTTAGATGCTTCTTGAGCCAATGACTCTCCTTCGACAATCTGCCATTGAAATAGCCGAACAATAACGGCACAGAATACGAGCAGAAATAAAGCCGAGACTACCCGTTGCCGAAACATAATTAGGGGTTTACAGCTACCGGCTGATCAAGTTTTAAAAATGTCGGGACGATTGCTTGTACAAAACCTAATTTTTCGGCGTGATTTTTAACGGCGATGAAAGCAGAAGCTGAGGCTATTTCTTCACGTAAGCTGGTATTTTCATCGGTAAGCAAACGGATTTTCACATCAGTAGAATCAATATTTTTACCCGCCCAGGCAAAGCGGTTGGAGACAACAACTTGAACCAAGAGACAACCGATTGCAAGAGAACTACATAAAAATGTGGTTAAACCAGCAATTCTTTGTTGTCCTAGTTTCTTTGTTAGAAATATCCGTCTATTTATCATAGCATTATATTTTTTCAGCGATTCGAAGTTTTGCACTATGCGATAATCTGTTGCTGTAAATTTCTTCTTCGCTTGCCCGAATGGGCTTTTTGGATATTATGATCGCCCGATTTTGCTTTTCCATCTGTCTAAAAAAAGTTTTCACAATCCTGTCCTCAAGTGAATGAAAATTAATCACGGCAAATCTTCCTCCTGATTCGAGTAATTCCCAGGCATCGGGCATAACCAGACTCAATGATTCCAATTCGTTATTCACCGCTATCCGCAAGGCTTGAAATACTTTGGTAGCCGCATGTATCTTTGGATTAAAATATTTGCCCTTCGTTGCAGTCTTGACAATGTCAGCCAACTCCCGACTCGTCGTGATAGGCTTCCTACGGCGGGCTTCAATTATTGCCCGTGCGATCGGCACAGCCAAAATCTCTTCACCAAATTTCACAAAAATTTCTGTCAAAGCGCTTTCCGAGTACCGATGTATTATTTCCTTAGCGCTTAAGAGCGTTTTAGATGACATCCGCATATCCAAACCCTCATCCCGCATGAAACTAAATCCCCGACCCGAATCTTTGATCTGATACGTCGATAAGCCTAAATCAAGTAAAATGCCTCTTATCGTATCGACTCCCGCATCTTTAACCAGCAATTTCAAATCTCGAAAATTTCCTTCACGAACCACAACCCGTTTTGACACTATTTCTGTTTTAAATTTTTCAATTAATTCTGCGATTGCTGCACTATCTTGATCTATAGCAACGACTCGTCCCCCGGCATGAGTTATCGCTTGGATATGTCCTCCACCCCCAGCTGTACCATCTACATACCAAGCGTTTTTTTGAACGTTAAATCCCGCAAGTACCTCATTCAAAAGCACTGGCACGTGAAATGTTCTGGTCTGGTCCTCCATTGTTTTTTTGTTGCTCTAGCACTTCTTCCTCTTGTGTCTGAGCTAGAATCTGAGCTAATCGTTCGCGCATTTTTTCGCCATTTAATAAAAAACTCAAACTCTCACCTTCCTTTCTACATTTCTTGAGTGGTGCAACTCAGGAAATGAAATTTATACTACACATAATTTGTCATCCTGAAATTGTTACAGAATCTAGCTATACAGTTTCTGTGAATACGTCTGCCAAGCCTGACTCTGCCAAATTTCAAAATGATCGCCTGCTCCAACAATGACTAACTCTTCACCGACCTGTCCCGCAAGGCGGGCCCAAACTACTAATTTTTCCGGCAATACCAATCTTCCCTGTATATCCATCTCCACAACCACCGCGGTTGAGAACAATCTTCGGCGTAACATTCGTCCCTGCTCTTCGTAGGCTGGAATACTTAAAGGATGTTTAGCCATCTCTTCCCATTTCTGTTTCGTATATCCCACTACACATTGATCATCTCCCTGGGCTAGTATCACTTCAAAATCATCAATCTCAATCCGAACTCTTTTAGGAAGTGCCAAACGGTTCTTGTCGGTTAAGTTATGTCGATATTCACCTAAAAATAATCCCAGCTTCGTTACTTTCACCATTTTGCACCACCTTACACCATTTAAAGGATATACATACCCACTTGTCAAGTGGTTATCACCACCATCTACACACTAGTAGTAGTGTTAAGGATAAATTCGAAGCTGATTTGGAAGAGCGGGTATAATGAAAGCAAACACGTATGGATCAATTTTCTGACGTAAATAATTTCAGTTGGTTACATAAAATTGCCATCACGTCCAAAAGTAACCGCCTGATTGCTCTACCCAGATTCGTGATATGGGTAATTGCAGTCACACTCCTGGTCATACTTATTTCAACTCTCATAAAACGCACGGTGGTAATATCACCACTTGCTGATGTCAAGGAACCAATCAGTTCCACCCAAGTTTTGGGAACTTTCAACGCTTCCCCATCGGCCACACTTGTCCCATCTCCTTCAAGTACCCCAGATCCTACACCAACACCCACTCCAAAACCAACCCCGACGCCGAAACCATCCGCCTCACCCATAACCCAAGCACAACTGGAAGATTGGTTTACGAAATATGCCAACAAAGAGAGCATCAATCGGGATCTCCTCAAAAAAATTGCCTTTTGTGAATCGAAATTTAATCCTCAAGCGACAAATGGTATATATGGAGGGATGTATCAGTTTTCTGCAAGCACCTGGATTTCTACCCGGCGAGCTATGAATATGAATACCAATACAGATCTTCGGTTTAATGCGGAAGAAGCAATCAAAACTGGTGCGTTTCGCATCGCCACCGCCGGCGATGCCGCCTGGCCAAATTGTAGGAAGTAGTAAATTTTTCAGATTTATTTACGATAAAATGAGGCAAGTGTACAATACTGAAGTTATCGAACAAAGGAAAAAATATAAAAAATCAAATTTCAAATAAACAATTAGTTTTTATTGATGATTCAGGAGATCCTGGATTCAAAATTCAAAAAGGATCGTCTCTTGTATTTGTTATTGTACTCATAATATTTAATGATAACTTAATAGCCGAAGAAACCGCACTTTCACTGAAAAAGTTAAAAAGAGAACTTAAATTTCCAGAATCAGTAGAGTTTAAGTTCCATAAAAGTAGTAAAGAAGTAAAAAGAAAATTTCTCCAAACGTGCGCAGCATACGATTTCAAAATTAGAGCAATTGTTGTTAAAAAGAAAAATATTTACAGTAGTTTTTTGCGAAACAGAAAAGAATCTTTTTTTAACTTTGTTATCATGCAGGTTTTGAAAAAGAGCGGGAAAAAGTTCCAAAATGCAAAGTTAAAGTTTGATAAGCGAGGGGAAAAAAGAATAAGAAATGAACTTCGTGCGTATTTAAGTCGCGAACTCAATAACAAGAAAAATAACATATTTTCAGATCTGAAATTCGTAGATTCAAAACAAAATAATTTAATTCAGCTTGCGGATATGGTGGCTGGCTGCATTGCCTCACATTCCAAAGACAAAGACGAAGATTTGTACAAAATCATTCAAAAACGTGTTGAAGACATTTGGGAGTTTAAATAATTCGACCTCGTTTCCTATCCAAACGTAAGCTTGGAACGCGCGCCGTCCGGCGACAATTCGGAAACGAGGTCTATGTAGAAGTATTATACCAAAAACGTATCACGTAATACAATCAGGTGATTTTGGCTTCATAGTAGGTGAAAATGATTTTTATCCCTCGAGAATGATCAAAACTGGTGCGTTTCGCAGCGCCACCGCCGGCGATGCCGCCTGGCTAAATTGTAGGAAATGAAGACGTGTAACTAAAAAGTATTTGAGTTCAAAATCCTATTCCATCCGTCTCAATTTAATCTAGACTAGTACGGGAGTAAAAAAACAGCAATCCATCATTTATATATGCGATGGAACTTCGGGGGTGTACAATACTGGTGCTAATCAATGAAAAATGTTAATGAATTAACTGAAAAAATAATTGCTTTTAGAAATGCAAGGGACTGGAAACAGTTTCATAACCTCAAAGACTTAGCTCTTTCTCTCAACTTAGAAGCTTCCGAAGTGCTCGAGCATTTTCAATGGAAAAATGGTCAAGAAATTAAAAAATATTTAAAAGCTAATAAAGCACAAATTGGCGAAGAGCTAGCAGATGTTATGTATTGGGTTCTTTTAATGAGTCATGATCTTAATATTGATATTATGGAGACATTAGATAAAAAATTGGATAAAAATGAGAAAAAGTCTCCAGTCAACAAAGCAAAAGGTAATAATAAAAAATATACAGAATTAAAATAAAATGATCGTTTATTCATCTACAAAAAAAGGGTTTTTGCTCGACGTGCTCGCAGGGCATGTCGAAAAACAAATTCTCACTTCTTTTGTAAGAGAACTGGGACATACCACAGGCAAAAGTGAACTTGCTTCTTGGCGCCATTCCATGCCTTATATGAGCAACGTAGTTAACCACCCAGACATTCCTGATAATGCAGGTATCGCTATTGAATACAAAATTCCACAAACATCAAAACGAATTGATTTTATTTTAACTGGTATGAATCCCGACAATATTGGAACCGCGGTTTTAATTGAACTAAAACAGTGGAGCAATGGTGTTCAGATAACTGAAAAAGATGGTATTCTGACTACTGATTTTTTTGGAGAGGTCAACCATCCTTCATATCAAGTTTGGTCCTATGCAACCTTATTGGAAGACTACAATGCAAACGTACAGGAACAAGACATATCGCTAATACCTTGCGCATATTTACATAATTGTGAACTTAATGACGTCATGAGAAATGATTTTTACAAGGAATATCTAGATAGGGCACCAGTTTTTTTATTACCTGACGCACTTAAATTACAAAAATTTCTCATAAAACATGTTAAATATGGTGATAAAGGCGACGTACTTTATGCCATCGAAAAAGGAAAAATTAAGCCATCAAAAGCTCTCTCGGATAGTCTTTCTTCGATGCTTCAAGGAAATCAGGAATTTATATTGATAGATGAACAAAAACTTGTAAATGAAACTGCGTTAAAACTTGCAAGAGAATCAAATGAAAAAAATTAAAATGTACTGATAATAGAAGGTGGCCCAGGCACAGGAAAATCTATTGTTGCGATAAATTTACTTACAGAATTAACTAAACGTGGCGATGTAACACAGTATGTCACCAAAAATTCTGCACCACGTGAAGTCTATCAAATTAGACTTTCTGGCAAGTTTACAAAAACACGCATTGCAAATTTATTTAGTTCTTCTGGCTCTTTTTATAATATTGAACCTAATACCTTTGATTCTCTAATTATAGATGAAGCTCACAGACTCAATGCTAAATCAGGCTTGTTCAGTCATTTAGGTGAGAATCAAATCAAAGAACTTATAAATGCTGCTAAATTTAGCGTTTTCTTCATCGATGAAGATCAAAGAGTTACACTTAAAGATATTGGTAAAAAATCTACAATTATCAATTGGGCCAATATTTTAGGTGCAAAAGTACACAATCTTGAACTTACGTCTCAATTCAGATGCAACGGTTCGTATGGATATTTAGCTTGGTTAGAGAATAGGCTTCAAATCAAACAAACAGCTAATGAGACGCTTGAAGCCATTAATTATGACTTTCAAGTCATGGACAACCCAAAATTAATACACCAAGAAATAATACAAAAAAACAATATAAATAAAAAATCGCGCATGGTGGCGGGTTATTGTTGGAAATGGGTCAGTAAAAATAATCCTGATTTAAAAGACATAATAATTAATGACTATACTGCGACATGGAATTTAAATTCACATAGTCAAGCATGGATAATTCACCCTGAATCGGTCAAAGAAATTGGCTGTATTCACACATGCCAAGGTCTTGAATTAGATTATGTTGGTGTTATTATTGGGCCGGATTTGATTGTGCGAAACGATGTAGTTATGACTGATGCAACAAAACGAGCTTCTACTGACCAATCCATAAAGGGTCTAAAGGCAAAAATGAGAGAGAATTCAAGTGAAGCATCAACTATGGCAGATGTGATAATTAAAAACACGTACAGAACACTTATGACTCGAGGCATGAAAGGCTGTTACATTTATTGCACTGACCCCGAAACACAAGAATATTTTCGAAACCGCTTACATAAGAGTAAGCAAAAAAATATTTCTTATGAAAATATAACTGACGGTGCTTCATTAACTATAGATAAAGCAAAAGTGTGAAAAACATAATGGTACTCGAAAAACATAAAGGTGAAGGGCACAGAAAACGACTTAGGGAAAGATTTTTGCAATCTGGTTTAGATAGTTTTCTTGATTATGAAATAATTGAACTACTTTTAACCCTTGGTACACCTCGAAAAGATTGTAAACAAGCTGCCAAAGAAGCTCTAAATAAATTTAGAGGACTAATTGGAGTTCTTGATTCTACAATCGATGAACTTCAACAAATCAATGGCATTGGCCCATCAAATGGGTTTGGAATAAAGTTATTTCAGGCAATTTCTGAACGATATTCAAAAGAAAAAATAGAACCCAAAATATTACTCAATTCATCCAAAATGGTATTTGAATTCCTTCGCAAAAAAATAGGAAGAGAAAAGAAAGAACATTTCACAGTACTTTGCCTTGATACACGAAATAATTTAGTAGTGAATGAAATATCTATAGGAACTTTAAACGCTAGCCTCGTGCATCCAAGAGAAGTTTTTAATCAAGCTATTCTCAACCATGCATCTCATGTAATAATCGCACACAATCACCCTTCAGGAGACTCATCTCCATCGGAGGAAGACATCGTTACAACAAAACGACTTGTAGAGGCTGGAAAAATCCTTGGTATTTCTGTTGTAGACCATATTATTATTACTAAGGATGCCTATACTAGCCTCAAGGAAGAAGGGCTAATTTGATTTAACCATGTTGTTATATTTCGCCCTACATAAATTAAGAAGTTGATCTTTAAACAATCGACTTAAAAAAATTTCCACTCAAAAAAATAGCATCTTTTAGAGTATTAATGTGATTAACCGGTGTAAGTTTGAACTCACTCCTGTACCTGTTATAGTGCACTTACTGGCGAAATACCCGGCATTTTTCTACTTCCAAAGGAATTTCACTTTACACCTCAGTTATCTTCTCATATAATTGGCGCAGACTATTCTGACAGTCTAAATTTGTAATAAACACATGTTAACTGAAGCAGCTATTTATTCACCTAATTTTGAGACACTTTGGCCTCTTATCAGGCGTCTTAAGCACACACCTATGATCAATTTCAACTCTGGTATTGTTTTGGCTCCATTTGATGGCTCTGAAGTAGCCATGCATGAAAAATGGTTTGCTGATCCCCAGATTCGACGCTACATGGATCCGAAAACACCTTATATAATTGATGCAGTTACCCATGGTAAAATGACTGTCCCTGTCGATAAATTTATCCAATATATAATTGAAAATCCGCTTTTTGCTTGGTTTCGCATCATTCATCTGAATTATGGCTTTATCGGGCATGCGTGTATGAATGGAATTGATTATGAAGAAATGTCTTTTGAACGAGCGCTAACTATCGGTGAAAAACAATATTGGAATATGGGAATCGCCCGAACCGTAGGAAACATGTTATTGGAAAATGCAAAAAGTATAGGATTCAAAAAAGTATACTCAAGCGCGCATGTAGATAATATTGCGTCAGTAAAAAATTTAACTCATCAATTTGGACCGGGTAAACTTATTGAAAATAAGTTGTATTTTGAACTACAACTTTAGAATTATTCCCCTTTCCCTACAAACTTTCTAAAAGCATAGCAAATATGCTATACAGAAGGAAGATGAAAACTCTAAAACAAACATACGAAATAAAAGCACCACTTGAAAAAGTTTGGCAAGCACTAGTCAATCCGACTATTATCGAAAAATGGAGCGACAGTTCAGTTATGATGGATGACAAAATCGGAACAAAGTTTTCTTTGTGGTCTGGGGAAATTTATGGAACAAATATCAAGGTCACGCCAAATAAATCTTTAGACCAGGAATGGTTTGGAGGAAAATGGGACAAACCATCGATCGTAACTTTTACACTTTCCCAAATGAATAATAAGACCACCATTCAACTATTGCAGAAAGATGTGCCAGATACTGCAGCGAAAGATATCGCCGAAGGCTGGAAGATCTATTATCTGGGACCGATGAAGAAATTTTTAGAAAAAAGATAGTTTTCACTACGACTTCAATTTAAAGATATTTTTGATTTTTACTGATATTACGAAGCCGTAAAAACTTTAAATTTGACCCAGATAACCTCATCTATTGTGTAATCGGAAAATCTTTGGTGAAGATACTGATGCCATTGTCACTGTTGAAGCGCATGGTCAAACTCACTGATGTAATTCCGCTGTCATATGTACACACATTTTTGGAACAGGTGCCAAATAAAATGTCTTTCCGTTCAATTTCCTTTTCGCCGTTTACTTTAATTTTGCCATTTGCCCCTTTTCTAAGTCCCTTATCATTATCATAAGAAATCTCGAATTCGATAGAGTCAGTTCCGGTCGGGATATTGGACACTTTCAAACTCACCGCTTTGGCATCAGCTCGGGGAATTAAATCTACAGACACTGATGAATCTAGTGGTATAAATTCTTCTTTTGCATTTTGAGAATTGCTTGAGTTCGTTGAAATAGGTTTAGTTAAATTTTTAATTACCAAAACTCCAATTGCAACAATGATAACTACTCCGACTATAATTGAAATTATTATTTTACCTTTCATATAATCCTTTTATGTAAGCTTATCTTTTATATATAAAACTAATTTATCAGACGGAATCCGTTCCTGCCTGGTCGTATCCCGGTCACGCACCGTAACAGCATTATCATCCAGGGTCGTATAGTCAACTGTCACACACCACGGTGTCCCGATTTCATCCTGGAATAAGTAACGTTTCCCTATATTTCCCCGGTCATCCCAATATACTATTATACCAGCTTTTTTTAAACTTTCGTAAATAGTTCGTGCTTTTACTATGAGTTCTTCTTTATTGGCGACTAGGGGAAATACAGCCGCTTTATATGGCGCCAGCTTCGGGTGAAGTTTGAGAACAACCCGCTTCTCTTCTTCATGATAGGCATCAATTAGGAAAAAAAGCGTCGCCCGGTCAGCTCCAGCTGAGGTTTCAATTACCCAAGGTATAAACCGTTCCTGCGTTTTATCATTATAATAACTCAGGTCTTTCCCAGAGTACTTACTATGTTGGGACAAATCCCAGTCTCCGCGGTGGTGAATTCCTTCAAACTCATTCCAACCAAAGGGCGCCTGATATTCGATATCGGTGGCTGCACGAGCATAATGGGCGCGTTCATTCGATTCATGATCACGAAAGCGCATATTTTGTTTGTGAAGTCCTAAATTCGTATACCAGGTAAATCGTTTTTCCTTCCAATATTCAAACCATTTTTCTCCTTCGACACTTTCTGGTGCGATATAAAACTGCAACTCCATCTGATCAAATTCACGCATTCGGTAAGTAAAATTACCTGGAGTGATCTCGTTACGAAAAGCTTTTCCTATTTGAGCTACTCCGAAGGGAATTTTGAGACGCGTGGAATTTAAGATATTCATAAAATTGACGTGAACTCCCTGGGTAATTTCTCCCCGTAAATATGCTTTCCGTTTGGTGTCCTCGATGACGCCGATATAAGTTTCAACCAAAATATTGAAATTTTTGGGCTCTGTAAAAGCTCCTCCACATTCAGGACAAACTTTCCCCACTTTGTCGGCCCGAAAACGCAAGTGACAATTTTTACACTCTACTAAGGGATCGGTAAAATGATCGATGTGTCCTGAAGCTTTCCACACATCCGGATTCATGATAATTGCCGCATCCATACCTACTACATCATCTCGATCGTAGACCATATATTTCCACCACTCGCGCTTGATATTGTTCTTAAGTTCGGTTCCCATGGGACCATAATCATAAAATCCCCCGAATCCTCCATAGATTTCACTACCGGGATATATGAATCCGCGCCGTTTACATAAACTGGTAATTTTGTCCATTAAATCGCTCATACTACTCTTTACAAAAAATCCCCTCTCTTAATTTATTTAGAGAAGGGACCCGGTTTAGCCGGATGGTTCCACCCTTATTTTATCCCGCCTTTTTGTATTTTATTTACGGGATACTTAATTTATTAGTTTTTTAGCTCCCTCATGCCATTGAGATCAAAGCTTCTTTATATTATACGAGGGATTGAATTCTTGTCAAGAAAGGCGTGCTTTTGAGCGTACTCTCAAGCACCTCTTCAATTGCCATATCCAATTGTGTTCCTGATACTGATCTAGCAGGATGCAAAAATCCCAGTTCCGAGAGCATAAATTCTTTGTACAAATTCAGCTCACGTAACGCATCCGGACGCCTAGTTGCGGGGTGATTTAAAGTATTCAGAAATCTCAATAACTGATCAAAAATGACGGGTGTTGGTACGAGTTCGGCGGTTAAACGCTGTGTTAACTCTAAGGCAATATAAATAAATCCGATGCGTTCGATTTTTTGCCGGGCCAGACTAAAATTTTCCAAACATACAGCTTCAGTGATGAGATCAAAAGTTTTTCCGGGATGGAGTATAAGAACTGTGTGGGAAAAAAGTTCTATGTGAGGAGCCCGTCGACTCTTGATGCGGCGCACACCTTTGGCTATTACGGTTTTTTTACCCGTTTGTTTTGAAAAAACGGTTACAAACTTGTCGGCTTCACCAAAGTTGCGTCTGGCTAAAATAATAGATTCTATTTTGTACGACTTAATCACAACGGCAGTTCGATTACTTTGTCAGTGGTAAGTGCAAATTTTTCTTTTTGTTTACCATTTACCAAAATGGTGTATTCATGACCGACAGTACCGGACTGCTTTTGCATAAGAAACATAAATTTCCCATCTTTTTTAAACGGCAATTTATACTTCAATATCAACTGTGCTGACCCTAAAGGTCTTACCGTTAAAAATCCTTCAAATACAGTCTTACCTAAACTTTCATAAACTTTAAGATTCTGTGCGCTGTCGTCTTTCGGAGACTGACTGCCTTTACTTTCAATAAGGGTTGAACCCTTGGGAACGTATATTCGCACCCAGTTGCGCAATAATCCATTTAAGCACAATCCACCTGATTCCAAATTACAGTCCGATGGCGGGGCGGGATTTTTGTAATCAATTGTAATAGTTTTGACAATTGACCCATCTGCAGAGCTTTGATACTCCTGTTTGACATAGTTTTCTACAAACAAGTTTGACTTGGCTCCAGCCATGTTGGCATCATTAATATGTAAGTAATCCCAATTCTGACTATCTTTATATCCTAGAATTTTACTGCCATCAGCAATTCGGCTGCCCATATTTAGCGATTCAATCCCTTTTTGGGAATTTTCATCAACCATATAAGCCAGTACATGTTTTTGGTTGATTTCTGCTATTCCCATTTGAAATAATTTGCCCCAATATTGCGATGGTGACACACCCAGTGCCTTAGTCATAATTTGCTTCAAGAGTTCACCTAAGACATCTTTGCGATCTTCACGCACATAGGCAACTGGCCGGGTGGAATAATCTTCAAGTTCGTAAATGACTTTGGGACAATTGCAGCGTTTATCAGTTTCAGCGCTAAAGGTTCTGCCTTTAACCACAAATGTACCCAAAATTTTGATCGATTCGACCAAAACATGCGTATCAACGGCAATCACACCGTCAAAATCAAATTTATTTGGATAAACTTTTTCAAAATAATCTTCGACCGATACCTTGAAATCAGGCGATAAATTACTATCTCTTGTGTATGAATAATAGACGCCTTTGTGAAAGGTAAGAATTTCATCCCAGGCTTGTTTTTTCACCTTTATCTGATCATCAAGTTCATAAATATCGTCGGATTTTTCGACGCTGATTTTACCATGCTCAATTTTGAATATCGCATAAGCGGTGATAAATCCACCTGTAGGACGAAGTTCCTTGTCATTTTGAAATAGTACCAAATATCGTTTTTGTTTAGGTTCTCCCAAAAGTTGCGGCAAAACTTCAAGAAGAGGTTGAGCATCTAAAAATAAACCAGCTGTTTCGTGTAGTAAATTTTTCCCCTCGACTAGTCTGGCTCTTATCGGTTGCCCGTTTAAGGCTTCAGGGTAGCGACTTGGATCAATCGCATCAATTTCAATTTTTAATTTTTCGATTTTTGTACCTATTTCGGAAATTTTTGGCGTCACTTTATCCAAAGTTTTTACTGCAAGTTGTATCCGGTCATCGGCTGATCCGGAAACAAATGTTGACTTGCCTTTAAGGCCTAAAAGGTCTGAATAAGGCTCAATTGTAGATATTGCGATATCCAAACTATCCAATCCATACTCGGCTGCGTTGAGTGCGTGTAAACCATCCAGGTAATACACGCTTAAATAGGGCATGTTTTTAATTAAAAACGCATTTTCCCATGAGGTTCTGACATTTTTGACTTTTTTCCGAACTTCAGGAAGTTTAGCTTTAGCGCCTTCGAGATCCTGGTTTTTTAGAGTTTGAGTAAGTTCTTTGACTGAAACAACTAAGATTTGTGCTTGTTTATAAGTAGCTTTTACCGGCAATACTCCCCAAACTACGACTGCTCCACTCAGAACTACAACAACCAGAAACAACATTGGAAGCACCCATTTCAATTTACCGCCGCGTTTTTTTACTTTAGGAGGCTCGGTCACGGAAATTTTGGCAAAAGAAGCGTCTTCACCAAGAGTATCGGCTTTCTTTTGAATTGTTTCAATCGGTGCTCCCCTGTTTTCAGGACGATGTTTTTTAAATAAATGTTTGATAAGTTTTCTCATATATACTTATACTATACAGCACCTTTACCAGTAATCATAGCAAGTGGACTTTTTAATAATATCACAAAATCTCTCCAGATAGATTTACGTTTCACATACCCGGCATCGATTTTGATACGCTTATCAAAATTTACTTCACTTCTTCCCGACACCTGCCAATCACCTGTAATTCCAGGTTTGGCGGAAAGAACGATCTCTACAAGTTCCCGTGTGTGCGGATATTTTTTTTGTTGTGCTTCTAATTCATCCGGATAATAAGGACGCGGACCTACTAAACTCATTTCCCCTTTCAATACATTCAGAAGTTGGGGTAACTCATCGATAGAATGTTTTCGAATAAACTTGCCGACAGAAGTCACCCGCGGATCTTCGTACAATTTGTAGCTATTCTTTTTATATTTTTCATACAAATGCTTAAATTTTGGATTTTTACGTAAAATTTCATGTGCGTTTATAATCATGGATCTAAATTTGTACAGTTTAAACAATTTGCCATGTTTACCCACGCGTTCCGGAGTATCAGCCAGTACCGGACCTGAAGAGTCCAACACTATCGCTACAGCGGTAATCACTGCAAATGGAGAAAATGCGATACACAAAACCAATGAACCTACCAAATCAATACAACGTTTAGTAACGTAATACATATAGTTCTTACCTCGTCTTTAATCTATAATCTGCTTTATTTAGGTTAAATACTCATTTTCAGTTCCTTGCATACTTTCAACCAGTTTTTTAATTTTTCCGACTGAAGATTTTCGACATACCAACAATACATCACCTGTATTGACAACTAGAAATCCTTCCAAATCAATGGTTACTGCCATTTGATTGGTGTAGTTATAAATAAGAGAGTCGGACGTATCAGTAAGCAGAACTTTACCTTGGGTTACATTCTTGCCGTCTGTTTCCTGGAGTGCTTCTTTAAGTGCCTCCCAGGCTCCTATATCACTCCAACCTATATTTTCTGAAATGACCAGAGCTTGTGATGGGTTCAATTTTTCAAGTATAGCGTTGTCAAAATGAATTTTTTCAAGTTTGGGATAAACTTCTTGGAGAACAGCATCAAATGTACCGGTTTTCCATGCACTTTGAATTTGTTTCAAACTGCTATAAAGGTTAGGCGCAAAACGGGCATACTGCTTCCATAAAAATTGGGGCGTGGTTACAAAATAACCCAAATTCCACGCATGATGCCCGCTCTCAAAATAGCGTTTGGCCGTACCAACGTCAGGTCGATATTGAAAATCAACAAATCCGTAAAAAGGAATATCCGCGCGTTTCGCACGTTCCTTGCCATATTCAATCCAACCTAAATTTTCACTCGCGAACCGTGGTTTTTGTGACACGAAAATTATTCGGTCAGGATTTGTAGCAACTTCGTCATTGGCTGCCTTAAGAATTTTCCGGAATAGACTCTCATTTTTCACTAAATGATCGCTCCATAATATGACCATGGGCTCCATGGGACTTTCCGTAACTAATAATGATGTAATAAGTCCCACAGCTGGACCTACATCCCGCATATCTGGCTCACCGATCACATTCCGTGGTGGAATTACCGGTAGTTGTTCTTGGACGGTTTTTACATAGGTTTTCCCGGTAGAAACATATATATCTTTCCAGGAAAAATCTGGTAAAAGCCGGTGCGCAGACAACTGTAAAGTAGATTTGTTCCCGACTATTTTTTCGAATTGTTTCGGAGATTTTTTACGCGACAACGGCCATAGTCTCGTCCCGACTCCTCCTGCAAATATAATAGCTTTCATAAGTGTTGACCCCGATTCCTTCGGGACCATTCCTCCTTTACTAAGTTCTCGAAATCTTGTAAAAACTTTATTTTAGCAAATTTTTCAGATCTTTGGCGCAATCTATTTTCATCGTATGATTTTTCTTCAAATTTTAGAAGAGCTTCAATCAAACTGTCAGTTGTTTGATTTATAAAAAATTCACCCGTTATCCCTTCTACCTGAACTTCAAGAGCAGCCCCTCGCTTAAATGCAATTACCGGACATCCACAAGCTAGAGCTTCAACCTGAGAAATCCCAAAATCTTCATTTTGGGGAAAAATGAGCGCTCGACATTCTTGAAAACACTTTACTAAATTTTCGTCTGTTAAGTTTCCCGCAAATTCGATTGTAGCGCCTGAAAGTTTCTGCAGATATTTTTTTTGTGGACCATCACCCACAATTTTTAATGAACGCTTCAATTTATTACAGGCATTTATTGCCAGCTCAATATGTTTGTATTTTACCAACCGAGAAACAATTAAATAATAGTCTTGTCTTTTATTACCAGGAATAAATTTTCCTGTGTCTACCGGAGGAAAAATAATTGTGGCTGATTTTTGATAGTATTTATTTATTCTTTGGGCGACTGTATCGGAAATTGCCACAAATTTATCTGGACGCCAAGACGCATACATGTCCCATATCCGAAGCATGGAGATCATCGGCATTGACAACCATTTTAATATGTATTGATTAAAATAATCCCTATAATGACTCCATAAGTAACGCGTCGGCGTCAAACAGTAGCAAATATGCAGCGTTTGGGGAGCAGTAATGATCGCTTTACCTTCACAGGATGTAACTGAAATTACTACATCAAAATCAGAGAAATCAAATGATTCCATAGCAAGTAATGATAAACCTGGGAAGAACTCATGATATTTTTTGGCCAACGGAATTTTTTGTAGAAAAGAGGTGTGTACTGTATATTCAGCCGCCCATGGCGCTCCTCCTTGATCGTAGACACAGGAATACAAGGGTGCGTCAGGGTATAACTCATGCAGAGATTGTAGTATTCGTTCAGCCCCGCCAATTCGATTAACGTGATCGTAAACTAAGGCAACTTTCATAGATAGCAAGAGTTTCTTTAGACATTTGAGCCCAGGAAAATTTTTGGGCTTGTTCTCGACCTTTGGTAATAAGCAAACGACACAAAACATCATCTGTAAGAAGTTTTTGAATTTTCTGACTTAAGTCAATGTGATCTTGAGGATTAAAATAAAGGGCTGCCAAACCATAAATTTCGTGAAATACCCCGATGTCCGAAGCTATCACTGGACATTGCAAAGTCATAGCTTCAAGCCCGGGAATCCCAAATCCTTCCGCTTTCGATGGAAAAACAAAAATTCGAGAATGTTTATACCAGCTTGATATTTCGCTGTTTGAAATTTCACCCGGGAACAATACACGTTTTGCTATTGATTCAGGAACATAATGCTGCAATCTTTTGTAAAAATAATCAATTTTTCCGATCAATACTAATTTTAAATTAGGAAAATTTTCTGCGATTCTTGAAAAAGCGTCAATTAATATTTCCAAATTTTTATGCGGATGTGCATTCCCAACGTACAGTATATAATTATTTTTAATCTCGCTTGCACCGGATTTAACCTGTGTAGTTTCTATCTCACCCGATTCATGAGTTACAAATATTTTTTTTGGATCTAATCGATAATCTTCAATCAACTGTTCCCGTACGGTATTTGAAACGGTAATGACTGCTTTTGAATTTGTCACGGCATTTTTTAACACCCACGCGTATCCCAATCGCTTCAACAAATAGAGAGGTAACGGTAAAGTGGTCGCTTTACCCGTTGAAAAGTGAGAAATCGTCAGATCATGAATAGTCACGATAAATGGCGTATGAGTAAAAATCGGGACGGAAAAGTAAGGAATATGCAGTAAATCAAGTTTGGCCTGATCGTATATTTTGGGCATTTCGAGCTGTTCTTGAAGTGTATGCCATTGAATATCAACCAAAACTGCTTGCCAGTTATCAGTAAGTACCGGTAAGTCATTAAGTGACCTGATAAACACTATAAACTCATGCACGCGGTCTATCTCAGACAAATTAGAAATTAACGCTCTGATATAACGTCCGACACCCGTTTCATGCATTAAACGTGCATCAATTCCAATTTTCATAAACTTATTTCTGCTAATTTTTGGCGTAAAGAAATACCCAAGAGTACCAGCTGCGTTAACCAGGAAGGATATAAATTCAAATAATGCTTTTGATAAAAAATCCGCATTACTTCAAAACGGGCTTTAGTTGCAACCAGTCTCGTCTGCTTATCAGCGTGGGTAAGTTGCTGAGAATGTTTTTTAAGCCCGCTTGCCGCGCCTTTAAGATGAACGATGCTTACGTAAGGGATAAATATGACTTTATAACCCTTCTTTTTAACTCTGAAACATAAATCAAGATCTTCACCATACCAAAAATAATCTTCATCCAACCACCCAATCTCATCTCCAACTGTTTTTTTAATCATTAGGAAGGCACCGACACACGCTTCAATTTCATGTACTTTATTCATACTTTTATATCCCAAATGATATCCATTAAAAAAATGGCTGTGCGGAAAAAGACTAGCCAATCCCGTAAAATGAAATAGGGCTCGAAGAGGTGTTGGGAATCCCCGATGACAAGCATCATCCAGCTTTCCGTTCTGGAGAACGACTTTACACGTTACTATACCTACGTGTGCATTTTTATTTAAGTAATCAATAAGAGTCGTCAAAGTTAAATTCGGAATAACCGTATCAGGATTCAACAGTAATATATATTGACCGCACGATAAGCGAACACCGATATTACTTGCCTTTGCAAAGCCTTCATTTTTTTCATTTACAAAAGTTTTTATATAGGGAAAGTTTTTTTTAAGGAAACTAACACTTTCATCTCTAGAAGCATTATCAACTACAATTACTTCAAACTGTTGATTTTTTATTTCTTGACCATAATTATTAGACAGTGATTCTAAACACTGCTTGAGAAGTTCTCGTGTATTAAAACTAACGATGATAATTGAAAGCTGCATATGGCTTAGGAAACTGCAATTTTAAGTGCTTTAATATAAATTTCCCGATCATATTTTTTGCCTTGAAAACTAAATAATAGAATTGCCGACAAAGATTTAAAAACTAAGATGATGCGCAGAAATAATTGTTTTCCTGTCCCAAAATGTTTCTTGTAATAAAACAAAAAACCTCGAAACACATTAAGAATCGGCGTCGCTCGGCCATGACTGCTGCCGGCACCTTGATGTAGAAATTGAGCTCTTGGATAAAAATAAATTTTTACACCTCTTTTCTTTGCCCGATATTGTAAATCTATCTCTTCCATATACATAAAAATGCTTTCATCAAATGCTATTTTTTGAAAAGTACTTTTGCGAGCCATCATGCACGCACCCATTATCCAATCAACTTCGCGTGTTTTTAGGGGAGAATATCTCGTAATTCCACAATAATCCCCTTTGAAAAAAAGTGCCATGATTATCATCAGTAACGAATACTGGGGACCGCATGATGGTTGTGGAGTCCGATCGGTATTCAAGAGTTTACCACCCAGAATTATTTCCTGTGTCTGAATTTTAAAAAATAAGTAAAGGTTCGCAATTGCCTGGTCTAATACGACAATGTCTGAATTCAAGAGTAGGATAGTAGACCCCCGGGCTGCGTTTATACCTTGATTATTTGCCTGTCCAAATCCTCTATTAGTTATGTTTTCGATAAGTCTCACCTGTGAAAATTTAGATCTGACGAGTACACAACTACCGTCTTTTGAACCGTTATCAACTACGATTACTTCCGTATTTACTTTAAGATCAGGAAAATTTGTATATATTGAAGTCAAACATTTTTCCAGTAAAGATTTTGTATTGTAAGAAATAATAATTATTGATAAGTCCATATCGTTATTCATGGGCTACCTCTTCATATAATTGGTCTAAGAGTAATCCGATTTTACCCCAACTATACGTTTGCCGAACTAATTTATTTGCCTCAACTGCCAATTGCTGGTAGAGTTTTAAGTTTGTCAGAACTTGAACGGTTGCCTGTGCCAAGTCAACACTTTCCGTATAGATTAAACCCTCTTGACCGCTCGTGACACCCAGTCCTTCTATTCCATATGGAGTTGTTACGACAGGTATTCCGCAAGCCATAGCTTCTAAAATCTTATACCGAGTCCCCCCCGGTCCGTATATAGGTGCAAGCAGTGCATCAGAATTCTCATAAGCCTCGCGAATATCTGCGACGTTGGCTGAAATATTAATTCTATCGCTTTTGTATGCCTCTATTTCTGGTGTTGGATATTTACCCACAATCCATAAATGCGCTTGAGGTAATTGTTTGGCAATTTTAGGCCAAATTTCCTTAACCAATTTTTTAACCGCTTCCCGATTCTGCAGCCATTTAAAGTTGCCTACAAATAGAACTTTGGGGGATCGGCTAATAGATTTTTTTTCAAACTGAAAAAATTCATCATCGACTCCATTCGGTACTATAGAAACATGCAAATTTGGCACCTGCAGCTGCATCACCTTTTTGTCCGGTTCACTCATCGCCACCACCCGTTTGGCCTGTTTCCAATAGTACTCCTCCCAAAAACGAATTTTAAATACGTCCACAGAAAATAAGGCGCGCAGTGGCCACATTTTCATTGTATCCACAAAGTGCTGATAAACCAGATGCTCAATTGTTTGTTCGACCAACAGAATCGGTACTAGAGTTTTAGGAATGTGCGGCATCACATAAAAAGTTTCAGCATGTATGAGATCAAATTGTTCCTGGTTTAACTCATTGATCACCGCTTGCTTTGCTTCTGAAGAAAAATTTCTAACAACGAGAAACGGATGTACACCTAAGCCAGTTTTTAAAATATTCTTTAATGTCCAAGGCTTTTCCGGACGCTTACTGACTATGACTTTTTTGCAAAAAGGTGAAATATTTTGAATGTACTGTTTATCTGACTCATGTTTAATAAGAGATACCAGCGTTATATAGTGTTTTTGAGATAAATTTTTGAGTAAATTGTAAGATCTGATTTGTCCACCCGAAAGCAGCGGAAAAGGCAGATATGGCGTCAACATGAGAATTTTCATGATAATCTTTTAGGGTTTTGGAAGTATTTTGTCCGATACGAGCTGAATTATGACAAACTTGTCAGTTTGTTTAATGATTTTAAATTCGTGCTTAGAGTCAGCAGGTGATTTTGCTTCTTCTTCTAGCTTCTTGGTTAAATCATCTTGCGTCACACTGATGTAATAATCCGCTCCCTTAAGGAGCATATCATCAATTGAACCCTCCATTATAGGCCAACCTCTTCGCCCTGTTTGGTATAGGAAAGCTGTGTCTCCTCCATACGGAGCAATAACTCTTACATTAAGATTGGCAATAGTTCGATCAAATTCTTGTCCCGCTTCCACTATTTCTTTATGGTTAATATTAAATAAATCCCGAGCTTGGTACCAACCGAACATCAAGGTAAATACAACGAGACACACTGCCATGAATTTAGCCAAAATTGAGTGAAATGGATTATTTTTGTTATCAATAAGTCCAACAACTCCACGTGCCATAAAAATAATCAAAATTGGAACAAGAATGATTTGATAATAATCATGTCTGACATTACCAGTCGCAAATACTACTAAGTATACGATCATGCCAAACATCCATAAATGAAACATCCATGTCTTTTTAGCGCTTTCATGAGGCTTGATAACAAGTCCTAATACAAAAAGTCCTACCCCCCAACCGCCCATAATAAGCTTGGACATGCGCTCTGCAAATAACCACCAAAACCACGCGCCTTTAAATCTAATCCCGTCGCCATTAAACAACCAATCATAAGCCGGAATTCCTTCCGGATACTTTGCAATGTGCCATCTCCACCATATAAATGGCGCTACTGCTACAAGCCCATAAATCAAAAGCATAGGTTGTATAAACATACTCCGTTTCCATTTTTTCCAGGCTAGGTATACTATCGGAAATATAAAAAACGCGACGCTAAATTTAAGAAGCAGTCCACTGGTTGCAAAAATAAGACTGAGTAAAAATTCCCACAATTTCTCATTTTCCAACCAGCGATCAAAAAAATACAACATACTAACACATAAAAACACCAACATGGGCTCCGGTAGTATCGTACGTGACCAAAATATATTGTAAGGCAAAAGTGCAAAAAGGAGACCAGTTATCAACCCAGTCTTAATTCCGAAATATTTTTTGGTAAGAAAAAATAAAACAACCAGAGTCCCAAGTGATGCAAAAATTGAAGTAAGTCGTCCTGAATATTCTATCGTAAACCCCGGAAACATCTTATCTACAACGACTGTAACTGCATTATAAAGCGGAAATTCTACGAAACGATATCCTTCTGGGTTTGGTTTTCCGGATGGAATAGATGACAAATCATCATATCGGGGATAAAAAAGATTGACGCCATATCGCACAAAATTACGGGTAACACTCGAAGTATCAGATTGGCGCCAGGAATGCCAGTCAGCCAGAGGTTCATGAATCCGATACTGTCGGACAACAAAAGCTAATAACACAATTATGGCTAAATAAGTTTTGTCGCTCGTGAGAGTTTTTCGAATTAAATTTTTGATCAAATTTTTCATTTTCCCCATATCAGGAATCGGTGGAATTTTTAAATTCTGTTTTGGAATATTTAATACTTTTATACTTCCTAAGATAATACCGGTTAATGCCCAAAAGCTTAAGGCAACTTTAGATGCCTCAAATATATCGATATAAACGGCATTTACTAATAATCCGACTATTATGGCTGCAAACACAATGACAACGGCAAATATCGTCTTGTCCTCTATGGCAGTAAACGCTTTCCACAGAATGATTAATACTGTTACAAGTATCCAGCCAAAGGAAATAAATCCCAACAGACCTGTTTCTCCAAGCGCTCTTAAGAAATCGTTGTCTGTCGACTCAGCTTCAGTAAACTCAGTTACCTGACTTTTACTCAGTGTGGAATAACCGCTACCCAAAAGCGGATTCTTCAAAAATCCCTTGATCGCTTGCGGCCATAATGCATCCAACCGTATACCAGTAGATAAATCATAGACGAGCGCTGCTTGTGAGTATACCCGAGGAATTTCTTTCGTTATCGCAGCCCCAGTCGCCGATTGCGTAGCTATAAACCCATCAGGTATTTCGGTGTTTACGTCTGTTGGCCGCTTGGGTAGAGGCGGAAAATCACTTTTAGATGTCACTGCTGCAATATTATTTTCAAGTAGTGCGATGTTATTGCCGTTTGGAGGTACACCTATCGGTTGTAAAAGCAATGACTTAATTCCGGATAAACGCTGATCAATCTTCAGAAGTTTCGTAAACCGTTCTGACAAGTCCCCAAATGAAAGCATAATCACAACGCTTGACACAACCACAGCAAACCAGCGGGTGACAGACCATAAGATACCTCTTCTAAACATCCACATCCCAAACAATATAGTTACTCCCGCAATATAAGCTAGAAATGAGGTCCGCGAAGCAGTGAGTATTAACAGCCAAAATGCCCCGCCAAGTAAAGTAAAAATAACAAATTTCAACAACAAACGCGATGTGCTAAAGAACAACGCCCATAATAACAACAGCATCATCATTGTAAACGCTGCTAAATCATAATGTCCCCCAAAAGTGGAAAGAACCCGTGCGTGCTGAGTCAAATACAATGCCCAGCCTTTCGAAAATTCTCGGTTCATTGTTGAGAAAGCCGGCCAATATAAATACTTTTGACCATATCCATACAATGTAACGAGAAGCATTGTAACAACTAATATGCCAATATAAACCTTAACTTGTTTTAACGTTTTCACAGTTGAATAAAAAACGAAAAAGAGCGAAAAATACTCAATTCTTCGCAGAAAATGAAGCGCCATTTTCATTATATGAAGTGACTGTAACGGTACTGTTTGAGATATAAACACGGCGGAAATCATCGACAATATTCCTATAGTTAAGTATATAAGTATAGGTCTGGTTAATGGATTTGGACCAAACGAATTTTTTTTGCGCCACAGCTGCACAAGCCAGACTGCGAATACGACTCCAATTAATAAGTCTTCCAACCTTGCACGTACGATATATCCAGGCAAGACGTCGAAAAGGGGTATTTTGGGAAACAAGGGAATAAAAGCAAGTAAAAAGGCGGTTAGCGTAAATAGTAAATACTTATCAACCAGGGCAAGTATTTTTCGCATAAAATTACTTTCAGGATTATCCCAGTATTATACCATTTTAGGTGAAAATTAGACGGAAGTGGACATTTGCAACTCAAGAAAGCTTTGTAGCCATATTTTAGTCTATCTGAGCAACGAAGAAGTGGTTAAATTATTGAAACAACCTGGCCCAGCCTAAGCGGTAATGTAGATCTTTATTTTTTCTTTCGCCAATTATTAGAGCTGGTATCCCGCCTACGATTGCAAAGGAGGGCACATCTTTGGTAACCACCGCCCCCGCGGCAATAATCGCACCCTTACCAATAATTACCCCAGGCTGGATTATTACTCGGGGTCCGATAAACACATAATCTTCGATAACAACCGAACCGAAAACAGGTGCGAAATCTTCGCTTTCATAATCATGCTTACCGTTAAAAATCATAATAGAAGAAGCAATATCAACATGCTTCCCGATCATAACTCGGGCGCGCCCGTCAATAAACGCATGGTCTCCAAGAATTGTTCCTTCGCCTATGGATATTTGCGATGGGTCGTAAAATGAAGCCCACATATGAATCTTCACGCCTTTGTCAATTTGCATGCCAAAAATTTTATATATGGCAATCCGTAAAAAATGCGATGGTAAATGCCCTACCCACCTCAAGAGCATAAGTTCAAAATCAAATACGATACTAAGCAACCGCTTTAATCCTTTTTGCACAACTTGATCATTAGATAATGGCATTCCCATTCGATCGGTAATAGGCGTCATTAATAAATTAAATTTTTATGGATGCAAATACTTCGAGAGTCTGCCGAGCGCATTTGTCCCAGGAAAAAGATTCAGTTCGTTTTTTCCCGATAATTATTAATTTTTCCCGCTCTGCCTGACTTAATTGTACAGCTTTTACGAGTCCTTCTGCAATATCGTCAACGCTTGCCGGATCTACATAAATACCCGCATCTCGGGCGATTTCCGGTAGACTTGTCGTCCTTGAAACAACCACCGGACATCCAAAATACATTGCTTCAACGACTGGAATTCCAAATCCTTCGTATAGGGAAGGCATAGCTAAACATACCGCGTGCTTATAAAGTCCTGCTAAATCCTTCGTATCAACAAAATCTAAATACATTATTTGATCATGTTTTGGCGAGGTCTTAATTCTCTTAAAGATTGACTCATACAACCACCCTTTTTTACCTACAAGTACCAATATTCCTGCAAAGTCAATTTTTTCAAACGCCTCTATTAATCGCGTTAGGTTTTTTCGCGGCTGAATAGTACTCACGAATAAAATGTAGTCTTTAGATATTTTAAATTTAGTCTGGAGTTGGGAAAAACTAAGCCCATCTGTAAGTTTCAAGTCTGGTGATAAACCTGGATAAGTCACGATCACATTTTCATTTTTTAAGTGATAATGGTCGATTATTTCGTTTTTAGAAAATTCAGAAATCGTCAGAATTTTTTGGGACTTTTTTATAGAAACGGCAGTCATAGCCTTAAGTTGTATTAAATCTTTAATACGAAACATTTTGGGATAATGAATATATGCAAGATCCATTATTGACATTATTTGCCCAATTCCCGAAATCCATGGTGTATAGTGTGTAGGAGAGAAAAATAGGTGCAATGTTTTTTGTTTAATTAATTTTGGTAATTGAAATATGGTCCAAAATGACCCGGGCTTACCCACTACATATTCCCATCCTTCACGAATCTCGGGCATATCAGCCAAAGGTTTATTAGGTAAAAATATGAAGTAATGATTAGTATTATCGAGATTATAGATAGCTTTTAAAAGTTGAAAGGCGTATTGACCAATCCCAACTCGATTGATTATATTGGCTTCATATCCATCTATTCCTATATTCATAGAAACCTATTGTAAACGTTTACGGTTTGTTCTGCGGTTTTTTCCCAGGTAAACTTATGGGCATGCTGTTTTCCTTTAGCAAGAATCTCTAATCGCTGTGCATCAGATAATCCTAATGCATATTCGATTTTCTCTTGAATATTTGAAACTGATTCGGGGTTCACGAAAAAGGCATTTTTTCCGGCTATTTCCTGCAAACTTCCGCGATCTGAAGTGATAACTAAAGTTCCGCTAGCCATCGCTTCAAGCACCGGCAAACCAAATCCTTCATATAATGAAGGATAAATAAAACAGCGAGCCTGCCCATATAAAACTGCTAATTCTTCGTCAGATACGGATTCTAATATTCTGACATTCGGAAACGGTGATATATCTTTTCCCCAACCATATTTCCCCACGATTAATAATTCAAGGTCTTTATTACGTAATTGTTTAAAAGCCTCAATCACCCGTTGCAGATTTTTTCGCGGCTCTCGCATTCCTACTGCTAAAATGTATGGTCCTTTCAATAAATACTTGTCTAACACAATATTTGCTTTTAATTTATCTTGACCGAAAACTGGACTTACTCCTAAATAAACGACCGCAATATTTGCTGCCGGAATCTTAATTAATTCTACGATATCGTTTTTGGTATTTTCTGAATCTGCGATTATGAATGTCCCGTCTCTACGGACCCATTCCATTCTGGCACGTTGTGTTTTAACGATTAGAGGGTCAAGAAATTGGGGAAATTTAAATGCAATTAAATCATGCACCGTCGTGACTTTTGCACATCGGGCTGGGGCTTCAATCCAGTCCGATGTATGAAAAATCTGTATTTTACCTATAAATCTTTCGATATCTAAAACATGCAGATTGTTCCATAATTGGTTTAAAAATGTTAGTGGATACGAATAAAATTTCGGAAGTATTTTATTGTGAATGTTTAATGAATTATAAAAATCCAGGTAAATCTTTTTACGCCTTAGACTTGATCCAAAAAGTATGTATTCGTTTTTTTTATCGAGTGTAAATAATGACTTAACCAGATTTCGCGTATATGAATCCACTCCCGACCCCTGATAAACAATTTGAGATATATCTATTCCAATCTTCATATTTCTTTGCGTAAATAATAAATAGAGGCTGAAATTGTAATCACACACATAGCTATATTTCCCAAACCGATTCCGATTGCTGGAGCATATCTTCCAAATTTGGGTATGAAATATAAATTAGCGAAAAAAATGATTATGAGCTGGAAAAATGCCGAAATTGTTGTAATATGTGGCTTACGCAATGTATAGATTATAAATGATACAAAAGGTGTAGATATAATAAATCCAATCATTGCAATTATTAATCCTTGAAATACCGGAATTGAGTCAGCATATTTTGGAAGTAAAAAGACGATGAGCGGCTGGGCAAAAATTACGAATAAAAACTGAGAAATTAACAAAATTCCTACTACAACACTTACTTTCTTGAAAAACGCAAGTGCATCTTTACCTTTGCCAAACTCAGCAAACTTTGGGGCCAACACTTGTCCTAGACTACTTATGGCTAAGGGATAGACGAGTGAAAAACGCGATGCTATTCCGTAAACACCCGCTTCAACTGCCCCGCTCAGTGGTACCAGCATAAGCAAATCAAGTCTGCTATAGAGTGAAATAAACATTTTTTGTAAAGCAAGGAAGCGTGAGAAGCCAACAAGTTTTCGCACATGGATCCCCGTTCCCACATATAGAGATAAATGAGACTTTAAGAATACCAATGAGTACATCCACCCCAAACTAAACGCCAGGGTATAAATCATCAGTGCCGAAAATAATGTTAACTTGGCAAATAACATGACCATAACTACCAATGCAAGTCTAACCAGGCTGTAAAAAATATTAATTACAGATACCTGAGCAAATAACTTATAAGCTGACAAGGCAAATGTAGAAAAACCAAAGAGAATCAAAATAAATGTCATGCCAGCAGTTATCATCACGTTATTAACAGGAGTATTTGCAAATAATGTGGAAGATAAAGAGTGAGCAAATAAGAATATTCCAATGACAATTATAATTCCAATTATAAGTTCGAGCAAAAATGCGGTCGAAACATATCTTTTTGCTTCATGATAATCTCTATCTATTATGAGACCTGGTATAAAATTTGAAAGCGAAGATCCCAGTCCAGCTTCGCCCAGATCCGATAATAAGTTTGCAAGTGTCAACAGAGCTAATAAAATTCCATTCTCTGCCTTAGTGAGTTTGTTGGCGATGAGAATTGTTGTAAAAAATGTCAGTATAATTAGTAAAATATTACCGGAAAAAACCCAATACAAATCTTTTGCTGTACGCGTCTTTATCAGTAATATGCTTTTTTGAATAAGATTATTCATCATGGAAGTATACGAAAAAAAGTTTCCTATATGTTGGTTCCTGATTTTTGCACAGTAAATAAGGTATCAATAATAGAAAAACTTTTCGGAATATCAAATTAGTTAGCGGGTTACGTGAAATCCAACCTTTCATAAGCCACTGACGAGTTGCCAAATTTAAATTACCACATATTTCAAGTATAATTTTACGACGCATTTTTGCCGCTGCCACGCGTATCATATTTTCAATCTCAGTTGCTTCAGGTAACCCATACATTACTTGTTCTTGCAAATAGAGATCGGTTTTTTCATGATTTTGTAAAAAAATTTTTTCTAAATATTCATCTTGTTGGGCTGAAAGCTTTCCACAAGGCACACCTATACATAAGATTTTTTTAGTAATCCGTACAAGTTCGGTGATAGCTCGTTCTCGATTTACCGGATTTATATGTTCGAGCATATCAAGCGAAAGCACTCCATCAAATGATTGTTGCACAAAAGGGATGTTTAAAACTGATGCTTTTACGGGAATCAATTGGGAGGAAATTGGGGAAGAAAAGGCGATATCCAATCCAATTACACGCCGTTTAAGATATGGTGCAATCCCCAGTCCCCCAGATCCTGCTTCAAGAATACTCGAATCATGTGGTAAATCAGCTTTAAATTTTTTGACAACAGGCAAATATCGCAGGGCAATTTTTGGATGCCAACGATATACTCCGATCATCTTTTCAACGCAATGCAACCACTTTTTCATAAGTTGAAATAAAACCAACACCGGAAAAATCATGTATATTCGTTTCTCTAAATCCGAGATTTTCTAAATATGTCTCGAAAATGTGAGATGGATCTGTTATATCAGTTAAATAATGAAATAAAAATAATTTAGGTGACGAAGTCAGTGTATAAGTATAGGTACTCAATTCTTGAGGCTTTACAGTAAAAGTTGGCGCTACTGCCAACACAGTGACTAAGTTTCGACTATACCACTGCCAAGGCGCAAACGCCTGTGGAAATACAAAAATAGCAGTAGAACCTGTTGATTTATTAGTCTCAACAAATTTCACAGCTTCGCGCCATTGCTCTCTCTGGAATTGTGGTTTCGTATTATAAAGCCAGATACTATAACCCGAGATAGCGATTAAAATAACATAGGCAATAATATGCACCCGATTAGTTGGTATTATACCCAAAACGAACAATATATAAAATAAAGGGAGCAGAAAAATTAATCGTTGTGGTGCAAATATTGGCAGAAAAAATGAAAAAAGAAATGTTGATATAATCGGCACGCCAATTAATATTCCTAATGCGCACGCATTTCTAAAATGCAGTCTTAGCGCATTAATTAAAAAGTATCCATACATACAGGCAAGTAGAAATACTATACTTCCATACCATAATTTATTAGCAAAGCTAATTCTCCCCAACATAAATTTGGTGAAGGTTAACGGCAAGACTTTATTCAGAGGCACACTCACTGCATCAGACCAACCAGGAAATGACTGCGTTAAACCTCTTCCTATTGTTAATTGTTTAGTAAACTCCCCTAACCACGGTAAAAAGAATACATATATAATTAAAATCGCGCCAAAAGCTTTTCTAATCCATTTTTTTTCAAAGAGACAAACATATACTAATTGTCCAGCCAGCAAAAATGGTGCTAAATAAGTAGTATAAACAAAAAGAATTCCTGCCGAAATATATAACTTGTACGATTTTCTAACCAAAAAATAAGTTGATGTTAATCCTAATAAAACCGACAACATGTACGGACGGATTTCTTGCGAGTACCAAATATGATAAGGCGTCACAACCAGCAGCAAAAGAAGCATTAATGACTTTTTTTTGGTGGTAAATAATCGCGCCAATTTATAGGAAACCAGTAATGAAAACATTGCAATGACAACTGAAAGACTTCGCAGCCAAATTTCACTCTTACCTAAGCCTAACCACAAATGCAGGAGAATATGATACAAAGGTGGCCAAAAATCTCCATCAATATTTAACTGATTACCCCAGGAACGTGAAGATTCAATAACCTGCGCAGCCTCATCCAGCCATAATGACTGATTGAGACTGAGTAAACGAAGCAGTAATCCTACAAAAATAATTAGAATAATCATACAAATAAATTCATAAGTAGCGGGACAGTAATTAGCAAGAAAGGAACATATACAGCACCCCAATAATCATTGTACACGCTAGTACCAATTAAAAGTATCTCAAGCATAAAAAAACTGTAACTGAACAAAACAAATGCCTTCCGTATATTCACGAATCCAGCTAGAGTTCCAAAAAAACTTAGTATGGCTAATACTCTCAACCTATAAAAGGCATATTCCCAGCTACCAAATGCGAGTGTAGCCAGTAAAATCGATTTATTATACTCGTGTATCCGTGGGGTTAAAAAATTAGAGTTGAACCCGACTGTGATTGAGACAAAATGAGCATGAAATATCAGGGCAATTACATAAATAAATATCGGTACACAGAAAGTAAAAATGTTTTTCCTGTCGGAAAACAAACTATACATCAAACTAAGTGCTAAAGGGGAAATAAAAAGTTCACGGCTTAAAATTGCAAGAACAAAACACAGTAGCGATATTTTTCTCTTTTTTATAATTAGAAAACAAACACCATATATATAAAAAAACATTCCCCACCATTCAGATTGCAAAAGTGTGGTATCGCGATTTGCGAAGTGCAAATAAGGAAAGAGTAAGTACGGAGCAAGGATTGCAAAATGTTGAACTTTTGGATGAAGTAATTTCTCAATTAATTTATAACTGCAAAATAAAACACCAATACAATTTAGGAGAAATAAATAGTAAATAAATAAACCAGTTTTTCCAGTAAACCAGGTCCAAATTAAGAATAGAGTGGGTAATCTCCACGACCAAAGGTTGGTTGAAACTAAACCCTTGAAAGGATTTTGTTCGATTGAGTACTTGTAACTTGAATAATAATCACCACCCTGCTTCATACGATAAAATGTTTTTAAAAAATCATCCATATCAGTTCGATATGACTTATTAATCGGCTCTCGACTTAAATAATCTTTAATTTTAGAGCTGTTTAACTGGCTCGTGAGCACAAACATAAGAAGTAATGGAAGAATAAGCCAACGCTTCATTAAATTAATTCTGAGTCCTAGAAATAACACACTTGACACATATATAAACAATATAAATCCGATAATCGTATCAATTTGATTCGTACCATTTAATAATCCTAAGTAGAGAAGCAATATCAGAAGTAAATCGCGGATGATTATTTTGAGGTTCATTTATTTCTGTGCCCACCGGACAAAGCAGATGTTAGACCTAAATATATACCCAAATCATGTATGAGTTTAAAAAATAGAAATTTTGGCTGCCTATAAATAATTGCTTTGCAAATCCCCACAGAAAACGAAACAGGGAATGAAAACTTTATTAAACTCATGAAAATAGTAAGTATATTTCTCGACATAAAAGTATTTTTTCCTACCCAACGCGCCTGAATAAAGACTTCAATCAAAGTTTTTGGGTTTATATGAAAACATACTGCCGGTGTTTCTGTTGCTTTGTAATTAAGTTTTTGCGATAACGACCAGTCATCTGTCCAACCTGCATGGTGCTCAAATCCACCGACTCGAATAAATTCTGATTTGAGGATGGCACGAAACACAGGTGAAGTATTAGGATAATTTTGGGGTATTCGAATATTTATTCTAATGCCCTGATTGTAATTCCAGCAACGAGCCCAAACATTATCCCAATTTTTTACATATTCGATTCTCGTAAACGTACCCTTTGTTCTAGCGTCTTCAATTGGTCCGACTAATTCTTCTAGGAAATCTGGAGCAAACGACATGTCTGCATCAACAAAAACCAAAATCTCACCTGTTGACTGTTTCGCTCCCATATTTCTTGCTGCACCCGGACCTAGATGGTTTTGTTGCAACAATACCAATTTTGAATTAAGAAAGTGTAATCGCTTTAAGGTGGCAACGGTATCATCTGTTGAACAATCGTCAACGATGATAAGTTCATGAGGTTTAGTTTGCTGCCCAAGAGATGTGATACACTCGACAATATTTTGTTCCTCATTGAAACTAGGTATAATTACAGATACTTTCATATTTTAATTTGATTTAATAACTGATTATAGTCTCTTATAATTTTGTCCCAAGAAAATTTTTGAGCCTGAATTTGCGGTTTTTGTCCAAAGTCTACATTCAGAGCAAGTCTTAAGGCCTGAGCATAGGCATCGGTGTTCGTTGGATCGACTAAAATTCCAGCTTCACCAATAATTTCTTGACGATTAAAGTCATCAGTAGCCACGACTGCAAGTCCCATGGCCATAGCCTCAATTTGTACAATTCCAAACGCTTCCGTTTTAGAACTCGGTAATGAAAAAATGTCTGCTGCCTTGTAATATGGCCACAATTCTTCGTGTGTAATCCCAGTCAACATTAAAAATCGTTTGGTGCCGATTAATTTTTTAGCAGTAGTTCGTAAAGTTTCTTCGTCGGGGCCTTGACCTATAAGTAATAAACTTACGTTCTTAAGCTTGGCAACGGCATCAATTAATAGCCTCACTCGTTTAAATGGCGAGAAAGCACAAACACATAAAATAATTGGACTTGTAAGTTTGATATCTGCGGTTTTGATAGATTTAAGCATCTGACAATCAACACCATATGGGATATATGTTTTTTTTATCCAACTAAGTTTACTTTGAACCCATTTATACCCTGCCGGAGATATCGCGATATAAACGTCAGGGTGCATCAGAAGTTGCCAAAAATCATCTCTGCCTATTCCTGCATTTCCTTGAACTAACAACTTCTTACCTAAAAACCATGTGGCCAAACGACAGAATAATACCTGCCATCCACCGTTTGTTGGAATAACCACATCATACTTCTCGTTAAATAAATATGGTAAGAACTTCAGTGTAAACCAGGCGATTTTGCGACTGTAATAATCAAAATAAATCAACCTGAATATTGATCCGCTTGTATCTTGTGGCCACTTTTTTTCAACGTCCAGAATGAGAGTCGATACATCATCTTCTTGACGCTTCCCCGCTTGAAAAAGTGTAACCCGATGACTTCTACCGAGACGCTTTGCTAATTCAAAAACAGCCACTTCCACACCTCGATCTATATGACCACTATAAAATGACAAAAAAGCTATCTTCACACTGTTATTGTAACATCTCCCTGTTTTTTTCAGCGAGTTTAACGAATGCGTTTCCAAAACTCTAATTCAGGTGAAATATTATCTACTTTGATGTACTTTTGGTGAAGATATACGTCAATTTCTGCTGGTTTATATGAACCGGGAACATACTTCCCCTCTGACTTAAATGGCGCAGCAATTACCCATTCGGTACTTTCGACTTCGATTTCGTCGATAATTCTATTTTGTATTCCGGGTATTTCCATATACCAGGGAAAGTTGTCAACCCATGGTTTAACTGGAGTAAAACCAGTCAATAATATTTCGTTTGCAATAACGTTATAGAAAAAGATTGGTTTCGAAGACGGTATTTTTTGCTTTATAAGTGCTGCCCAAGCATATACCTCAGGTTCAAAAAATCTCACTGGACGAAGGGTGTTTTGCAGAAAAAATTTAGTTAACAGGCATAATGAAAATATTATATATAACCCAATAAATAATCGGAACAATTTATCACTATGCTCGGAAAAAGCGATACATAGCAACAAAACAAAATATGGAACAAGAGGTTGAAAGTGAAACATGGCAAATCGGGGAATTAGAAAACCAAGAGATCCCAGAAAAAAAGTTATAAGTACGGGTACCGCGGGATTTTTTGATGATAGAGCTGGAAATACTGGTGAAAAAAATATTATTATAAGAATCAATTGTTTAAAACTAGGAAGAACCATAAAACCAGGAGATTTAGTCATTTCAAAAAAAGGATAATGTAAAGCCCATTGATATATTGGTACGAAACCAAAAATAACCATTACCAGGAAAACCGGAATAAGAGAGACAAACAAAATTATTCCCACCAATTTTATTTTTCTTCCTCCCACCAACAAACAACATATCCCCAATATTACCCAAGCTGTAGACTGTTTTACGATAAAGCTCGTTCCTAATAATATACCAATCCAAATTATGTCTAAAAATTTAGGTGTTTTAACTCTGATGAAGATTAGTGCTGAAAAAAGCATAAACGGAGTTGCAAATAAATCAAACCAGAGTCCATTACCTTCAAAATAAACCTGAAAGCCGATAAAAATCAGTAACGCCGTTAAGGAAGTCTTCAGTTTAAATATATTGTTGGCGATCTTAATAAATAAAACATCTGAAATTAGTATTAGCAATATCGTAAATATGCGAAGTGACCATACTGAAAACCCGCTTAGATGAAACCAGTACAAAAGCGTATATGGCAGTATGGGCATGTATGGTTGAATAATATCTGAATATAATTTAAATCCCTTCTCCATTAAAAATGGATAAATAAGCATTTCCGGCCAAGCAGTAAATTTAGTAAGCAGAAGAAGACAAATATGAAAAATCAACAATGCTCCTAAAAAAAGGAAGTGGTATCCATCAGTACGGCGCAATTTCATAGATAATGAGACCGATTAAGCCGATTCTATACTCTACGTAATATCCTTTTTATATACAGTTTATAGCTATAAATAAATATACAAAAAGCAAAAATAACTATACCTGCAATAACAATTGGTTGATTCAACCAATAGACAAACGCTGACAAAACAACGTTTTTATTGGGCAAGAGCAAATTACCAATCATAATGATACTGATAAGTGCAGCTAATTTCGGAAATTTTGCGCTAAATGGCGCGAAAAATCCGAAACTATAAATAAGATATCGACTGTGAATGCGGGTAGCAAAAAAGGCGAAATCGAACCACAATAAAAATGCTGCGTACATTATCGCTTGTGGTGTACGATTGACTTTCTTAAATAATGGATAAAGAATAATAAAAGCTACAAACCAAAATAATCCGATGCCGATAAATTTATAAGCGATTAGCCCAAACAACTTTGTGTTGTCAGATACTATAAATCCAAATGGCGCCCAGATATTGTATGCATATATCGAGGTATATGCATACCAGTTGGGTATAGTAAAAAAATAATCCCAAGTCCATTTAAATCCGTTTACATAAACAATTGGTACAAAGGGTAAAAATGCGATAGCACCCCAAACCAGCAGTGATGTAAAAAACTTATGAATTCCCGGCTTTTTATTCAAACTTAAAAATACTATCAGTGGGAGCAGTGCAAGAATCTGCAATTTAGTAATCACACCTAGTATATAAAGACCTATTCCCCAAAAATTTTGCTTAGACAAAAAGGCAACCACGCTTAAAAAGCCCAATAATGTCACGATTGCATCAATCTGACCCCAAATTGAAGTATTATAAATTACTGCCGGATGCAGAAAATAAAATATAACTGCAATTATAGCCTCCTTTTTGGACATGTTTTTTTGAGTAAATAAATAGATCAAGTATGCGATTAAGGTATCTGCAGCAATTACCGGTATTCTGATTATGAGATAGGTCAGCCATTTATTTTCCCAAACACCCAAAAAACTTATAGTTCGACCTAAAAACCACAGAATATAATAATATAGCGGCGGATAGGGAGTGTAACCTTCAGGAAGATAGGTAAACGCATCAGCAATACGATGCACAGTTAGATAGTTAGCCCACATGACAAAAGCATGAAAATCGAACGAATCTACTGCACTATTTAATAAAATTCTTACACATATTCCGAGTACAATTATTACCCAAAATATGGAATTGTTTCTGATATGCGATTTAATTTTATTAAGCACAATTATAGCCCTAATATCCGTTTTATTTTAACGATTGGCGTTCGAATTTGAGCACAAACTAGATCATAGGCTGAATATGTTATCCAGGGAGTTGGAACCATTACCGGCCGCGTGAGAAAAAATACTTCAGGCAAAGGAGTAAATATATGTTCTCCAATTTCGAGCTTAAATTTATTATGCGTATCAATTTTTGAACGTCGCATATGTGTCATATGCCAATAACTACGTTTTAACAGATGTATGCGCTTATTTTTGCTTTGTATAGTACGACCAACTTTATCAGTGTAAGCCTCCAATGGAAATACTCCCATCCACTTATATTGACTACTTTTTCGATACCCGCGGATATTGAAATGCCCGTAATTTCCTTGAATCTCATAACGGCCTGCGGACTCGGGTTGTGCGTGAAATAGGTTTCCAACCGGAATGATCACAGGTAGTGCAATTGCATCAAATTGTGAATTTGAATCAGTAACAACAGCTAAGAAATCTTGCATTGCCGTTATTGGCCAAACTTCATCTCCATCCAATAACATAAACCAATCGGTTAGGGTTTTATCAATTTGTTCATTTCGAATCGATACCAAATCTTGCCCAGATATGTCCGGAAAAGTTTCAAGCTCGATTTTGTCTGAATCAATCTTGTTTATAATTGAGATAGTATTATCTGTAGATCCTGTATCGAAGATTACGATCTTTTGGACAAAATGTAATACCGACATTATCGAATACCAAACCCACTGCTCTTCGTTTTTTACGATCATATGTACAGTAATTGGCGTATTCATTAAAATTTCCCCACAAAATCTAAATTACTATTATCTATTATGAGTATTTCAATATTACCAAAGTTTTTTTTCTTAACCAGTTTGCGTACATATTTTTCGTACTCATAAAAATATTCCTTGGTTTCTGTATAATCTGGATTTGTGATAACCACGAGCGTTTTGGGATGTTTTTCGACCGGGGGAATGTCATATAAGTAGGTAAAATTTGCATCTACATAGCTTTTTGCCGGTTCTTTACCATAAAGATAAAATAAGTAGCGATAACCGTTATAGCGAAAACAACTACTAATCACATCCAATGAAAAAGGCTCAGCTCCAGTTTCTGCAATCACCCATCTAACTGCCTCTTGCTTTAAACTGTATCCAAAACGATTTTGAACTTTACTTAAAAGTTGGAGATTAAATACAGTATAAACTGTCACCAAAAGTACAATAATAATTTGTTTTTTTTGAAAAAAGTTTATTAAAACACTAGATACAATCAAATAAAATATCGGATATAACGTACCTAAATAATGGTCGAAAAGATCGCCTTTTAATATTACCCCATAAATAGAAAGGCCCATATAAGTTAAAGCAAACAATGCAATTATAAGTTTCATCTGAATCTGTGTATAAGATCTTCGATGTATAAAAAAGAAATATGCAATTATTGCAGTGACTAGTAGCGCAAATAAATTGGGCACATCTTGAAGCCTACCTAGAGCATGAACTGGACAATAAGAATATTGTCTGGCTAAATCTGTATTGCCAAATACATACAAACTGCGAACCAAACTCCGGGGAACGAATAATACACTGTCAACTGCTGATTGATTTATAACTCCTTTTCTACTAGAACTTATTTCATTAAAATACTGAATAATCCCCCTGCTATTGGAAAAATCATGTCTAATATCAAATAGAATTAACGGCGAAAAGGTAATACCAAATAATGCACTCGCGAAGAATATTTGTTTTTTCGCGAGTCTAACTTTCATACCCACGATTACAAATAACGAAAGCAGGAATAAGTTTAAAGTTGAAAGATCGGTGTGAAATCCAAAGGCTATGATAAGCGCTAACACAAATACATAATTCTTACCCCCCATTACCATTTTGTATAAAAAATAGATAGTCAGGATTGATATTAATCCATCGAAGCTTAGTCCCCAATAATGTCGATCGTAAATGTTTTGATAAAATGATAGACAGTATAATCCGACAGTCAACGCGGCAGTTTTTGTGTTAAATAATTTTCTGGAAACAAAAAATAAAACACCAACCGTAACAACCGATAAAACCGCCGCAGCGATACCCCACCCCACCGGATTAAGCTTTGATATAAAAAGTACAACTGCCGACAGCCAATAAAAGTAAGGTGCAACGTGGAAGTGCATTGGAGTTACACCCCCGATTAGCGGTATATGATGATTTATAAACATGCGTTTTCCGACAAACGCAAAAACTTCTTCGTCATAGGTAAAATGATATAACTCCTCAAGCCGAATTGTTCTCACCACAAAAGTTAAAACTGCAATAATTAGTAAAAAAATAAATGGAAGAATCCAATTGTTTAATTTTTTTTGCATATAAATAAGTAGCTGGATCCGGGAAACCACCAAACAGTTCTCATAATTGATATCGTAAATCCGTATTTTCTGAGTAAACTACTCCATTCAGCTTTTGAACGGTAATAAATCCTGTCCTTAGGATAAAGTAGCATATCCCAAAACCGACTTAACCATTTACGTAGTCCGTCATTATCATCGATTTCTTTAATCACTAATACGCCTCCCCTAACCAAACTTGAATAAATTTTTTTTATAACATCCTCATGAGTAGCATAGGCAAGATGGTGTAAAAAGTCAGACAACACAACGCCATGGCACAGTTCCAGTTTAAATTTATGTATGTCTGCTACCACAAAATCAAGATTTTTGTTAATGTTTTTTTTATGAGCTAGATTGATCTTTTGCGAATCGATATCCACTGCGATAACACTTCTTTGACTATGAGAATTAGCTAAATACGTACTGATGACTCCATATCCCGACCCTAGTTCATAATTTAAACCGCTATCGGGAATAAAGTCGTTAATTTGCCTAAGCGGCAACATTAAATGACGCAGAAGGGAAAGAATCATAGTTTTTGAGCTAAAACTATCCACATCGTACCGAAAACTTCATCAAGTTTTTGAATATGCAACCCTCTCTCTTTTAATACTTTCTCAATATCCAGTTTTCTATAAGAATTCTCCATCGGCGGTAATTTGAGGAAGATTTTTCGCAGTTTAAGCCCTACTCCAATTCTCAAAAATGCAAGCAGACTATCTTTTTTAGGAAAAGTTATGATAATAAATCCTTTTATTCTAAGAATTCTTGCAACTTCATCTAAAAACTTGGCCAGGTTTAAAGTTGTTAAATAATCTGTGAGTCCACTTGCGATAACGATGTCAATATCGTTTGTTTTTAAAGGTAAACACACTGCGTCAGCCCGAATCAATTTAAACCTATGAGATGAATATGCTTTTAACTTTAATCTTGCAATATCAAGCATCTGATCAGAGTAATCTATTCCATAAACATAACGCTGCTGTTTAACTGCTTCGACCATAAACACCCCGGATCCGCAACCTATATCCGCAACATTTTTTCCGGATAATCCTGCCAGTAATTTAGTAATTTTATTCTGGCGTAAGCGTAAAAATATACCAACCATAGACACCGGCATTCCGAAGATAGTCCTATATTGATTGGTAAAAGCTGGCGAATTTCTGTCCCAATAGTTTTTTATCGTCGGGTTATTTTTCATGATTTAATTGATTTAAGCTTTACTTTAAATTCAAGTAATTTTTTGAAATAATCAAATGAATCTGACCAAAGTTTTACAGTTGAGGTTTTATCGGTGCGCCGTTTAAATAAAACTGAAATAAAACTAATTTTTAATCCTAGCCGCTGGGACAATAACATAATTTCTGTATCCCAAAACCATCCTGGATCTTGAGTCATATGAACAAGAGGTAAGATTATTTTCCGGTTAAAGAATTTAAAACCTGCCTCTGTATCAGTAAAATTAGTTTTCAGTATCCACCGTACCAAAAAACTATATAATTTACTTACCATAGCTCTTAAGATACTCTGAGCAGAAACTGGATAAAATCTTTCCGCGTTAACTACAGCATAACCCTCATTCAATCGGTTTAGGAAAGCGGGTATATACTCAGGCGAAATTTCACAGTCGATATCCATAAATCCCACATAATCACCTTTCGCTTTTAGTATGCCATCGCATACTGTTTTTCCTCTACCTTGATTATCGTTGTGGTAAAAAACTTTTAAACTATCATCTTTTTTATTTTTTAAGTAATTTTCTATAATTTGTTTTGTATTATCTTTACTACAATCCTCAACAAAAATAATTTCAAACTGTGTACCGCAATTTTCTAAAACATTAAGTATCCAGTCGGCACTTTTTCTAAAATGTTCGGCTTCGTTGTAACACGGTAGTATAAGTGATAAACTACGCTTTTTCATACGGCTCGTGCACGCGTTTCAAATAGTACCATACTAATATTAACAAACACATCCCGTAGGTAATTGCGATCAATTCCAAAAAAGGACTTTTTAAAAAGTAGGGTTTGTATTGACTCGCTTGGTTAAAAAATATTTTAAGTGACGAGGCATCATAATATGATCTGACGACATACCACTGCGCGTATACGTGCAGAATTATCATAAACAAGCCTAATACTTTAATATTTAAATTTCTTAACAACATTTTCAATAACTCAGCTATGCTGACGAAACCAACAAGAAGAAGTGCCATATGCGCAACAATGACTGGAAAAAAATACCTACCTTGCACTCCAAAAGAAAAACCATGAGTTTTGAAAAAAATAAAATCGTAAAATGTAATGCTCAAAAAATATATTAAAGACGCATAAATTAAAAAAAACAAGTTTGATCTCAAAACGAGAGTTTGTTTATTTCTTATACTTTTCCCTAACGTGATCATCACTCCAAAACCAGCTAATAGAACTGTCCAATTAATTATCCGGTGTATAGGCCGGGGATAAGTTAAACTAAGCCACCTATAGACTCCCCAATACCACGGTAAAATTTCATGATATGTATGCCAAAATGTCCATAGAAAATGGCTTTGAATAGAAATAGAATCATGATTGATAAAGTCATTTAGTGTTGGTATTTCTGGCAACATCTGTCTACCAGAGAAAATATTTGAAATCATAAATCCAAAAATCGCTACTAATAATACGCTTATTATTACCCAGTTTGATTTCTGGAATTTCCGGCTTTTATTTAATAAATTATTAATTAAAGGATATAAAAATATAAGTCCTACAAGTCTTCCTTGAGGCTTTGAATAAATACCTAATATTAATACCACTATCATCCCCAGAATATATCTGGGCCGTAAACCATTCCGTAGTGTTTGCAGTGATACATAGAGAGTTAATGTAACTAGAAGTGTAAATATGTTATCACTTGTCGTCCCGGCACTTACAAAAGAGAACATGGGATGAAAACTTACTATTAAAGTCAATGTCCATACCAACTGTGAAGATTTAAAAAGTACTTTTCCAATTCTATTTGCTAAAAAAATCATTCCTAAAAAAATCGGGATATTTCCCAGGCGAACCCAAAAAATTCTTGTTAGTAAATCGCTCTGTCTACCTAAATTGTAAAATGGAACTAAAAGAGTGTAATAAAATGGTGGATAAACAGTCGCTTCAAAAATTACGTACTTTTGTTGCATTCTCAGCGGAAAATTTCTAATCAAATCTTCATTCAATCCATCTTTTCCATCTGAATAGGCTAATTTGTACTCGGGATGATATGTAAAACTGTTATTACCAAATCCATCTCTGACAGTTCCTAAAAGTTTCTCTGATTCGTAGATTTCCTGTGAAGTATTTGGCCCCGAAAAAGCTGTCAAACCCCGCTGTGCGAAATTCTGTACTTGTGCAAAGTGAGCCTGTTCATCCGGAAACTGCCACGGAGGAATATAAGACGCCCAAACCAATTGCTTTACACAAAGTGTAAAGATAATAAAGATTTTTATTTTTTTCATAATAGCTACCGCAGAAATTTTTCAGCTGCATCTGCCCCTAATGTGAAATATTCCTCACTGCCGACTGGATGATGTAAATTTTTTTGCGAAATCAGAACTTGGGCCATTTTTGCGCGTCGAAAAATCCAATGCGTTCGCATTGTATACTCAATGCCAATAATGTTAGTTAAAATTAAAATTCCAATAATTAATCCCCAATAAATAGATCTCCCTAATCTAGGAAGCCGAGACTGAGCTTTAATTAAACATAAAGCCATAAGTGGAGCAAATCCTACTAATGTAAATGTTAAATAATACGGAGCTACATGATTAGTCAATGGTAAAAAAGGCAAAACTCCGAATATACTTAACATCAGACACACAACAACAAATTTATTTAGATTTCGAAAACTCGAATTTTTAAAATTTACCAACCCTCCATACATACATATGCAGATTATCAGGCTTGTTGAAGTTAAGGAAATTATTTTTTCCATCCAAGACATTTGCTCAACTGCCAAGGGTATACCTATTAATCTAAATAAGTAAAATTTGACGTTTGATAAAATACTTAAGTTTAAACTAAACCCATATTGATAATTAGATATCGTAGTGGGAAAAAAGACGAAACGCATGAGAAGTACAGTAATACCTGTAAGCATAAAAGGAATAATCCGACCAATATAAATTGGTTTTTCAAAAATCAATTCTAAACAAAATAAAAAAGGAATATAAATGATAAATACTTCCGTAGTCAATAATCCAAGCAAAAATATTATGTTGGATTTAAAATACTTTTTTTCAAAATAAAACTTGGTCAAAAGAATAAGCCACAAAGGTCCAAGAACGAAAGAGTACGAAGAAAGCCATGAAAGAGATATTGTATGAATTTGATAAATTCCATAGATAAAACCAACTAGCAGTCCTACTTTCTGAGTATGAGCTTGATCACTTACAAAGCAAATTAATAACCAACATGCCGTTAAATGAGTTCCGAATACTATAATATGGTAGAAAAACGGTTGTAAGCCAAAAAATGAATACGAAACAAAAAAGAAGACGTGAGAAGACAAGGGTCGATACCAAACAGCATCAGTTCTTGGCAGGAAAAATTGGAAAACTTCAATAATATTCCTGGCTTTACTTACTAAAAGTAAGTAGAAATCATCCTGCGCAAAATATGTAAATAATGTTTTCCAGTAAATATAAGTAACGGTCAAAAGCGTAAATATAGTCATATTTTGATTATATTCGATTACCGTAAGAGTTAAAACAATAATTATATCAATACACCTAGGAGCCGAATGAGTTTAATATGTTATACTGTACCCCATTATGAAACCCGCATTAGAGGGTGGAAAACCAGTTAGGAAAAATTTCTTAGTCTTTGGAAAACCGAAAATCACCGTACAAGAAATCAAAGAAGTTATCTCAACCATAAAAAGCGGCTGGTTAGGTACCGGTCCCAAGACTAAGCAATTTGAAGAAGAATTTCGAAAATATATCGGTGCACGATATGCGATTGCCTTGAATTCTTGTACCGCTGGTTTGCATTTAGCTTTGGACGTGTTAGGTGTACACGAAAACGATGAAGTCATCACAACTCCCCTCACTTTTCCCTCAACTGCAAATGTTATAGTTCATCACCGGGCAAAACCAGTATTTGCAGATATAGATCTGGAAACCTGGAATATCGATCCATTGCAAATTGAGAGAAAAATTTCGTCAAATACTAAAGGAATAATAACAGTAGATCTTCATGGTAGACCTTGTGAATATGACAGAATTAAAAAACTCGCCAATGAATATCACCTCTTTACCGTAGATGACGCAGCTCATGCAGCTGAAGCTGTTTACAAAGGTAACAAAATCGGAACCATCACTGACTTTACTGCATTCTCATTTTATGTGACCAAAAATATCATGACTGGTGAAGGCGGTATGCTCACTACGAATCATCAACAATGGGCGGAAGAAGCCCGCACCAGAAGTCTGCATGGAATCTCCAAAGATGCCTGGAAACGCTATTCAAGCAGCGGTTTTCAGCCTTATGAAACGCTCTATCCTGGTTATAAATACAACATGATGGATTTAGTCGCTTCATTTGGCCTACATCAATTGAAAAATGTATCCAAAAATTTAATTGTAAGAAATACGTATTGGCAGATGTATGATGAAGCATTTAAAGATCTTCCAGAGATTATTACTCCTGCCCCAACTCCGAAAGATTTAACTCATGCCCGACACTTGTACGCGATACTCCTTAATTTGGAAAAGCTCAAAATTAATCGAAGTCAATTCATAGAAGGTTTACGTCTAGAAGGTATAGGAACCGGAATCCATTTCACGGCTCTACACCTACACCGCTATTATCAAACAACTTTCGGATTTAAACCCGGTGACTATCCCAACAGTGAATTTATCGGTGAAAGAACTTTATCACTACCTTTATCACCGGCAATGACGAAGCAGGATGTAGATGACGTTATTAAATCAGTACTGAAAATAACTCGCTATTATCGCGCATGAGACGCTCACTTATCTGTATTACAGGATGCGCTGGTTTTATAGGTTCATCGCTGGCTTCTAAATTATTGAGGCGCAATTTTACAATAATCGGTATAGATAACTTCGCAAGTAACTATCCTCAAAAATATAAGCAGGAAAACATAAATCTACTACTTGAATATCCAAATTTCTATTTTCATAAAGTTGACATATTAGATAAATCTAAAATTTCGAACATTTTTTCTAAATATTTGCCTAAAACAGTATTTCATTTAGCTGCTCTCACCGGAGTTCGTCAATCTCTACGTCAAACTAAAAAGTATTTTGAAAACAATGTAGTAGGCGTGAAAAATATATACCAAATATCAAAACATGCGAATGTTGAACAGTTTATATTTACTTCTTCTTCAAGCGTTTATGGAAACAGCTCTTTGGTTCCGTTTGAAGAAAAGCAAATTTTGACTCCACAGTCACCATACGCAAAAACGAAACAGCAGGGCGAGTATGTTTTACAAGAACTGTACAACACGAATCGGATCCCTTTAATAATATTAAGACTTTTTTCAGTATACGGTCCCAAAAGCCGGCCTGATTTAGCTCCATACATTTTCACAAAAGCGGCTTTTCACGGTAAAAAGATAGACCAATTTGGTGACGGTAATTCTGCTCGAGACTATACTTATATAGATGATGTTTTGAACGCTTTGTGTGTATGTCTTTATCAAAAATCTCAATTTGAAATACTCAATATTGGCAATTCTCATCCGATAAAACTTAAGGATATGATTATGCATATAGAAAAATACACCGGGAAAATCATTAAAAAGCAAATAAAATCATCACGCTCCGAAGAAGCTATAATTACCTATGCCAACAATTCGAAGGCTTATAAAACGTTAAAGTGGCAACCTAAAATAAATTTTGACTCAGGAATCAAACAATTTATCGATTGGTATAAAACAACCCGACTACAACAAGAATGAATAGAATCCCAATCGCATACCCCGAATTAAAGAGAGAAGAATTGCAGAATGTCGTAACCTGCCTAAAAAGTTCGTGGATTTCGTCAACTGGAGAGTTTATTTCAAAATTTGAAGAAAATTTCGCCAAGTGGTGCGGGGTTAAATATGCCATTAGTTGCAGTAACGGTACTGTGGCTTTGCATCTGGCGTTGATGGCTATAAACATAAAGCCGGATGACGAAGTAATAGTCCCAAATTTTACGTTTATCTCTACTGCAAATGCCGTTTCTTATATTGGAGCTAAACCTGTTCTCGTCGATGTAAATGAAGCAACTTGGAATATTGATCCAACAGAAATTGAAAAATCCATTACGGGAAAAACTAAAGCAGTTATTCCCGTCCACTTATATGGATTTCCAGCGCAAATGAATCGAATTACAAAAATTGCAAAAAAATATAACCTATTCATTATTGAAGATGCTGCCGAAGCGCATGGAGCTCAGGTTAATCAGAAACTCGTGGGATCTATCGGAGATATCGGTTGTTTTTCTTTTTACGGCAATAAAATTATTACCACCGGTGAAGGCGGTATGTTAACAACAAATAACTTGAAACTAGCAGAAAAGATCAGACTCCTAAAAAACCACGGGATGTCAAAATTTAAAAAATATTGGCACCCGGTTGTCGGGTATAATTACCGTATGACCAATATACAAGCAGCAATTGGTCTTGCTCAGCTTAAAAAAATCGAAACCTTCCTAAAGATACGGAAAAATATTGACACCCTTTATAGGCAAAAACTGCGGTATCAAAAAAATATCATATTTCCTCCCAACAACACTCATGATACACAAGGCGTCAATTGGCTTTTCACGCTATTAATAAATAATGTCACTGCTCAAAAGCGCAACCAGATCATTTTAAAACTATCTGCTAAAGGAATTGAAAGCCGACCCGTTTTTTATCCAATCTCGCATTTTCCGATGTACAGAAATCAGAATGCGTATCCTGTATCGGAAAAACTTTCTCGTACCGGCATTACCCTGCCGACTCATACCCAACTAACAAACAAGGAAATTTCTTACATTTCAAGTACACTATGTTCATATTTGTAAAATGCAAAAGCTCACTGCGATAAACGCTTCATCTTGTGCACGTCTTCATCTAAAATGTTTACCCGAAGATTTTTTGGCGAGTCTGGGTTACAAGTTTTTATACTCTCTTTATAAATCCATGTTACAACTCGATGACATTTCAGCCTGGGGAATTTTTTATAAATCTGAATTGACTGGCTTTGTAATTGGGATAAGTGACAGCTCCACTATGACTATAAGAATTCTTAGAAAAAATTTCAAAGAGTTAGTTTTATGGCTAACATTCAAGCTGATAGTAAATCCTTTGATAATATTCAATTTACTAGATACTCTATTCTATTCTTCTCGACAACCGCATAAATGTGAGTCAGAATTATTATTTATTGGTGTCAGTGAAAAATGGCGGAGAAACGAAGTTGGGAATAGATTGATCGAACAGTTGTTTCGTGATTTTAAACAAAAAGGTATTAAGTGTTTTTCTGTAAACGTGTACCAAAAAAATCTCCGGGCTAATCTGTTTTATCAGAAGTTGAATGGAAAACTAATCGGAGAGTTTTACCTTTATCACCAGCATTGGAATTCGTATCTTTTCAAATTTTGAAATCTGCCGTTGAAAATTTATATGTCATCCCGGAAATTAAAGAGAATTCAGCTTTCTCCAAAATTTTAACGACTCGCGCGCCTGAGAATCCATTTGTTATTGGCCGTCTGTTTTTTAGTATGCAATTGATAAAATGTGCGCATACGTCTACAAGTGTCTCTCTAGCCGGTAAATAAGGAGAGATGCTATCGCCTATTCGATAATTGGTTAAAACCTCATGTCGGTGGTGACCCGTAAGTTCACTAATACCCTTTTCGATAATTTTTACTTTTTCCTCTACACTTGCTTCATCGTAAACTACCATTTTTTTGCTTCCGGCGACAACAATCCGACGAATTTTTGATGGAGCCAACCAATTAACGTTTATGTGCGCAATAAAATTACCTGGGTATTTTATGGTTACGAAAGCAATATCTTCTTGTCGGCTTAAGGTATGAGAAGATCCAACGCAGTGAATACTTAGGGGCCTGTCATTGATCAAATATTCTAAAATTGAAACATCGTGGCTTGCCAAGTCCCATAACACGCTGGTATTCGATTGAAGTAGACCTAAATTTACACGAGTTGAATCGAAATAGTATAGATCGCCAAGTTTTTTTTTGTCGATTAATCCTTTAATTTTTTCAACAGCATTTGAATAGACAAATATATGATCTACCATAAGAATTTTACGTTTTGCTTGAGCAATCTTAGCAATTTCCAGCGCTTGAGAATAATTCGTAGTTACTGGTTTTTCTACAAAGACGTGTTTATTGCTTTGCAGCGCGGCTTTGATAATTTCATAATGCGAACTTGGAGGAGTAGCTATTATGACAGCATTCAGGTCTTCTAAAAGTAATTTTCTATAGTTCTTATAAAAAGAAATGTTCGGATATTTCTGGGCAATTTTTTTTATTTTTTGACTATCTAAATCAGCACAAGCTATAACACTTGCATAATGTGTATTCTGAAAGTTCCGCAATAAATTAGGCCCCCAATATCCAAGACCTATAAGACCAAGTTTTACCGGCATGGGGGTAATTATAGCCAGATTTCATATTTGCTACAATGTAAACATGAAATTATTCACCTCTCACGGCGATGGTAGATTTACAAGAAAGAGCTTTAAACACTTGGGCGACAATGTCATATTTGAACCAGAAGTTTTAATTTTTCATCCGGAAAATATTGAAATTGGCGATAATGTTTATATTGGACACCGAACTATTCTAAAAGGCTATTTTAGAAATACGATGTCGATTGGCAACAATGTTTGGATTGGCCAAAATTGTTTTTTACATAGCGGTGGTGGAATTACAATCGAAGATTCTGTAGGCATTGGGCCATTTGTGAAACTTTTAACATTATCCCATGAGGTCCATAAACGCACTGTTCCCATAATCGAAAGATCTCAAAAGTACGCACCAATTTATATTAAAACAGGTTGTGATATCGGTATAGGTGCAATACTATTACCGGGAGTTACCATTGGTAAATATTCTCAAATAGGTGCTGGTGCCGTAGTCACAAAGAATATCCCTGAATTTTCAGTTGCAGTTGGCATACCCGCAAAAGTATTGAATAAGAGAATGTGATTGTTAGAGATTTACTTGTTTTTCTATTACGTACAATGGTCTTTGTCTTGAAGCATCCAGCGTTCTCCATAAATATTCTGCCACAATTCCTAATGTGATCAGTTGCACGCCAGAAAGTATCAACACTACAAGCATTAACGAAGACCAGCCTTCAATTGGTGCTCCATATATAATTCTACGAACGAAAATGATAATTGCATACAAAAAACCTAAAGTAGAAAATAGAAAACCTAAATATGAAACTAGTCGAATTGGCATAAACGAAAATCCTACGAATGTATCAATAAATAATTTTACTTTCTTGAAAATTGTCCATTTGGATTTTCCGAATCTTCTTTTATTTCTGACATAAAAAACTTCCGCATATGAGTAGCCTAACCATAAAATAAGCCCAATCAGCGATGTGTTTTTTTCACCCATTTCTATAAGGTCTTGAATAATTTTTTTAGCAATAAGGCAAAAATCAACACCTCCTGATGGCATGTTTGGTAGCGCAAATTTTTTAACTAAGAAATAGTAACATTGAGATAGAATTTTAGTCAGCAATATATCTTTCCTGTCTCTACGAACAGCGCAAACTAATTTAGCTCCGTTTTGAAATTTCTCTAACATTACAGGAATTAAAATTAGTGGATCCTGCAAATCAATCGTCGTTAATATACAGGCATCAACTTCTTTCACAGCTTTAATTCCAGCATACCAGGCGGAATGACTACCAAAATTTCGTGAAAACTTAATTGCAGATACCTGTTTATCATGTTGTGTCAAATAAATTATTTTATCCCATGAATCATCTGAGGAACCATCATCTACAAATAAGTAGGAAAATTTGTACTTTTTAAGTTCAGTGGTGGTTTTTTTTAATTCGTAATAATAACGAGAAATATTTTGTGATTCGTTTAGTAAAGGTACAATAACTGCAACCTTTAGTTTTGATCTCATATTAAAGATGCATCTGGGCAAAAACTTTTTTCACAGAATCTACTACATACTCTTGTTCAAGTTGTGTCATATCTGGATACATTGGCAATAATAATGATTCCCTGTAGGCAATCTCTGTATTTATAAGATCTTGTGACGGATACTTGATATACAACGGTTCCAGATGAGATGCCATTACACCTCTCCTTGTTGCAATGTTTTTTCGTAATAGACGTTGTATTAATTCATCTCTGCGCTCTGATGAAATCCCCCTTACTCTTATTTGATAGGATTGAAATGTGTGTCGAGTGTAATTCGGCTCGAACGGCGGGATTAGATTTGACATCCTTTTAAATTCTTTTTGGTAATTTTTTGCCAATCTTCTTCTTAATATGATCCATCCTGGCAATTTTTTAAGTTGCTCTATTCCTATAGCAGCATTAATGTCTGATAATCGATAATTGAACCCAAGAACTTCGAATTTTTCGAAATTGAGTGCTTTTCCTTTATGGCGATAATAGTCAGAAATTGAAGATCCGTGTGAACGAAGAATTTTCAATCTTGAATAAGTTTCATCGTCCTCGGTTGCGATAGCTCCGCCTTCACCTGTAGTTATACTTTTACGCGGATGAAAGCTAAATGCGACAAATTTACCATTTTGTCCAACCATTTTCTCTTTGTATGTTGCACCTAGTGCAGGCGCAGCATCTTCTATCAGTATAAGATTATTTTTGCGTGCAATTGATCTTAAAGGATCTAAATCAGCAGAAATTCCAATCTGATGGACTAGCAATATAAATTTTGTTTTTTTGGTAATTTTATTTGATGTCGCTTGAGGATCCAATGTAAAAGTTTTCAAATCAATATCTGCAAACACAGGCACTGCGCCTACATATCGAATGGCGCTGATAGTTGCAATATAGGTGAGTGAAGGAACTATCACTTCATCCCCTGGCTTGACGCTCCCTATTAGCAGGCATAAATGCAATGCGTTTGTACAATTTGACACGACAACAACATGCTTGGCGTTAATATATTTTTCCAAATTCCTTTCAAACTTAGCAGTAATTGGACCTTGAGTCACCCAACCTGATGCGAGAACTTTTTTAACGGCATTAATCTCCGCCAAATTAAACAATGGTTTAGTTAAAGGTATCTTCATTTCCAATTTTCTTGTTCGTCTTGCTTAAAAGCATTATTAAAATCAATTTTCGAGCTCATAAGCCAATCATAATATTTTTGTAAACCCTTATTAATTGAGACTTGCGGATTAAAATTTAGCAGCTTCCGAGCTTTTTGAATATTGGCTTTAAGGTGCAGTAAGTCGGCCGGACGATTCTGACTGTATATCGGTAAGAGATTATTTTTTCGAGTAATACCGCTAATTAATTCTGCCAACTCGTTTATACTCACCTCGACACCGTGGGCAATATTTATAACCTCGCCTATAACCTCAGTATTATCAAGAGCTAAGATCAATCCATTTACCGTATCTGAAATATACGTAAAATCCCGGGTTTGATACCCATTACCATAAATTATCGGCCTTTTTTTATTAATGAGTCGTATAAAAAATTTGGGTATTACTTCCCCATATACACCTTCAAAATGCGATCTAGGACCATATGTATTAAACGGTCGCACTATTACTATAGGTAGATTATATGACTGTAAATACGCTCGACAATAGTATTCTCCCGCAAGTTTACTTGCACCATAGATAGTGGAAGGATTAGTCACGTCAACTTCCCTTAGTCTTTTCTGTTTAGAATTACCATAAACTTCTGATGAAGATACATAAAGAAATCTCATTAGACGTTTTTTTCTGGCAGCCTCCAATAAATTAAGAGTACCGGTGATATTTGTTTCGTGTACGAAATGGGGATTTTTAAAAGAAAGTCTGACGCATTGAACTGCCAAATGAATAATTACATCCACTTGAGAGACTAATTTCTCCACATTCTTATAATTTAATATATCACCAACACATACTTCTCCACCTTTTGAAATAAATTCACGTAGGTTTTCATGTTTTCCAGAAGAAAAATTATCTAAGACAATTACTCTAAATTTATGAATTAATGCATCTGCTAAATGACTGCCAATAAATCCTGCACCGCCTGTAACTAAAATTGATTTCTTTTTCATATTAAGCACTCATTTTATATAAAAGAATTTGACCTTTTTATTTAATGAAGCTTAGCGTAAAATGGCGTAATTTCTATGCAAATAATTAAACGTACTATACCACAAGGGTATTCTTCGATCTATGTTGCTGTAGTAGTATTTCTAATATTAATTGGAACACTACTTAGAATGTGGGGATTTTGGAGACCAAGTTTTACCGGAGACGAGGCAGGTCACATGACTAAAGCAGTACAAATGGTCCGGGGTTTAGCAGATTTATTACTGATCAAAAACCCACGGGTTGCTCTACAGAATATTTTTTATCCGCTGCTCCAGCATAATCATCCGCCGGTCGAATTTTTAATACTTCTACCTGCTGTACCTTTTCAACCTCGCGAATTTACAGCAAGACTTATTTACGTCTCTGTTTCAATCGGCGCGCTTCTATTAGGATTTTTCAGTATCAAGAGGATTCGTGGAAAAAAAGTAGCCTTAGCTTTTTTAAGTTTTTTTTCAATTTCTACTTATATTGTGTGGTTTAGCCAACCCATTACTTTTGGTTTAAATATTTCCGGCGGATTATTAGCTAGTATAGGAGTGCTGTATTTTTATGAATTTCCTTCAAGGAGATCACTTAGCATACTTTTCGCAACTCTAACATTTTGTTTATTTATATCGATAGATTTTATATTATTTCTGCCATCATTACTTTTACTTATTTTTCAAAAAAGAAAATTTTTACAATCAGGAGAGATTATTCGAACCAGTATTTTATTCATTCTTATCGTATCAGTTTATTACGTTCCTTATATCGGCTATAGTTTTCTTCCCAAAAGCCCTAAAGGGGCAGGCTTTATCCATTATAGAAGTTATTTCACTATTAACCGATCTCAACAGGTCACTGGACAATATAAACAAGGGTTAAATTATTTCTTACGAGAAAAATGGGATCGTTTCTTGGGTCAACCTGGAATTATTGTCATGTGGCCGTTTTTAATACCGGCTCTTATTTTTAATAAAAGAAAAAGTATCCTGTTTTTGTGGTTAATGCTCATCGCAGTATTACTAATCGAAGTTCCGATAATTCCCTGTTGTACTGTATATCTTAATATATTAGGGCCAGTCGCTCTAATCGCCGCAGAAACTGTAGTAATCCTTCCCTTAACATCGGTTTTTTTGTCAGTTATAATTATTATTAATTTAATTTCCACTAAACCGCTGTTATTGGGTGCGCCAAATCCACTAATATATCGCAACTGGACCTTTAAAAACGATCGCATCAGAGAAGTAGGAAAAATAGTTAAGCCTTGTTTCCAAGGAAGTCAAACATACATTAGTACAGAAGATGCATGGAGGGCTCGTTACTATTTTGGCCAAAGTATGCTACCGGCTGTAGAAAATGAAGATTGGACGAAGGAAGAAGCTGTGAAACAATTCCTGAAAGGATATTTGGATAACGCAGTAGTATTAATACATATTCATGTACCTCAAATCAATCCACTCGTTATCGAAAAAGCGAAGCTTAAGGCTAAAAGAACGGTGCAAATTGGAGATAATCAAATTTTTATCTATAAAGACTGTTAATTATCTCTTATAGGCAAATACTCGATATTCACCGGACCGATAGACAAGTGTCCCGGTAGGAAAAAGCGCGTGCTTCTTTTTATCATTAGGGGAATAAATTATATAGTCTAACCGAAATGGATTTTTTTCTAAATCTATTTTTAATGCGAATTGTTCAACCCAATAATCTTTAATTCTCATTGGCAAGCTATAAAGACTAGCGCATAATGACGGATAACAATTTTTAATACGCTGACGGATTAGCTGATCATATTCTCTAAAATCTTCATGTTTGTATTGATTTAAATTATATGTTAACTCAAAATAAGTGACCAAAGGTAAAACACTTGGATTAAAAAAATATTTAGGTACTTTATATATCTTATAAGCAAGTAAAATTCTTTGCCAAATTTCATCGACAGTTGCATAATGATATTCTTCAACGGGTAAAAAAATGTTCGCTGAAGTTAAGACAGGTACATAAGCAGATACTTCAATATCAAGAGCCAACACAACAGTTTGAGTTGTTGAATTGGTATTTAACCAAATTAGCACATTATTTAAATCTCTAGGGATACTCCAATCTTTCACTGCACGTTGCGAAAAATGTATTTGCCATATTACTGCATAAATGCAAATACATAGTATTAATATACACATAGAGAAGGACGAAATTTTCGTAATTAGTAAACGCCCGATATAAAGACAGAGTAAAAATGTAATAACAGGTTCAACAGTTGTTTGCGGCCAATGCCCAGGCTGTATGGTCCATCCAGTCAACACTTGAAAGTTCATGACGCCTAATCCGGCTAAAACTAAACTACCTGAAAAAACTCTTTGTGAGTTGTTAATGCCATTTGTTAAAAACAATAATATTATAAAAAAGATTCCATAACGCAAACTATATATCCAGTCGAAATAACGCATTTCAAATTTTCCACCCGTAACTTGTAGAGTTTGATATGGATAAATTTTGGAAATTTGCAGATAAGCGATTCCTGTAATGCAAAGGGAGCAAAGAAGTGTAAAAAGCGAAATAAACTGCTTCTTATCGCGTTTAAATAACGTAGTAAAAAGAAGAATTAATGTGATAAAAATAAAATAAGTCACGTGATAAAAATAAACTGAATATAATAAGTTTGCTGCAACTATTAGCACTGATGTTATTTTCCAATCAGGCTTTAACCATAATCCATAGAGTATAAATAATGATAAAGCTAAAAAAATAAAACTTATTTGTGGATTTGGCGTGCGATAGAATGGCAGTGGTCCACTAACCTGCTGCCATGTAACTATCTTCAAGAATTCGCGTATTCCTTCTATTGAAATAGGAGGAAATTTGGCAAGAAGGTGATACAAAAAAAGCGTGGAGAAACTCGCAAGCAACGCACATAACCGATTATGAGTTAGTAAGATTCCGAATGTATATAATAGTAAGAAAAGTATAACCGGAAAAATGAAATCACTCACCAAAAATCCCCAAACTATTGACCCTGTTATATAACTCACTGTCGCGATCAAAAACACACAGATATACGGAAAAACTGATGGAGTTACCTGTTTATGTTCGAAGAATTGAGGATCACCTACACTGAAATTACCGTCTATTATTTCCTTAACTTGTGCTGCGTATAAAGTTTCAGCAAACGAAAAAGGGTAAAGCACTCTATCTTCGTGTTTGAGTAAATTATAATAACTATAAGGATATAAATATATAATTCCAACAAAGATTGAAGCAAGAATAAGAATCACCTTAAATTTATTAAATATTTTCATTCTGCGTTACGGTTGCCAGTTATATATATGTTTGTTATTATCCCTAATACTTTTTCTTATGAATCCAAAAATATCCGTAATATTACCTACCTATAATGAAGCAGGCAACATTATACGTTTAATTTGTGAATTACATAAAATTCTCGTAACCAGTAGACAATCTCATGAAATTATATTGGTTGACGATAACAGTCCTGATCAAACTGCCAAAAATGCCCGCAACTTTTTTTTTGCGAAAAAATTCGTGAAAATACACGTTCGAAAAAATCAACGCGGACTTGCATCCGCAATCTTTTTTGGTATTTCTAAAAGTAAAGGGAAGTGGCTTATCATAATGGATACCGATTTTAATCATGACCCAAATGTACTTCTTAAATTTATTATGCTAATGAATCAATACTCTTTTATTATTGGATCACGGTTTATTAATGGTGGCGGGATGGAAAATAAACTCCGTAACGCATTTAGTTTGGTATTTAATCTATATTTAAGAATACTTTTAGGGCATCACGTGCATGATAATTTAAGTGGGTTTTTTGCGATTAAGAAAAATGTTTTAAATCAGTTCACACCACAAAAAATTTTTTACGGCTTTGGAGATTATTTTATTCGACTAATATATTATTGTTGCTTGGAAAATGTATCCATAGTTGAAACACCGGTATTTTACAAAAATCGTATTTATGGAACCAGCAAATCGAATTTTTTCCAGATGTTTCTTTCCTATTCATCTACTGCTCTCAAATTACGGCTAAATGCATGAGACGCAAAAATAAGATTTTATTATTTTTCTTTGGCATTTCCGCGTTATCATTATGTTTGAATCTGTGGCAACTAGGAAAAATTCCGATTTCACTCCACGGTGATGAAGTTGGAGTTGGATATAACGCTTATAGTCTGCTTAAGTCCGGCATCGATGAATACGGAAAAACGTGGCCTTTAATACTTCGTGCTGATGTAAGTCCGCTCATTTTTTATTCAACCGTTCCTGCTATTGCACTACTTGGCTTGAATGATTTTACAGTACGTTTCCCATCAGTAATCGTTAGCATGCTTTCACTTGCAATAATATTTTTATTCATTTCTGAGCTATTCGATTCTAACAATATAATTATTTCAAAACATCCATACAAAATTGCTCTCCTATGTACTACCCTGATTGCGTTTTCTCCATGGCATATTCAATTTTCACGAATAGCCCATGATGCTATTTATGGGTTAGTGCTCCAATTTTTAGGAATGTGGACATTTTTATTAGGGATTAGAAAATCTAATCGTTTTGCAGTTTCTATGAGTTTTCTAATTATGGGGAGTACATTTTATGCATATCATGCTCCAAGACTTACGTCTCCTATATTACTATTACTGCTTATTTATCATTGCAGGCATTTTTTTTATAAAAAAATTCTATATTTAATTTTTTGCTGTCTAATATTTATTATTGTTACATTACCTATCGTCTTCGATTTTTTCTCTAAGCCCCTTGCTCAAACTCGATTTGGAGGTATAAATATTTTCGTCCGTGAAAAGGAAGAAAAATCTCTATCAATTCCTAAAATCTTCTTTAAGTTTTCATTAAATTACATAAATCAATTTAACCCGCATAACTTATTCTTTGACACCAGTACTATGCGCTATTTTCAAGTCCAGGACATTGGTCTTTTATTTGTAATTGAATTTCCGTTTTTATTAATCGGGATGTACACTCTTTGGAAATTAAGGTCACTTAAATCATTTATATTCCTCTGGATTCTTATCGCTCCTTTACCAGGAGCCTTAACTGTGGGTCCACCCAATGCAGGACGCATCTTACTTCTATTACCTGTTCTTCAGCTTGTAATTTCTCTCGGACTACTTTATTTCCTAAAAATGATAAATAGACGTCCTATCTTACGTTATCTTTATTCTTTAATTTGCGGATTATTTGCTTTAAATCTTATATATTTCTCTAATCAATATTTTATAAATAGTCCGATCAGGTTTTATGATTCTTGGGAGTATGGCGTTAAAGAATTAGCTGTTGAAGCAAATAAATATGAAACATCTGTCGACAAAATTATTATATCACAGAATATAAAACAAGCATATATTTATGTACTTTTATATAATAAAAAGGATCCGCTGTGGCTAAAAAATCAACTAAAAAAACGGAATTCTTTTATAGGATTCAATGCTTTTGGAAAGTATGATTTTACAGGTCAGAATTGGAATTCAATATCACATCAGCAGAATACTTTATACATTGGACCACCAGCAGAATTTCCTTTTGATGTTAAGACCAATTTTGTAATTTATTCGCCTTCTCATAAAGTATTGTATATGGGTGTAAAAACATAATTTTAGTATTTTCATAATTTTTGGAACTTATCACAAAAAGCAGTTTAATGCTATGAAGACCGCGTTATTAACTGGAGCCAATGGAGCTTTAGCTCAAGAAATTATAGATTTGCTTAATCCAGAAAGATACTGTTTAATTAAGTGGACTGCAAAAGAATTAGACGTTACTAATAAATATGACGTTCACGAAAAAATACTTCGTTTAAACCCAAAAATTGTATTTCATTTCGCTGCCAAAACGGATGTTGATTGGTGTGAAAATCACCCTGACCAAAGTTTCTTAGTAAATGCTCAAGCCGTTTTTTATATCGCCAAAGCTTGTAAAAAAATTGACAGCACATTTGTTTTTCCGAGTACTTACTATGTATTTTCAGGGTTAAATAAATCTCCAATCGATGATCGATTTGATCAACCTATTCTAAGTGAAACTCTTGGTATTTACGCAAAACATAAGTTAATCGCAGAACAGATGCTAGAGGAATTAGATATTGATAAAAAGTTAGTTGTGCGATTAGGTTCGTTGTTTGGTGGAAAAAATAAAGATAAAAAATTTGTTCATAAAATATTAGAACTCGCAAAGATTCGTAATAGAATATCCGTTGTTTCTGACAGATTTATTCAGCCCAGTTATAGCCGAGACAGTATAAAAAACTTGCTTACATTAATTGATAACCAGATTTATGGAACATATAATATGGTAGGCCACGGAATTACAAGTTATTTTGAATATGCAAAAACCATATTAGACTTTGCCCGTATTCGAAACATAAAACTCTCTGCCATACCTGCAGATACGTTTATAGAAGCCGCGCCAAGAAGCCGAAAGCTTGAAGTACGAAATGGAAAACTCATCGAATTAGGACTAGATCAGATGCGCGATTGGAAAGTATCGCTTGAAGAATACATAACTCATGTTATTTACTAATCTATTGATTTTATTATGAAAAAGCATCTTTTAAAAAACAAGGTTCATAAATTGCTTCGACAGTACTATAAAATCACGCAGTTGGAAAAAAAATTTATTCCTGGTAAACATAAAGTACGTTATTCCGGTTCATTCTATGGATCAGAAGAGTTAATTCAAATGACCGATACTATGTTGGGTGGCTGGTTCGGTTTGGGTATAAAAGGTGACATGCTCGAAAAAGCTTTAAGCCTATATATCGGTTCAAACAGTACATTACTAACCAATTCAGGTTCGTCTGCGAGTTTACTTTGTATGGCGAGTATTACGAGTGATTTGTATTCAGACAGAATAGAAAAAGGTGCCGAGATTATTACTCCCGCCTGTACTTTCGCCACTACGGCGGCCGCGATAGTTCACATGGGTATGACGCCAGTGTTTACTGATATAGATTTGGGAACATACAATCCCAATATACAAATGATAGAAGAAGCTATTACTCCCATTACCCGAGCTATTTTTATTCCACATACGCTGGGAAACCCGAATGAAATGGAGAAAATTATGAAAGTTGCTCAAAAACATAAACTACTCGTTATCGAAGATAACTGCGATGCATTAGGCTCTGAGTATGATGGTAAAAAAACCGGCAGCTTTGGAATATTAGCTACTTGTTCATTTTATCCCGCGCATCACATCACAATGGCTGGTGAAGGAGGAGCTGTGTTTATTAACGATCCCCGTTTGCACAGAGTTATACTATCGTTCAGAAATTGGGGGAGAGGCTGCTGGTGTACTTCTCTTGAAAAAGATCGGAACGGAGCCTGTCGGAATCGTTTCAATTTTAAAATTGATGATATTCCCATTGATCATAAATACTTGTTTCTAACGCTCGGCTTCAATTTGAAACCGGTAGAAATACAGGCTGCAATGGGTCTTGCACAGCTTCACCGTTTTCCGACAATGGCTTCTGCCAGACGAAGAAATTTCGCCCAGTTACTAAGATTTTTTAAAACCTATGAAAATTTATTTATCCTTCCTCGAAGTTTACCAAAAGCTAACCCGTGCTGGTTCAGCTTCCCTCTAACCATTCGTGACAAAGTAACTTTTACCCGTAGCCAAATCACCCAATACCTGGAACGACACCTTATCGAAACGCGAACAGTCTTCGCCGGAAATATCGTTCGCCAACCGGCATTACGACGTGTAAAATATAAAATCAGCAATTTACTTACCAATTCTGATAAAGTGTTAAAAGATACTTTTTTTATCGGAATCGGTCCACACATTACATATTCACATCTTCAATATATTCAAGAAACATTTGATGCATTTCTTAGCAGACACTCACGATCTAATTAAATGATTCATATATCCCAATAATTTTTTTCCCAGTTGGTAATTTGTCAGATTAGATTTCGCCAATTTATAACCATTTTCTGAAATATCATTTCGTAATTTAGAATTAAATGCCAGCAGTTTAATTTTTTCAGCTAAATCTACTACATCACCCATTTTCACAAAAAGGGCAGTCTTTCGATTTGTAAATAGCTCTCTACTTGCTTGGCAATTTCCGGCAATTACGGCAACTTTACAGAATATTCCATGATACATTTTATTCGTGATGACACGTTTTGCTTTCTGAGTAATCCCAACATGACCAATACATATATCGCTTTCGGCTATGGTTTTAGCGAGTTTAGTCAGTGAAAGCGCAGGAATATACTTCATAGTTTTAGGTCTAAGTTTCTTATAAATTTCAATAGGCAGCGGATAATTTGAGGTACTCCCTATTAAAAGAAAACAGAGACTCTTATTATTCTCTAATAACTTAGCGGCTTTAACAAAATATTCTGCTCCATGAAGTCGAGTAAACATTCCATGGAATTCAATTACAATAGGCAATCTCTTACTTCTTACGAAAGGTTTAAATAGAGTATCATCTCCACCGACGAATATTCGTTGAAATTTTCGACGATTTATATGAAAATTTTTGATAAAATACTGCGTATGCGCTCGGGTATCGGTAATGATTAAATCTGCAAGTACAGCAGCAATCCTATCAATCCAGTAGTAGGATTTTGCCCGCCAACTTTCTGACTTAGCACTTTGTCTATCGTAAACATACGTATCATACATTGAATAAAACATATCAAAAACTACTTTTTTACCGGTGAGTTTAGCTAAAACGAATGCGAGCGGCATATCTAAATGCCCAACAAATCCAACATATAAAATATCATAATTCATCCCAATTTTTAAGAACTGTTTAATAAGCTCAGGATAGCGAGTGAATACACTTGGGTGAGTTGATCGACAATGCAATACTAATACGTTGTTTTTTTCTAACCCGTCGATAAGAATTTTATTTCTTGAATAACGCGGATCATAAGACCCGAAAAAACACACTCGCATATCTATTTGCAGATCGTAAGGGGACTTATTTGGTAGATCTGATAGTTATCATTAAAATAAACTTTTGTCAGATTACGCTCTTGATTTTTGGATTCTACAATATATTGAAAATGGTATTTGTAACTTAATTCTCCAATTTGAGCAGTAGTTAGAGTTTCCCAATTATGAAGATCCTGATATCTTTTGTACCAGGACAATGCAAATTCTTTTGAGTAGAAACTTAGTGCTCCATCTTTAAACTCTCCGCTGGAAGATCTATTTGAAATCGCTCTAAATCCTTTGGAATAAAATGGAACTAAAAATGTACAATTCTTCTTGATGTTTATACTTACCCAGTCTCCAACTTCTAACCACTGACTACTCGTGTGGTTTGACTTATTACTTAAAAAAACCACAGCCACAAATAAAAAAATACCCAGTAATACCGATTTTGAGATTCTTGACTTAAAGTAATTGGTCACATAATAAGCAAAACAAGCCAATGAACATGCAGTTGGATAATACCATATTCGCAAAAGTTGCAGAGATATTACAAAATCTATAGGATATATCAGGGCGAAGCAGATATGTACAAAGGTGATAATGATTGCAGTAAAGTATGTTACCCGTAATATAAATTTCCATTTATGAAGTCTAGTTTTCTTCTGATTTAAAAAAATAAGTCCTGGAACAAGAGTTACTAGCAGATTGAACCAGGCAACTATATTCCAAAGATCAAGAAAAGCATAACTATTCCTAAAGCGTATGATAGATAACCAGAATCTATCAATCGATAATAAATTGAAATTAATCAGGTTTAAGAAAATTAGCAATCCTAAAATAGTGCAAAAAAAATAAATTATTCTAGACGGAGACATAAACTGCTCCTTATATAGCATGTAAACCCCGATCAAACACAAAGTATAAAATGCTGATAACGGATGAACCGCAAAAGCTACACCCACAAACAAGATTCCCTGGCGTTTCCTTTGTGTTAAAATCAAATATAGAATAATTAGACTCATGAGCATTCCCAATGCCCTGGGTATAATCTCTGCTTCCAAATGAAATGTTGCAGTCCCCCCTATTGGTATGTGAAAGAAGACTATTAACCCTAAAATCATACCAATTGATATTCTGGTGAAAAATTTTTGACTGTACACAAAAAGTGTAATGAAAAATAAAAAGAAATAAATGTTACGACCATACTCGTAAAGTGCTTTAATTGTTAAATTAAATTGCTTTGACACAAAAGCCAAACTTAAATAATAGAATGAAATTTCTGCCTGAGGTGATTTAGATAAAAATATATAATCGCCTTCATATAATTCTGGAGTAAGAATTTTTTTGATAAAAGGTACATGAATAGCGGTATCTTCTGTAGTAAATTCAGTAGGAATAATCCATGAAGCTAATAATGTAAATGCCAGACTAACGAGTATATATTTTATATGCATAGTTTTTTTGCAAAAATAACTTAATCAATAAAATGCTGAATGATGAAAAGAAATAAAACAAAATTACTTTATTTATTTCGTAATTCTATCAAAAATGATCTGTCTAAAGCTAAAAACGGTCAAATTCCAAAAGACTACTTCTATTTCTATCATGAATTTAAAAAAAAATTTAACCTTGATTTTGCGACTGTTGCTTCAGATAATTTTTTCGTAAAACTATTTCATTTAGTTATAGATCACACTCTTAATTTAATAATCGGAATAAATTTTCCCTTAATAACTATATTGCCACTGCTAAAAAGAATTAATCGAAGTCAGTTTGTATTTGCTACCACCCCTAAAACTGGGCTTTCATTAGGATTATTAAAAAAGTTGAGATTAATTAATAAACCAAGAATAGTCATGAATATCTGTGGATTGTACGATCAGTTCATAAATAAACAGAATTCATTTAACAAAAGGGTTTTAAAATCTTGGCTTCTTGAAGTTGACTTATTTATTTCCGGTAGCAGTTGGCATGAATGCGAATTACTGGCCAGTAATTTTAATTTAGATATAACTCTTTTTAGATTCGCGCCGTATAGCGGAATTGATATAGACTTTTTTAAACCGGCTATAACTTCCGCTGATAAATATATTCTTGGAATCGGAATTGACCCGGCCCGCGACTGGAAGCTATATCGCCAAGTAGCTTTAAGTTTTCCGAATGAAAAATTTTTATTTGCGACTCAACCTGCTTTGGTTAAACTAACTATGCCAAAAAACGTTCGGCTACAATACTTTGAGAATGCCAATTTAGTTGAAAAAATTAGAAATTCCAAAATCGTTCTAATCTTAAATAATCAAAATCAGCATTTTAGCGGTCAGGCGAGTGCTATGCGCTGTATGAGTTGTAGCAAAGCTGTAATTCTTACTAAAACTCCGGGTGTCGAAGAGTTTAGATTTAAACATTTAATCAACTGTATTCTGGTCGATCCAGGTAACTTGAAACAAATAGTATCACACATCAACGCTCTTAATCAGCAAGATGATTTGAAAGAACATATCGGTAAAAATGCATCAACTTTAATTCGAACATTTTATAACTATAAAATCATCGCAAACCAGTATATTTCTATTTTTCAGCAACTTGTACATTGAGTTTACACAACCTGATCAGTATAAGTTTTTCAAGTCTAATTGACTCCCGTTGATTCTTTCAGTAGACGCATAATCAGTTCATAATGTTTTTGCGAAGAAGAACCGTCAGTGACACCAATAATTTCTTTTAGGAAGTTTTTTTGTTCTTTACGCAGTTGCTTAAGTAGAAGTGTCGACATTTTCAACCTTTTTAGTTGAGTAAAAAAATCTTTACTGCTTTTTACCATCCAGGCTCCTCCCAGCTTTCTTATCGGAGTAATACCTTCTGACCAATTAGGGGTACAATAAAATAAAGGCTTTCCATATACCATAGCCCAAAACATCGCTGTGGTATCCCATGAAAGTATGACATCACTATTTAATATATACTGTTCTAATGATACTGGTGGATTTAGAATAACGGCAATCTCTAAGGATTCTGCTAACTCAAGTATACCTTTCGTAGGTTGACTCGGATGAGTTCGCAGAGAAATCTCATAATTATCTTTTTCCTCTGAAAATTCACTGAACAGTTCGAATAGAAATTTGCTTATTTGAGCAGTACTAGGAAGATACATAGTAAGAAGAACAGCAATTTTTAATTTTGGGTTTATTTTTTGAAATTTAGTATCGTTTTTAACTTTTAATCTCTGTTCTTTAAAAAACACGTCAAATACCGGATATCCAAGAGAAAAGACACGCGTATTTTTATTATGCAGTTTACGCCTATACCACTTAGCCACATATTCTCCCCAAACAGCAATGTTCTCACTCTCATGGTTAACGCCTAATATTGTATCCTGCCAACCGTGCATTAAGACAAGTGAAGATAAGCCACGACGCTTTGCGGCTAAAGCAAACGGCATGGCAGTAGGACCTGGATCATGAGTAGTGATCACAAGATGCGGTGAAAAAATAGTCATTAATTTTCTGGCTAATAATGTCTGTTTAATGTTTTTGTGCATGTTTTCTCCAATAATTTGCTCAGTTTTTTTACGAAACGCAGATTGCATCGAAATTGGATACGAACTAAATATATTTTTGTATCTACTTTTCAATAAGTTAGACAACATTTGCGGAATTAATTTTTCAGCTATTTTATTTTGTAGAATGTTCAATTCTGATGTAAAATAATGGGCTAGAGGTATAAACGGAATTTTTTTCTGGCGAAAGTTTATCTCATCATTTAGTGTTAACGGACTTGTAATTATTGTGAATTTTATATGTTTATTATTAAATAATAAACTTAAAAGTTCCTGATAAATGTATAAATTTCTTCCTCCTGAGAAAATCAACACATCGCTATTATTACCTTCTTTGAATTTATACTTAATAAAATAATTTTTGACACGATCTATTAATACCAGAAAGAGAGTAATTGATAAATTCGTAGAATAAATATTTGATAATAATGATTTTAACCTTACTCGTATTTTTGGCTGCGGAAAACTTCGTAAATATTTCAATTTCTTTACAGGAATAAAAAAAGTTCGAAGTAATTCCCACAGACTTGCAAATGGAGTGTATAAATTAGTATTTTGATTTTTATAAATATCTGAAATGATATAATTTTTGGGATGCCACTTTTTTTCAAGTGATTGATAAAATGTATAAGTTTGGAGTATTTCAAAATAAGCCATTTCTAGCCTATTTTGAAAAGGCATTAGGTAATCTTTACTCTTCGTATTAAATCGACATAACAAACTTAATACTAGTTGAGTCAACCTGACAGCTTCCTTTTCTACTTTCCAGTAGTAATCAGTATAGTAGTGACGGTTTTTATAGTAGGAATTATTAAAATATTCGAGTGGTTTTAAATTGGCAGAGCGTAAGATTATCTGAACGGACAGATCAGGTGAAAGTATGATGACATTTTCGTTCGGATGTTTTTTTTTATAATCAATTGCACTAATCGCCTCTGATTGACTTAAAGCAAAAATAACCGTAGGAATTTTCATAACTCAATTGTTTTTAACAACTGAGCAAGTTGCGTATGTGACAAAAAATGAGAATTATTATTACTACTATATGAAAATGTCGCGGATACATTTTTCCCAACTTTATATTCTTTTCCGGGATCATCCCAAAAATCAAACTCTGGCAAAAGTACAAAATGTTTGGGAAGTTCTCTAATGTTTTTAGACTCATGAATATTAATTAAGTCTTCGTGTATTTTTTCTCCTGGTCTTACCCCTATCAATTTATGCCTTAGTTTTGGATTTATTGCTTTAATGAGATCAATTATTTTAAAACTGGGCATCTTGGGTATAAACACCTCTCCGCCCTTCATAATCTCAATCGATCTAATTACGTAACTGACAGCGTCTTCCAATGTCAACCAGAATCTTGTCATCTCGGGATGGGTAAGCGTTATAAATCCTTTTCTTTGCTGTTTCGAAAATAGAGGAATAATACTTCCACGGCTGCCTGCAACATTCCCATACCGTATGCAGCTTAATTTTGTTTTACATTTTCCTCGATAAGCATTACCTTGAATAAGCAGTTTCTCCATACACAACTTTGTAGCACCGTATAGATTTATCGGACTGACTGCTTTGTCGGTGATTAGTCCAAATACTCTTTCAATATCATAATCAAGAGCCACGTTTAAAACGTTCATAGTCCCGAATATATTAGTTTTTACTGCTTCAGTGGGATTATATTCGGAAGCTACAATTTGTTTCATAGCCGCTGCGTGAATTACTAAAGATACCCCAGACATTGCTCTGCGTAACCGATCGATATCACGTACATCTCCTAAAAAATAGCGTAATGCACGATGGTTAAATTTTTGCTGCATCAAATATTGTTTATACTCATCACGACTATAAATCCGTAGTGATTTAGGTGGTTGTTTTTTTAATAAATACTTAGTAAAAGCTTGACCAAAAGAACCTGTCCCACCAGTAAGAAGTATTACTTGTTTTGACCATTCAAACATGCGACAAAGATATCATAATACTGGCCTATCCACAATATTTTAAGTAGAATATGCTCAGTATTTTATGAAATTTATTAATTTTACTAAGTCACTTCGCAACCGTGGGATGCTTTTATTTTCTGTAATATTGAGTATAAATATAATTTTACGGTTAATTTTTATAGTATACGGATATATAACAACCGATGAAGGTATCGCACTTTATAATGCAAAATTGGCTTATTCAGGTCATATTCCTTTTATAGATTATAACGGATGGAATAGTCTTCTCACTGATTATCTGATTGGATTCTCATCACTTTTTACACTTCCAACAATATTTTCTCAACGTGTAATCGGATTTCTAATAGCTTTGATAGTCTTGATTCTGTGTTTAATAATCAGCAGAACATTAGGATCCGGAAAACAAGTTTTATTAACTGGTTTATTTTTGACGTTTGGCAGTATTACCTATCTTTACAACTCAAATATCCCGTATTCAAGTCAAATAATGTCATTATTTTTGATATTGACCATTTTTTGCATCTCAAAGTCTTTGAAATCCAAAAGGCATATCCTTCATTGGAACTCAGCTGCAATTATGTTCGCTGTAATTAATACCGCTGTACGATCGCAAACTATTCCAATCTTACTTTTATGCTGGTTTTATACTTTATACAGACATAGGCAGAATAGGAATTATTTGATTAAGGTGACTGGAATTGGACTTCTTACAGCGACTTGTGTATATCTGCCCTTTTTATTTAAAAGTGTTCAGCTAACTCTTTATGCTCTTATTTGGCCTTTTTTCTCAAAAAAAATTCTTATATATGTTTCAGATATCCCTAGGTATAATTTAACTAATATAATTGAATTTATTATATTAACGATCAGAGACTATGGAATATTTCTAATAATAATATTGAGTGAAATTTTGTTCACAAAAACAGTAACTTCTAAAAAAAACTATCTCTTTTCTCTGTTTTGCCGGATGATAATTTTTATATATCTTTTAACCGCTTTAATTCATCACCCCATGGACTCCTCATATTTATATCCAGTTGTACCTTTATTATCAATAATGGCAAGCAACTATGTTATAATAACCAGCCAAAAAATTTCTGGAGTTAGTACCAGGAAATTTCTTTACGCACTACTAATTTTTATACTATTTTCCAATTTTGTTGCTTTTCCCCATTACAAATTTCTTAAAACGTCCTTAAGTACTATACAAAAAAACCCTCATGACTACGTTCGCGAGATATCAGCATTTGTAGAAAATAATACAAACATAGATGACTTAATCATCACTTTTTACCTACCAGTTGTCGCTGAAATAAATAGAAGCGTACCAATTCGTATGAATGAAGGTGCCGGATCATTATCAATATTAGACACGCAATCTGCTCAAAAGTACCATTTGACATCTTTAGAAGAATTTAAAGATATGATACACAATAAAAGAATAGCAATGATTATCTATAATGATTCTTATACACATTATTTCGGGAGAACCGAATTACAGCGACTTGAGATATTAAATGAAATTAAAAAAAACTATTCCTTAATTAAAGAATTTTCCGAAAGCAACTTATCAGATGGCGCAAGAACTAAAAGTCTATATTTATACAGCTTGTCGAAGTAAACTACTCAATATAAAATTGTTTTCTTATTTGTATGACTAAAAAATTAGTTCACTGTAGAATCTGTAAAGGAAAAAGACTGTTTACATTTTTAAATCTAGGAACGATTCCTCTCCCTAATGGATTCTTGAAATTGGAAGATCTAAAAAAGAAAGAAAATAAATACCCATTAAACACCGCCTATTGTATGGACTGCGGTCTTGTCCAACTGGCAGAGACAGTAAACCCTGAAGCAATGTTTAAAAACTATGTGTATATACCTTCAAGTTCGAAAACCAGAATGAGCAACTTTGCAGATATAGCTTTTACTATCCGTAATCGTTTTCACATTTCAACTGAATCTTTAGTGATTGATATAGGAAGCAACGATGGCAGTTTGCTCTCCTATTTTAGAGGTTATGGTATTAAAACTTTAGGAATTGACCCGGCGACCAATTTAGCAAAAATAGCCCAGTTAAAAGGTATAGAAACAATCAATGATTATATTTCTCAAAAACTGGCGAAAAAAATACGCTCCGCAAAAGGTACCGCTAAAATTATCACCGCAACAAATGTGGTTGCCCATATACAGGATTTACATGACTTATTTAATTCAATCAAAATACTTCTTTCTGATAACGGAGCTTTTATATGTGAATTTCCGTATCTAATGGATTTAATTGAAAAAAATCAATTCGACACGATTTATCATGAGCATCTTTCCTACTTTTCAGTAAAACCTTTATTAAACCTGCTTTCACAAGTAAATCTTCATTTAATAGACATCGAACGGACGTCTATAGATGGCGGATCATTACGGGTCTATATCGGTAAAAAGGAAAACCAGAATAATAATACAATAAACGACAAAATCAAGGACATGATTGCCGCCGAAGAGAAATTTGGCCTGGGCAATTTGTCAGTATTAAATTTATTCGCAAAACGTATAAAAAGATTACGCAGAGAACTGAAGATGACATTACAAAAACTGAAAAATAACGGCAAAACTATCGCTGCCTACGGTGCTGCAGCAAAAGGCAATATTCTACTTAATTACTGCAGTATTAATAATACGCTTATTGATTTTGCAGTTGATTCAACTCCATATAAACAAGGATTATATACCCCCGGATCTCATATCAGAATTTATCCTGAAGTCGAAATATCCAAGCGAAAACCTGACTATATTTTACTTTTAGCCTGGAACTTTGCGAAAGAGATAATGGATAAAGAAAAAAATTATATAACTCAAGGAGGTAAATTTATTATACCTGTCCCTTCCGTAAGCATTGTTCCATGACCAAAAAACCTAAAATCATTGTAGTTATGCCTGCACACAATGCAGCTAAAACTTTAGTTGATTCTTACAATAGACTTCCTAAAAAACTTATAGACCAAATTATACTCGTAGATGATGCGTCTACGGACAATACTTATAAAGTTGCGAAAGAACTTCCAATCACAGTATTTCGTAATTCTCTAAACTTGGGATACGGTGGAAACCTCAAAGTTAGCCTTTCACGTGCTCTAGAAGCTAGTGCTGATATAATAATTGAATTCCATCCGGACAATCAATACGATCCGCAAAATTTACCTTTGTTCCTCAAAAAAATCTCCCGGGGTTATGATTTGGCTCTCGGATCAAGGTTTATTCACCCGAAAGATGCTCTTGATCGAAAAATGCCTATCCATAAGTTTATTGCAAATCGTGGCCTTTCGTATGTAGATAATTTACTACTCGGGTTAGAGCTTTCAGAATTCCACTCAGGATTTAGACTATACACACGAAAATTACTTACATCAATTCCTTTTTACCAAAATTCCGATGATTATCTTTTTAGCTTCGAAATTATCGTACAGGCAGTATTTTATAAATTTAAAATAGCTGAAATACAAGTATCCTGTGATTATCATCCGAAAATGCATACGGCGAACTTAAAAAATAGTACGATTTATGCATTAGGGACTTTCAAGACGCTCACTCAATATGTAATATCAAAATTTGTCAAAAAGCCTTCCGGACCTTTTAGTAAAGTTTCCGTACAACAATGCCCTTTGTGTAGACGATCCATAACTCGTTTAGAGTATAATGTTCGCGATGCTGTCAGCAATAATATATTTTCAATATATTATTGTACTCCCTGCAATATTGGATTTACACACCCAAAGCCTAATGGTTTGCATACTTTTTACCCTAAAATATACTTTATTTTTTTAAAAACCTTTATATACAGTCTTTTGCAAGTTCGACGCCCAAAAATAATTAAAAGCTTTTTACCTGCGGGAAAAATTTTAGACATTGGCTGCGGTGACGGAAAAATAGGAGGTCAATTAGATTCTAATAAGTACTTCTATCAATGTATAGAAACCCCATTCTCTGATTCTAAAAGTTCAAATGTTAAGCTCGTAGGAGTAGAAAAAATGAATGAAAAGCCTATGTCTTACAATCTAGTTACTTTTTGGGAAAGTTTTGAACATCTAAAAAATCCTTTACAAACACTTAAAAAGGTATCTATATACTTAAAAAAAGGTGGAATTCTGATAATAGAATGCCCGAACTACAACTCATGGGAAAGAATTTTATTTGGTTCGAGCTGGTTTCATCTAGACCCGCCTAGACATCTCTTTCACTTTACCCCAAATGGACTAACACAAATAATTGAGGATGTAGGATTCAGAATCATTAAAAAAAGAACTATTTATGCAATTGAATATATCCCCATCGGATTGACACAAAGCATATTATATCGCATTTCACCAAAACTAAATATTTTTGCTCTAAAATACACTCATAAATATAAGTTAATATTGCCTATTATTATAGGGATGTTAGGAATTATCCTCGTACCTATTTCATATCTATTTTATTTATGCAAAGGATCTCCAATACAACTAATCGTCGCGCAAAAAAAATAATCCGCATATATGACTAGCAACTCGGATAAACTGCAACAATCCAGCATGCATAAAGAGCTTCGTTCTAGTAAGCCAATTTATTTTCCTTCTCAATTTTGGGAAGAATTAAATAGTAAACATACTGACCAATTGATACATTATGGGTTTAAGAATTTCAAACGCACTGTTAATATGAAATATTTTAACTGGGGAACTTTAGGGATAATCAGACAGCAACTAAATATAGTATTATCTCAACTTTTTCAGGGAAATCTGAAACCACTTTATTTGAGTAGATTTAGAAATTACAATAATACGAAAGCGGGAAATATTAAACATTTCAATGCTATCTCAGCTTTTATATACAGAATATTTGTAGCGTCTTATGCCGACTATTTGAAAGCAACAGACATTAAAGAAATTTTCAACATTGCCTCCGAACCAAAAATCGGCAATCCATTTATAGTTGAATACAAAAATCAATTATTATCTCAGGATTTATGTAATTCAATTCATGAATTTTATAGTATAACCAATAAAATAGCCGGCCAGAGTAAAATGAATATTGCAGAAATCGGGGCCGGATACGGTAGATTAGCAACTGTATTCCTGAAGGTACTACCACAATGCACTTATACAATTATCGATATACCACCAGCACTTCATGTATCTCAAAAATATATATCGGCAGTTTTTCCAAACGATAGGATATTTTTCTTCCATTCGTTTAAGTCTTTTAACCAAATTAAGAAAGAATTTATCTCTGCACGAATACGCTTCATACTCCCGCATCAATTAGAATACTTACCTAAAAAATATTATAATTTAATGATAAACATCAGTTCCTTTCATGAGATGACGAGAGAACAAATTAAAAATTTTGTGAGTTTAATCGATCGACTTACTCATGGTTTTTTTTATCTAAAACAATGGCGTAAATCCAGAACTTCAGTTAATTCTTATATTAAGGAATTTGATTATCAGTTTCCGAAAAATTGGCGCTTAATCTATAGACGGAGTCCGCATCCGATACAAAAAATGTTTTTTGATGCACTTTATAAGATATAGTATCTTATGCAAATAGTTTTAATCATTCAAGCCAGAATGAGTTCAACAAGACTTCCAGGTAAAGTCTTATTACCCATAAATGGTGAAGCGTTATTGTGGTATGTGGTTAATCGAATTAAATGTACAAAACACATTGATCAAGTTGTGATTGCTACATCCACAAACGCATCGGATGATAAATTATATATCTATTGTCAAAAACAACAGTATACAGTCTTTCGAGGAAAATTAGATGATGTTTTAAGTCGCTATTACGAAACTGCAAAGGAATTTAAAGCTGACACAGTTATTCGAATCACTTCAGATTGTCCTCTAATTGATGGAGATTTAATCTCCCAAGGCCTAGAACAATATCTTGAAGAGAATTCTGACTATCTATCAAATACCATCAAACGCACTTTTCCCCGCGGGTTTGATTTCGAAATTTTTACGTTTAAGGCGCTTGAAACGGCTTATAAAAACGCCCACGATACTGTGGAACGTGAACATGTAACACCATATATTTATCGAACTCACCGGCAGGAATTTAAAATAAGTCAATTCGTACAAAGGATTGATAAATCTGCCTATCAACTTTCAGTTGACACTCAGGAAGATTACCAACTCATAAAAATTCTCATCGAGAATTACCATGCAGATTCATTAAATTGTCAGCAAATCATTTCTTTGTTGGACTCTCACCCGGAACTCCCAGCAATTAATAATCATATACCACGAAAGCATTTTGGTCAATGATATAATGAATTCTTATGCAGAATATTTTTTCAATAGACAAACGGAAAGTTGGCGCTGGACAGCCGTGTTTTATTGTTGCTGAGCTATCGGGAAATCATAAACAAAATCTTAATCGGGCTTATCAATTGATTGATGCTGCAAAAGAAGCAGGCGTCGATGCAGTCAAATTACAAACTTATACACCCGATACCTTGACAATTGATTCGGATAAAAAATGGTTTCGTATTGGCAAAGCCAATGCCTGGGCCGGCCAAACACTTTATGACTTATATAAATCTGTATACACTCCTTGGGAATGGCATCCGCAACTTTTTGCTTATGCTCGAAAAAAAGGCTTAATCATTTTTTCCACGCCTTTTGATATCACCGCGGTTGATTTTTTAGAAGAATTAACTCCGCCTCTATACAAGATTGCGTCATTTGAAAATATTGATGTAGACTTACTCAAGCGGATTGGCCAAACAAAAAAACCGGTATTAATCTCACGTGGGTTAGCCTCACCAGAAGAAATAATCACGGCTATAAACACCCTTAAAAGAAACGGTGCAGCAGGGGTCGCCGTACTCCACTGCATCAGTTCCTATCCAGCAACTTTGGAACAAATGAATATTGCGACAATCCCGGATCTGCAAAAAAAATTTAAAGTAATTCCGGGATTGTCCGATCATAGTTTAGGTCTAACTGCATCCATAACTGCGGTGGCACTAGGAGCGAAAATCATCGAGAAACATTTGACACTTTCGCGTAAAGAAGGTGGTTCAGATTGCACGTTTTCATTAGAGCCTTTAGAGTTCAAACGGCTGGTTCAAGAAATTCGCCAAGTCGAAAAAGCTATTGGCAAGCCGACATATAAACCAGACAAACGTGAATCAGAAAATATTGTCTTCCGTCGCTCACTTTTTATTGTCAAAAACGTCAGGAAAGGTGAAAGATTTACTCAAGAAAATGTCCGTTGTATCCGCCCCGGATATGGATTACACCCAAAATATTTGGATGAAGTTTTAGGAAGAAAAGCTGCACTTGATATCCAACGAGGAACGCCACTTACTCGAGAAATACTTGCGTGATTTTTTGATACAATACCTTCGTGAGGATTGCATTCTATGGCGGCCAAACTGCCGGTGTTATTACATTATTAACACTTTTAGCATCAAAACATGACATACGTAATGTAATATATGTTGACGAGGGCATTAAGCAAATCGCAAACAGCTTTCAATTACGCACATTTCCACCCTCAATCTTAGATGACCCCGCGTTTCCCAAAGAAATCGCAGCTAACATAGATCTTTTCATTTGTTGTCACGGACGTAAAATTTTATCTAGACAGTTCGTAGAAACTTTACCATGTATAAATCTTCACCCTTGTCTTTACAGGTATAAAGGCGTCAATCCGATAAAAAGACTTATCGCCGACGGCAATCCTAAAGCCTCTGTCGCTTCACACTGGATGGTGGAGAAAATCGATGCTGGTGAAATACTTTTCGAAGAATATAAAATGATTGAAAACATAGAAATTAAAACCGAGGCCGAAGTGTATGCACAGTTGTATCCGTTATACACCGAGGTACTGGTACGCACGTTAAAAAAAATTAAATATGATCGCAATCATTGACTCGGGAATCGGTAATGTCAAATCAGTAGCAAACGCTTTAGCCTATCTTAAAGCTCCGCATCAAATTACAACCGAACCCAAGTATATTCAACAAGCTGATAAGTTAATTTTTCCCGGCCAGGGTGCGTTTTGTGACGGAATGAAAGCCATACGTAAGAGTCAGCTTATTCACTGCTTGCGTGATGAAGTGTTAATCAAGGGTAAACTATATTTAGGTATATGTTTAGGACTGCAGCTATTGGCCCAAACCGGTTTTGAAGATGGTAAATATGAAGGATTAAATTGGATTCAGGGAATTGTCAGAAAAATTAACACTCGAGAGAAGTTACCACACGTTGGTTGGAATAATGTTTTGGTAAAGGATAAAACTAGTCTGTTTAAAGATTTGCCAGAGAATCCAACCTTTTATTTTGCCCACAGCTATGTGATAGATCCAAAAGAGAAACCAATTGTCACTTCCACTTGTGATTATGGAGAAACGTTTGTATCCAGTGTCAAATTTCATAATATTTACGGAGTCCAATTTCATCCGGAAAAAAGCCAGAAAAACGGATTGCAACTCTTGAAAAACTTTGTTATGATGGAGTCTTAAATTTTATGCGCTACTGTCAACGCTGCGTCTGTCCGGAAAATTATGCCATTCCGCTCACCTTTGATGAACAAGGTGTATGTAGTGCATGTCGGGTACATGAAGAAAAAGAAAGCATCGACTGGAAGGAGCGCGAGAATAAACTTCGAACTATTCTAGACAAGTATCGCAGCACTAATGGTAAAAACTATGATTGTATTATTCCTGTTTCCGGCGGCAAAGATAGCCATTATCAAACCTATCTCATTAAAGTTATTTACGGGATGAATCCGTTGCTCGTGACATTTAACCACGAGATGAATACCAAACGCGGTTTAAGAAACTTGACTAACTTAGTCAAACGATTTGAGTTAGACCATCTCCGTTTCACTCCCAATCCAGCTGCTATCAAAAAATTATCCATCTATACTATAAGAAGAATGGGGGATATGTTTTGGCACAGTCACTGTGGAATCTACACTTATCCTGTGCAAATTGCCGTAAAATACAATATACCGCTTATAATTTGGGGTGAGCAAGGTTTTATGGACTTGGGAGGTATGTTTTCACATTTTGATATGGTGGAAATGACAAAAAAGTTTCGTGTAGAACACGGACTTCGCGGTTATGATTGGCAGGATATGCTCTCAGAAGAAAATGATATTACACCTAAGGATTTATTTTGGGCCATGTATCCTACCGATCAAGAAATTGATCGTGTCGATGTTCGCGGTATTTATTTAGGGAACTTCATACCCTGGAATCATAAAATACAAACGGAACTGATGATAAAAAAATACGGCTTTGAATCTGGACCGCCGCATCGGTCGTTTAATTTATATGAAAATGTCGAAGATCATGTTTCAAACGGACTAAACGACTATCTCCGCTATCTTAAATTTGGATACGGTCGAGCAACGGATCACGCCAGTATTGATATTCGCTTCGGTAGAATGAGCCGGGAGCAAGGAATTGCAATGGTTGAAAAATATGACCACCAGGAACCATATGACCTGGATATATACTTGAAATGGACAGGTCTAGTCAAGAAAGATTTGTTTGAAGCAGTTGAGAAAATGCGCGATCGACAGGCATGGAAAAAAATATCATCTGGTGACTGGAAGCTGATTGACTCTATTACTAATCATCTTGATGATCCAGGCGTCGAGGTCTCTAGATTGCCCTTAAATCCTGATTCTTACTATATTTTACAGCCTAACCCTCCTCTTCCAGAACCAAAAGAATATCAATTCATGTAATATGTTAAAAAAGCGTCTGATCCCAATTCTGTTGTTGCGCGAAGGTATGCTTGTTAAGAGTATTGAATTTAAAACATTTCGTCCTGTAGGAAACCCAAAAATTGCAATTGAATACTTCAATGCATGGGAAGTAGACGAAATAGTTTTTTTAGACATCACCCCAGAAATGAAGTATATACGAGGTCGACAGGATATTAATTTAGAAAATTTCTCCAAATTGATTGAATACACAGAATATATTTCTACTAGATGTTTCGTACCGCTGACTGTTGGTGGTGGTATCAATACGATTGCTGATATTAGAAAATATCTACATGCCGGCGCCGATAAGATTTCGATCAACTCACAAGCTGTTAAAAAACCTGAATTTATAACTGAGGCTGCTAAAATATTCGGTAGACAGTGTATCGTTGTGTCAATTGATGTTAAGAAAATAAATGATAAATATGAAGTCATCACAAGTTACGGCCAAGTTGCAACAGGTTTGGATCCGATTTATTGGGCAAAAGAAGTGGCCAACAGAGGAGCCGGAGAAATACTTTTACAATCAATGGATAAAGACGGCACACTTTCCGGATATGATTTGAATTTAATTAGAAATATTGCTGATAATGTTGATATACCAGTAATTGCCGCCGGCGGTGTAGGTGAATGGCAACATTTATTTGACGGAATTGTGAACGGTCATGCATCGGCTGTAGCCGCAGCAAACATTTTTCACTTTACTGAACAATCCACCCGACATGCAAAAGAATATATGCGCCTAAAAGGAATTGATGTCCGCTAAAATTTGATATTCCCACAGTGATAAAATCAATGTTTACTAAGTGAAGAAAAAGACGTAAGGACGTTTTTGAGTGTTTTTAAAACCCAAAATTGCTCTCTAGTTTTTAGTTTAGGAAAAATTGGTAATGAAATTTCGCCTTCGTAAAATGCTTCTGCGTTGGGAAAATCTCCCTTTTTAAACCCAAACTGCTCGTGATAAAAAGGATGTAAATGTACAGGAATGTAGTGAATTTGTACCATCACCCCCCTCTTATGGAGTAAATTTACAATATCTTTTCTAAGATTTCGAAGTTTTCCTTGCAGCTGAATCGGATATAAATGCCAGGCGGATGTGCGATCATTTGAAACACTCAGCGAACGAATATTTATCTCATTTTTTAAAAAATTTGTGTATACGGAAGCAATCTCAGTCCTTCGAACCAAAAACCGATTAATTTTTTTAAGTTGCATCAAACCCAACGCAGCCTGTATATCGGTTAGTCGGTAATTAAAACCCAACTCTTGCATTTCATAATACCATGGGCCCTCACTTTTTCTTTTTAATAATCGCGGGTCTTTTGTAATCCCATGATTTCGAAAAAGTAATAATCGCTCATAAAATTTTTGATTATTAGTTACAACCATTCCACCTTCACCTGTAGTAATAAGTTTCACTGGATGAAAAGAAAACACTGTCATATCAGCTAAGCTGCCAACTTTCTTATCCTTATAAGTTGCCCCGAAAGAATGCGCCGCATCCGCAATAACTATTAATTTATGTTTTCTAACAAGAATATTTATTTCATGGTAATCTGCTGGCATACCAGAATAGTCAACAGGTATAACAGCTTTTGTCCGATCGGTAATTTTTAAAAATATTTGTTTTGGATCTATCAAGGGAATATCGGATTTTATATCAGCAAATACGGGTTTTCCTCCGCAATACAATACACAGTTTGCTGAAGCTGCAAAAGTTAACGGTGATGTAATGACTTCATCTCCATTTCCGACTCCTGCAGCAAAACATGCACCATGAAGAGCTGCGGTACCGGATGAAAAAGCTACAGCGTATTTGACTTGACAATATTGTGCGATTGCATATTCAAATTTTTCAATACAAGGTCCTTGTGTCAGATAATCTGAATTTAAAACTCTTACAACTGCTTCAACATCATCAGAGAATATTTGCTGTTTACCGTATGGTATTTGGCTTTTTATTTTTAACACATTATTTGCTCCCATCGATTAGTGTAATTATACTACCCCTTACATTTATGAATTCATCAATGATTAATCTAATATTTATTATTATTTTAGCGTTTACAATTAGAATTATAAATCCAACTTTTGGTAGTCCTGCACTTTATACCGTTCCAGATGAAGTTCCTAATTACCTTGCGGCATTTGAAATGCTATCACAAAAAACACTTATAACTTCTTCTCAATATCCTCCACTAGGTTCTTATGTTTTAATTCCATTCTTCGGTGCTACTTATCTGTTCCTGTGGTTAACTCACCACGTATCCAACATTTCTCAATTTGAACTTTTTATATTAACTCACGAAGGCTACTTATTATTTATTCCAAGACTTATTTCAGCTTTATTTGGGACAGCTTCACTCCTAATTGTCTATAAGTTAACAAGATTAATACTTCCCAAACGACCCAACGTTGCTTTTTGGGCTACGTTCATAGTGGCATTTTCAACAACTCATGTGCAACTGTCTCATATTGGGAAACCGTGGATGCCTTCACAGTTTTTTTACTTGTTGGGAATCTACTGGTGCTATAAAAGTTTGGATAAAGTTCAACAACAAATTAAATTTATATTTTTTTCTGCCCTTTCGTTCGTATTGGCTATTGGATTTCATTTTTCTGCCATTTATGGATTATTACTACTCTTGCTGCTTTTTTTGCAATCTAAAAGAAAAATTTTACCTTACAACCAATCATTACTTACTCTCACTGTACTTATCGGGATACCTTTAGTCTCGTTAAGCTTATATAAAATGCTGATGACTTATACATATCAACTATCAGAGTTTCAAAATATACTTACCGCTAATATTAACCAAGGTCTTTTGAGCGGGTTAGGGTTTTATACAAAAGAATTTATTCTTACAGAACCAATGTTGTTTATATTACTTTTAATTTCTATTTTCATGGTAAAACATTGGCCAAAATTACTCTTACCAATAATGAGTTATTCAACTATTTATTTTCTAATTATGGCGATTACATTTTATCAGTCACTCAGATATTTACTTCCGATAATTCCCCTCTTATCAATTCCGGCAGCATTTGTTTTGAATCATATTCTTGTTAGCGTTAAGAATAAATATGTTTTAACTATCTCTACTGGCTTAATCATATTATTACTTATATTTCCATCTCTTTTATGGTTATCACGTTACAACAATACGCCTACATTTATTGAAATGCAGACTTGGCTGAATCGACATATTGATCCAAACTTACAGATTGCATTAACATCTATTCGTTTTTCTCCATTTGTCCCCGATAGAGAAGCCATGAAAGTTATGCAGGTGTTTAAACCTAGTGCTTGGGGTCAACTTGCTAAAGTCTTAACCCCGAAAGACTACCCGGAAACTGTAAGAAATGTTGTTTATCTCGAAATAACCAAGCAAGGAGATGATCCTGATAAAACTTTTGCGTATGCTCAAAATCAGAAAATTAAATATATCATTCAATTATTTTGGACTTCCGAAAAGCGATTAGTAACCCATGCTCCTCCACACTGGCGATTAATTAAACATATCACTCCTCGTCATACGACTTCGTTAGAACCTTTAACAAATTTAATTCATGGATCTGCAAATGTTTACGAACTGCTTCATGTAAATAGATTTGGTCCGTATATAGACGTATTAGAATTTAATGAATTTCTATAGCTTTACCTGAGTTGTTTGATGAATTCTCTAAGGCCTCGAGAATTTTGATTACTAACACTGCGTGAGAACCGTTTGTAAGATTCGGATGCTTACGGTTTTGAATAATTTGAACAAAGGTTTCGACTTCTTTTTGCAACGCTGGTGTTAAATCATAGTCAGGGTAAGAAATCATCGGTTTAATTTGGGAATTATTCATTACTGGTTGATAGCTATAAAACGTAAGTTTTTGTTTCGCAAATTCATCGTATCTAATGCTAATTTTACGGCTCAAGGCATTGAAAGTTCTAATTTTAGTATGCATCAATCGGTTGATGTTGATAAAAGCATCTACGGTTTTATTAAAAACAAGTCGGGCGATAACTATATCTTCACCGGTAATCCAAGCTTGAACAGTTTGAGGTAATAATTGGAATAGATCAATTAACATAGCGACATCGTGAGGACCCCAATCCCATAAACAGGAGATATCTGGTCTAAAGGGACCATAATTTCCTGCTTCCGTATATATATATTTCACAGATCCAATTTCAGATAATATTCGTTTAAAGACTTGAAAAGCGGGATTATACACAAATTCATGTCCTACCATTAAGGGAACTTGCAGTTTAGTTGCGTGATTTTCCAGTTTAATTGCTTCAATAAGATTTGTAGTAAATGGTTTTTCTACAAGTACAGGAATCCCATGCGATATAAAGTCATATGCCATTCTAAAATGAGTTACTGCAGGCGACGCGATAATTACACCGTGTAAATCTTTTTTTTCGAATAATTCCTCATATAAAATTGTCTTTGAAAAAGAATCCGATAAATTTTGCAGTGTATTTTGCGTTTTTGCGCAAACATATTTAATCCTACAATCTGAAACCTTATCGACAGTAGTCAAAAAGTTTTTCCCCCACTTACCCACTCCGACAAGCGCCAGGTTAATCATAACTTATAGGTTGATTTATACCATGTGAGTGTACGTTTAAGCCCCATAGACAAATTCACCTCCGGAGTATAACCAAATTCTGCTTTTATTTTTGATAAATCTGGGCAGCGCCGGCGAGGCTCGTCTGAGGGATAATGATTTGGATATGCAATCATTTTAATGACGGGTCGTTTTTTAAATAACTGACTTACCGTATCAGCTAAACTCATCATATTGATTTCATTTGTATCATTACCCACATTGTAGACTTCACCATTTTTAGATGAAAGAAGTACCTGGAAAAATGCAGTAACTGCATCAGTGATGTAACAAAAGGTACGAGTTTGGTTTCCCTTATCATGAACAGGTAAGTATTTGTCCGTCAGCGCACGGTATATAAATGTGGGAACTACTCGGTAGTCGTTGGCTTTCATACCAGGTCCAAAAATATTGAAAGGTCTGACAATTTTTAGGGGAATCTTATGTAAAAAAAAGTAAGTCATGCACAAAGTTTCACCCAATCGTTTGGACTCGTCATAACAAGCGCGGTCACCAATGGAAGAAACATTACCTCGGTACGTTTCTGGAGTGGGTACTGCTGATGGATCCGGATCACCATAAATCTCACTAGATGAGAAATAGAGAAAACTTTTACTTTTTTTTATTTTCGCTAACTCTAGAAGATTTTTTGCCCCCCAAATCGCAGTTTCAATCGTTTCTAAAGGATATTTTTGATAATAAATCGGTGATGCTACACCTGCAGCATGAATTATAAAATCAATTTTTTCCCATAAACTTAAAGGCTGTCTAATGTCATGCTCTAGAAAAGTAAATTCTTCTTTAGGAAACTCATCATCATTTTCTTTTTTAGTACTTGTGAGATAATTGTCGATTGAAATTACTTTACAAGCTTGAGGTAAAGTTGTTTTATTTAAATATGCAATCGTGCGTAAAATATAAGACCCGATAAATCCGGTACCACCAGAAATTAATAACGTGCACCCAGACAGTTGAGTGGAAATTTTACGAATACTTTTAGCAATTTTACCGGTGTCTTGCTCAAAAATAGATCTACTCATATAATTTAGTTTGGCGTAAATTGTATCATGAAAATATTACATTTGTTTACCAACTAATGTACTAGACGAAACTTTCTTTAACATAAATTACCTAGATTGCATAAAGTTTTGACATACAACATATGAAGGATTTAAGCATAAATCAAGTTTGCCGTATCTGTAAAAGCAATAAATTAACTTTAGTATTTAAGTTTGGACCGCAACCTTTAGCAAATGCGTTTCTTAAATCTCAGCGAGATTTTCAATCAGAAAAATATTACCCTTTGAATGTTTATTTCTGCAGGAATTGCCACCTTCTTCAACTAATCGATATCGTTTCTCCAAAAGTCTTGTTTAAGGATTATGTATACGTTTCATCAACCTCACCTCTCTTTATAAAACACTTCGAAGAATTCGCGCGTAAAATAGTAGAGCGGTTTTCATTAAAGAAAACATCATTAGTAATTGACATCGGAAGCAACGATGGGATATTACTTAAGCCTTACCACAAACTTGGAATTCAAGTTTTGGGCATTGAACCATCAGAAAACGTGGCTCAAATTGCTCGTAATAACAGTATCAATACGATCACTGATTTCTTTAGTTTGTTACTGACAGATAAAATTATAAATTCTTATGGAAGGGCTGAAATAATCACAGCCACAAATGTTTTTGCTCATATCAATGATATAGACGAAGTTGCAAAGGGAGTTTACAACCTGCTAGATACTAATGGTGTTTTTATTCTTGAAGTTCCCTATCTGATAGATTTTCTGGATAAGAACCTATTTGATACTGTTTATCACGAACATATATCATATTTTTCGTTAACTCCGCTGTTAACCTTCTTTAAAGGCTGGCAGATGCGAATAATTGATGTAGAACGTGTATCTACGCATGGTGGTTCACTCAGAGTTTTTGTAACAAAAGAGAATTCTACGCATAAGATTTCTTCGTTAGTAAATAAACTGTTAAAATATGAAAAGTCTAAAAAACTGACCAACCTTTCTACATATCACCAATTTGCGCAGCGAGTTGAGATAAATAAACTTGCGTTAACTGAACTCTTATCTCAACTTAAGCAGAAAAATAAACGAATTATCGGATATGGCGCTCCAGCTAAAGGTAATACTTTACTTAATTACTTTGGAATTAATACTCAGTATCTCGACTACATAGTAGATGACAGTGAATTTAAACACAATCTTTTTACTCCTGGATCACATATACAGGTACGATCTTCTCGATTTTTATCAATACAAAAACCTGATTATATTTTAATTCTCGCTTGGAACTTTGCAAAAACAATTATGGATAAATATGCTTATCTGAGAAACAAGGGAGTAAAATTTATTCTACCTGTTCCATCTCCAAAAATTATTTAAATTAGTTGAATTCTCACAGTGTCTCCTTCGTAGCTCTTTTGATCTCTTTTTTCGGTTGTTAATACCAGCATACTCGAATCCTCCATAAACTTCATGGCGTGTATCGTGTTGGGTAAAGTTTCTACCATTTCACCAGGATGTATAATACGAGACACAGTACCAAACCTGTTACTTTGAACTTTTTTCTCAAAGTATTCGAACTTTCCAGTGATTAAATAAGTAACGTGTGTATCTTTTTGATGGTAATGATTTGCTCTTAATGCACCTTTCTTTGAAAGAATAAATAAAGCATTCTTCATAGAAAAATTCAATGCTGTTATAAAATATATTAATCCTCTGTTATCTGAAGCTAATAATTTATTATTACTAACATGCATATTTAAAAAAAATTCGATGACTTATAAAATTCTATTTGCGATCCCTCAGCAGGCACGTTTCTTATCTCCTATTTCTCGTGCATTAGATGAACTGAATTACCATGTCGTACATTTCGATTATTTGAAACCTGATTTTATTTCTAGCGGGTTAGGAATGTCTAAAAATATATTATCATCAATTAGGCAAATGTCCAATTTGTATATAAATTGGATAAATGATCAACTATTATTAAAAATAAAGCAGACACACCCTCACTACTTTCTCACTATAAAAGGTGAAACAATTCTTCCTTCGACAATAAAGGCAATAAATTCATTAGGTATTCCTACTATAAATTGGTTCCCTGATAATATTGGTTTGTGGAATTTCTTAATCACTACTGCTCCATATTACCAGTATTATTTTTCAGTATGTAAACACTTAACTCAAGTACTAAATAAAATTGGAAGAAAAACTATATATTTACCTGTAGCAGGAGAAGCCGATACTAATTTTAAAGTAAATTATAAAAACTTTGATGTTGTATTTGTCGGACATAAAACACAAAGAAGAATCAAATATTTTTCCGCTCTCAAAGATTATAATTTCTCTCTTTGGGGTTACTCAAATTGGAAAAATAGCCCGCTTATGCATTTTTACAATGGTGAACTAGATCAGCAACAAATGAAGCAAGTATTTCGCAAGTCTAAAATTGTGATAAATGTTTCAACAGGAGAAGAAGGTATACCGGTCGTTATCGCCAATTTAAGAAATTTTGAGTCCACAGGTGTAGGTGCTTTTGTTCTTAGCGAGTATAATGTTGCCTTGAGTCAATTATTCACAGAAAATATAGAAATGGTTTATTTTAAATCTATAGTTGAAATGATTTCAAAAGTTGATTATTTCCTTAAACACGAAGACCTTCGCAATAGAATTGCTTATTCAGGCTGGTTAAAGACTAAAAATCATCATACGTATCACGATCGTATAAAAAAAATGTTTCATTATATCGGTTAATTTTTGTCTAATTATGAATAACTATTTAAATGATCTTTGGATCAAAGCACCACTATCTTGGGCAATAATTAGAGCCCGGGAATGTCAAGTTTTAGAAAAAGAAGAATTTATTCATCCGATACTAGAAATCGGATGTGGCGATGGCTTGTTTGCACAAGTTTTGTTTAAAAAAAATATTAAAATAGACGTCGGGATTGACTCTGATGAAAATGAAATACGAAGAGCTAAAAAATCAAATATGTATAATAGACTCATCTGTACCAGTGTTACTAATCTTCCGTTTAAAAATTGTAGTTTTAAAACTGTGTTCATCAACGGAGTGTTAGAACATATACCGGAATTGTCCACAGCTTTAGGGGAAATAAATAGAATATTAAAACCGCGTGGTAAATTAATTACAACTTCACCATCAGATGTTTATTCAAAACAGCTGGGCTATTATCGACTGCTAAATTATTTTGGGTTAACAATACTCGCCAAAAAATATGCCTCACTTATTAACCGCCTTTTTTTGCATTACCATCTTTTATCTCCGAAACAGTGGAAGAAAAAGTTGGAGAAAAACCATTTTTCCTTAGAAAATGTGGTTTTTTATAATTCACCACAAATTATTTTGATACATGATTTATTTCTTCCCTTTGCTGTATTGTCTAAAATAGTCAAAAAATACACTGATTCGATGGTATTATTTCCCAATTTTAGAAAAATATTAATTAAACCATTTGTACCGCTTCTAAATATGTTTATAAGAGAAACTGGTGCGATTGATAAGAGATCATCGATTTTATTAATCGCTAAAAAGTATGAATCGCTCGAAAAAAATAATTTTCAGTTTAACTAAACGTTTGCATTTAGATATTAAGTATTTCTTAAAAGGTAGCATTTTTGCCTTTTTGCAACAAATTGTAGGAATTACTTGTGGCCTTTCGATAACTTACCTCTTTGGACACTTTGTAACGAAAAAAGTCTTCGGCGAATATAACTTGATTCTATCTATTTTAGGCATGATTACATTCTTGAGTCTTCCCGGACTAGATTTTGCTCTAATCCAATCAATAGCTCATGGTTATGATAAATCTTTCAATCAAAGCATGATTCAGAAATTTAAATTTTCTTTTTTAGGTATACCTATCTTATTAGGTTTCTCTTTTTATTATTTTTCCTTCAGGCAAAACAGTATTGCTTTAAGTTTATTAATTGCGAGCAGTTTCTTTCCTTTTCTCAATGCTTTTTCCAATTTTCCAGCTTTTTTAACTGCAAAAAAAAAATTTCTAGACCTGGCATTAATTTCAGGTTTCTCTTCTATTTTTTATTTTCTAATAATATTGGCATCATTTCGCTGGCAATCTAATACTGTTGGCATAACTGTTGGCTATTTATTAGCCCTCATAATTCCTTCTCTAATTGGTTTTAATTATAGTAAGCGATATATAAATAAGAAAAGTAGAATTGATCGCGATTTACCGAAGTACGGCGAATTTATTACCTTTTTAAGTATTCTTCCTTGGATTAGCGGAAACTTAGGAAATTTTTTACTCGGAAATGCGATTGGAGTTGAACAACTTGCGCTTATGGCAGTTGCGAGCAGATTTTTAACTGCGGTACAAAAAAATTTTGGAGTGTTCTACAAACCAATTACTGCACGTTTAGCAGAACAAACAAGTACTCAGCATTTGGAGACTATATTCAAACATTCTATAAAACTGCTTCTTATCGGATGCCTGCTTTGTTTAACACTATGGATTACAACACCATTTTTAATAAATTCATTTTTTAATAAAAACTATACACAAGCTATAATTTATGGGCAATGGTTAAGTTTAACTCTTATTCCTTTTCCGTTAACGCTCGCCTATACTGATATGGTAATCTATCAAAAGTTGAAAAAACCACAATTAATCATGTCCTTTGTTCCTAATATTGGAAAATTAATTCTTTTTATTTTCGTTATACCGCGATTTGGAATTATAGGATTAATTTTTATTATACTTCTTGAACGGTTTGTTGAACCAGTAATACCTCTAGTCAGTTTGCTAAACATTTATCGTAAAAATCAGTAGTCAGTTTTCCTATATTAATAGGACTATATCTTTTCATAAACATCGACTTTGCGTTCTTAGTAAGATTTATTCTTAGTTCTTTGTTTGAAACAGCCTTTAAAACTGACATGGCAAGTTGCTTTACGTTACCTACATCAACCAGTAACCCACTTTGACCATCTTCAATCATTTCTGAAATTCCTCCTACCTTTGTAGCTATCACTAAACAATGATACTTGACAGCTTCCAGTATTACATTCGGAAAATTCTCCCAGTGCGATGGAACTAGCACTGCAATTGCTTTTCTATAGTATCTTGATAAAATCATCTGATTAACTTCTCCTATAAAACTTACATGGTTCTTTATACCCTTCTTAGTTATACACTCTTCCAACTCCATACGCGAAGACAAACCATTAATCTTCGTGTCGGGTCCTACTAAAATAAGTTCAATTAAAGGATTAGATTCGACAGCTAAAGAGAAAGCGTCGATAATATCATATACGCCCTTTTTTTTCTGAATTTTACCGACATAGAGAATAAGGTTATTGTTTTTTTTAACTTTTTTTATGCTTACATTACTAAGCCCCTTTTCAAATGGATAAGGAATAATTGCTGCAGTTTTAACTTTTTTTTTGATACTTACCAGCTTCGCCAAAGCTTTTGAAGGTGAATAAAGATAATCTACGTGAATCAAACAATAACTCTCAATAAAATTCATAACTTTATAAAATACGTTATTTGGTTCATCATTGAACTGTCGGATCAGATAGCTTGGAGTATGAAGTTTAATTATATTTCGAACAGTAGATCTACTTTTCAAAAGTAAATGAAAGAATAATTCACCACCAAAATCACCGCCTTCAATTAAATCAATTTGTTCGAATTGTTGCATGATGCGTATCTTTTTGTATACCAAGAAACTATAATAGAGTGGGTACTCAACAAAACTTAATATTTTATTCAAAAAGTTAACTTTCAGAAGAAATGCACTCATACTTCGTATTAAATTCAATTTCGAATCTATAACGATAACTTTTTTCCCATGAGATAAAAACGATTGTGATCTTTGACCTCTACATAAAACAGTAACTCGATTATTATCTTTAATTATTATATTTGTAATATTGTTAACATAAGAACCAAATCCCCCAGTTGGTCTACCAGCTATAGGATATTCAGAACATACAAAAACAATATTCATAATTACTTATTTAAGTTTTTTAATAACTGTATTTCCCGCAGAAATAGTCTTTTTTGATCGAATTTACGTAAAATCGTTTGTCGCGCAATTTTTCCTATTTTATTTCTTAAAATTGCGTTTTCTATTAGATTATTCATAACTTTCACATACTCTCTTGTGTTGTTATCGACTAATATTCCGTCATGATTATGTGTGATCAACTCTTTAATCCCTTCTCGTGCAGACCCTACAACTGCTAAGCTGCAACTCATCGCTTCTAACAATACCTTAGGATGACCCTCAATTAAAGAAGGTAATACAAAAATTTTTGATCGTTGATAATAATTAATTGTAATATTATGTGGCACAAAACCAGTAATTCTTAGATTAATTTTCAATTTTTTAGCCATTTCCAACAGTTTCGGCTTTAAACTTCCATCACCCACAAATACAATTGAAGAAGCTTTATTCTTGAGTTTACTGATGGTTTTTAAAAGGAATTCTAAGTTTTTTTGTTTCTCTAATCTACCAACAAAGAGTAGATCTATATCTTTCTTTTGATGTACTAAGGGTTTGAATAATTGAGTGTTAACGCTGTTTGGAATAATCTCAACGGGTTTTTTGGTTAAAGTTTTAACTTTATGATTTAATTTTTCGGTTGTTACAATAACAATATCGACAAAACGCAATAAGAACCTTTCGATTATTTTATAACAAACAGCCTGGATTGGCTTACTCTCGATATACGCAGTTTTAACATAGTCATATCCGTAATTTACGACAAATTTCTTTTTATATAAAAATTTTGCGATAAGTCCTGGCAAGGCACTCGTTAACTGCATTCCGCGTAATACTGAACACTGCTTAATTTGGGAAGAATAAAGTAAAGGTATGAAAAATGTGAATAAATAACGATGTAGTCTTAAAGGATTCGCGAGTAAATCAACATTTTTGAGCAAATTTAAATTATTTTGTCCATATGAAAAAACGAACACTTTATTAAAATATTTTGAATAGTAAGTATAATTGTTATTAATCAATAATCTATCTTGCCCCTTAAATCTAAAATCTTCCCAACTTTCTCCAATCGCTAGAAATACGCCTAAATTCATATTTTAATTACCTAAATGTTCATATATATTTGAATATTCCATAATCGGTTTTTTTTCGAACTTATTTCTTAAATTCTTGTAGTCCTGCTTAATATTAAAATAAAATCGCTTCCTTTGAATATAGAGTTGAATAATTGCATTTGATAGTTGGGATATTTCTGGCTTTACCAGTATTCCAGTTTTATTATTATTTATAATTTCGGGTAATCCTCCTCTTAGCGTACCCGCTACAGGAACTCTATGAGCTATAGACTCCAAAGCAACTCTACCGAATGGTTCTTGCCAAACAGAAGGCACTATTGTTAAATATGCTTTCCTAAATAGACTACGAATCGAAGAATGTTTAACATGCCCGAGAAGACTAACGTTTTTTTGTTTCTTAATTTCTGTTCTCAAAATACCGTCACCAACTATCAGTAATTTTGGTATCGTATATCTATCAGATGCAAGCTGATATGATCTTATAAGCAAATCGACTCCTTTTCCTGGCGTTAATCTTCCCAGATAGAGCAAGTATTTTTTAGGAATCGATTTAGCCGGAGTGAAAAAATCTGTCGAGTTATATATGACGTTATCGATATCTATTGAATTTTTTCGATATATTGACGACAGCGCAAAACTTATACCCACAATTTTATTGACCCTCTTCAATAGAAATACTAAAAACATCGAATAGATTTTTGCATATATGTTAGTCACTATTAACACCGATAGGAAAATAGGATTTGCAGAACTTGAGTAGGTTCTTAAATAATCTGGTATTTCATTAAAAATGAAATGTCCTAAGTTGCAGCTTTTGTAAGGATATTTACTTAAACAGAAACCTATGGGGCACAATGGAATATAATCTCGTAGTGTTACTACAATCGGCACTTTGAATATAAGTTTAGCAATAATCGCGGCGACTAAAAAATATTTTCCTTGCACATGTATAACATTCGGTTTTATTTTTAAAATGGCTTTTACTGTAAAAAATCCGGAGTATATCCACCAAATTGGCGTAGAAAACACAAGCGGTGTAACAGTAGAGTAAACTTTTTTTAATTTTATGTAAAACGGGAAACGATAAATTCTAATTAAATTATACAGGTCGTTTTTTTTTGAACCGTAATTTGGAGTGCATATTGTTACTTTATGGCCTGTATTGATTAAACCTTTCGCTAAATAAAATACACTCCACTCACTTCCTCCCCTATCAAAGGGATAGAAGAATTCACACAACATTAATACGATCATTTAAAGTTATTTTTTTGCAGAATAGTTTTCTTAATAAACTCAGGCACGCATAACGAAATAAATGGCTTTAACAACAATAATCCTTGAAGTAAGGAATACTTATATAAACTGAGAGCTTTAAGACGGGCTTTAAATGATTGGAGTTCAATCTGCTTAATATTTTTGTATGTAACAGAACTAATATTAAATCTAAATTTGAGCAGCACTTTTGGGATATTTTGTACTTCGAATTTTTTAGAGATTCTTAATACTAGATCATAATCCTCTGCACCATTTAAGGTTTCATCATACCCACCGAGTGTCTGAAATATGTCACTTTTCATTAACAGAGTCGGATGCACAAAAGGATTGTAACTAATTATAATTCGTTTAATCTGTTCATAAAGTATTGGATAGGATTTGTTTCTTATAAAAACACCCTGGTCACTTATAAGTTCTACCCAACTACCCACTAATACAGTTCTAGGGTGTACTTTCATAAAGTTTAGTTGATACATTAAACGATCTGGGTAGGCAACGTCATCCGCATCCATTCGGGCTATAAATTTTCCTTTAGCCAAGGATATAGCTTTATTTAATGATTTAGCCACACCAAGATGTTTAGTGAAACTATAAAGTTTTACACGATTGTCGGCAATTTTTTTTAGAATCTTTCCCGAATCATCAGTAGACGCGTCATTTATTATAATAAACTCAAAATTTGAGTAGCTTTGATTTAATATGCTATTTATAGCTTCCAATAAGTGAAAGCCTCCATTGTATACCGGCATAATAATACTAACCACAGGTGTTTTATTCACAAAATTAGTTTTTCATATGTTTTATAAGTCTTTGATGAGACTGCTTTCCAGGAATTATCTATTTCTACGATTTTCTGACTTCTTTTTCCCCAAGCTGTTAAATTTGAATTCATATTTGCCTGTTGTATAGCCGTACATAATTCATTGACATCGTTTGGCTTAATCAAATACCCGTTATACCCATTTATTACACTGCGATAATTTTCTCCTACATTTGTCGCGACGGCCGGTTTTTCCGCAGCTAGAGCTTCTAATAACGATATTGATTGGCCTTCAGCAAGTGAGGGGAGTACAAAAATATCAGTTTGATTATAATAACTCCTGAGTTTTTTAAACTGTTGCTTTTTTATGAATTTGACGCTTAATCTTATTCCTAACCATGACACTAGATGCCTAATATTGGATTTAGTAGGACCATCTCCAACTAAAGTTAGAACCATCTGCGACTTGTTAAGTAGTGCCAAATAAAATGCATGGGTTAATATTTCTAAGCCCTTAAATTTGTCAAACCTGCCTACCCATAATAATTTAAAAAAACGTTTTCCATTTGTCTTTAGAGTAGGAGATTTCGAATTATTAAAATCCAATATATTGACTCCGTTTGGAATTACTTTTACGTTTTTATTTACATTTTTATATTTTAAGAATTTTGAACTTACAGTAATTTCCTGACTGTAAGGAATTTTCGTTAGAAGAAAATTTTCAATAAAATAAACAATATTTTTGTTATTAAGATCTAAATTATGGCTACCATGAACTGTGAATACTAGTGGAATTTTTAGTATGAAACTTAGGATTTTCCCAGGTATACCCGCACTAAATGCATGTGCATGAAGTAAATTATATTTCTTATTTGGATATACAGATAAAACTTTAATAACGACTGCGATCAACCAATAAAACCGAATTGAAATATTAAAAAAATCAGAGGCGGGACTTAGACGATAAATGGTCAGTTTCTTATTAAAGTAAGATTCTGTTTTATTAAACACCTTCCCGTCCTTATCAACTAATGCACGTGTAAATATATCGATCTCACATGAATAATTCTTTATAAGTTCTTTAGACAATTCCCAAACGTGAGTTTGTCCCCCTCCCCAAATTGGCCTCCATACGTCAATTAGCATACATATTTTCATATAATCTCTCCGTCTGAACATTTGTATTTACCCAGCTATATTTCTGGCCAATAGCTTTTGCCTGATTTGATAATTTCCTATACAATTGTTTGTTGTTTAATAGACGAGTTAACTGAATGGCCAAACTATCCACATTTCTGGCTTTAAAAAATAGCGCGCCTTTTTCTTGGGTAATTTCATGATTTATAGGTAAATCTACAATTACAACTGGCACACCTGATGCTAAAGCTTCAACCGTAACAATTCCAAATCCTTCTACTTCAGACGGTGAACAGAAAATTTGTGCTTTTTTTATAGTTTTCCACACGTCGACTTGTTCAGGAACAAATCCCTTAAAACTTATATTATTATTAAGATCAAGATGTGCAGCGAGTTTTTTTAGATACGGAAGTTCCTCGCCTACGCCGATTATTGAAAGGTAAATTCCTTTATAAATCTTTTTTACTTTTTTGACAGCTTTGATTAATACATCAACTCTTTTGTATTTTACCAATCTAGCTACACATACGATGTGTAATCGTTTTTTCACTACAGAAAGCTTGAGAAGTTTATGCAAATTTGTACCACAATAGATTACTTTTATTATCACATTCGGAGAAACTAAGGGATCAACTTTTCGAGCGACTGCGTAACTAATACATATAATTACATCCCACCTTCTGGAGAGAATAAACTTTTGAGCTACCTCTAAACATATAAGTGAAAATGGGTGTATATAGGGAGCGAGAGATTTATCTGCTATATCAGCCACAAAAGCAACAGATTTTTTAGATTTAATTTTCGCACATACCCATGCGGGAAACCAACCAACATGTCCTGTTCCTTCAACCACATCAAAATCTTCAAATAATGCAGAACATATAGCAAAGATTAGAAAAACCGTACGGCTAAACAAATCGACATATCTGCCAAAAGGCGTATAATCTCTTAATAAACCTACTCTTTTCACAATAATACCACTCAAATTTTGAAATCTAGGTTTACCTTTCTCACCAGAGGCAATTACAGTAACGTTGTGATTTCTGGAAATATATCGGGCAATTTCATATGATCTTTTCTCGACACCTCCATGAATATCCACAGAGGTTAATGAAGGAAAATAATCGGTAATTAGAAGAAGTTTCACTATTTTCTCCGATGAGATCTGATTCTTGATGTTTTCTTAACTAAATCATCTTTTAAAGCAATTCTGCGAACTATTTCTGTTATTTCCCGTCGGGTGTCTTCAAGAGCTATAGAAAAGCGAAATATAAGATAATAAAGCAGGGCAATAGAAATATAAAACACAACGTCTGAACCGCGACCGATACCTAAAAAGTTAGCGAAATAAGAGGTTACGTTAGGATCAACTACGCCAACCAATGCAAATACGAACAATGACGACCAAAATAAAAATGCTCCAATTGAAATTTTTGCTGAACGCACCTGCAAAACGACACGACTTAAAGCAAATAAAAGAAAAAAGCTCAATACAAATTGTATAATCATTCTAATTCAACGAAAATTGTTTAATAATAACTTATAAAATACATTCGGTGCATTTGTAATTCTTTGACCTTTTTGCAATGAATAGTTAGTATATAATGACGAAATTGGAACTTCTGCAAAAATCAGATGGTGTCGGGATATTTCCTTAAAAATTTCAGAAGAAACCTCCATACGTTGGGTTCTAACGCGAATTTTTTGTAAAGCTGACAGAGTAAATCCACGCAACCCTGACTGAGAGTCAGTCGTCCAGATCTTGTAAAAAAGCAGGGTAATTAAATTTGAGAAGAAATTCACAAATCTGCGAGTCAGAGGCATTGACTGAAGATTTAACATTCTACTACCAATTACAACATCAGCAGTTTTACTAAGCAGAGGTTTTAGCAATCGACCAATATCTGATGGACTATGTTGACCATCGGCATCAAAAGTTACAACATAATTATAATGATGATTGACAGCATATGTAAACCCGGTGCATAATGCGGCTCCCAAACCTCTATTAATTAGATGATGAATTACCAACACATTGCAGCTTCTACAAATTTCTTGTGTGTCATCTGTAGACCCATCGTCAACTACAAGCAAATCAACCTTAATGATTTGATTGATTTTTCTAGGCAAAGATTTAAGTACTTTCCCAATCACTTTTTCTTCGTTGTAGGCAGGTAATATAATTAAAAGTTTTATCACGTCTCATATTATAACATCGCTTTCTATGAACAATAATTATGCAACCCAAAGCCCTCTGATGAAATTTGAAGTTAAGATTATAAGAAGTACCAAAAAAATAAATTTGGTAAAATTACATATATATATATTTTTTATCTTTGCAAGTATCATATAAATAGGAAAAATAATTAGTATATATCTGGGAAGCGATGAGAATGTTCCAGTAAAAATAGGTGTTAAAAAAAGTAACCAGCTATACAATAAGTATGATTTTCTAATATTATATTTCATTCCAGCTACAAGTATTAGAAAAGCAAATATGAATGAGCAGAATTCAACTAAGGCTACCCAATAATCATAGTGATAGAAGGAATTCTGGGATAAAATTTTCAAATACCTCCATATAACCTGTGGTATAAAAATTAAAGAATTCGAACTTCTTGACGCACCAAAAGCGGATTGAACATGCCAAAATAATAAAGGATCTTTAAATTGTATATACAAGTAAGTCATATATAACAATAGTCCAAGTGGCACCAAGTATAAGAACGGAGATTTACAAATATTAAAAATAAAATTTATTTTGTAATTTTTGAATAACGGCCTAGTCAGTAATTTATTAGCTATTATCCATTCCCAAATTAAAGAAGGTAATAGTAAAATACCGGTTATTTTCGTTGCGCTTGCAAGCATTCCCAAAATCCCTGCTAGTAACCATTTATTTCTCCGCGCACAATAAAAACATGCAATTTCTAGAAAAAGAAAAAACGACTCCGTATATAAAGCTGCAAGAAAAAAACTTGTAGGAAAAATGAGCGTAAACAATATCGCCATTTTAATTTGTGGATTCGTAAACCCGTCTAATCGAAGTAGTTTAATAAAAAAATATAATGCCAAATATATAAAAAATATGGAAAGTACTATACCGGTTATTATTTTAAATGAATCAAAAAATGCAGAAGAAACAAAGCGAAGTACTATTGGATACGCGGGGAAAAAAGCTTGAGTAAAATTAGCACTGTAACTGGATTTCGCAATGGTTAAATAATGTACACCGTCAAAATTGGCCCATGCCCAAATCCATTGGGGCAATTTTGACGGAACGAGATAAATGTCACTATAAGGAAAAGTGGGAGTAAAATTATAATATATCTGAGTAACTAAAGCGATCAAAAATAGTGTTCCTCTCCAAATCAATATAAGGAGTAATAGCATCATGGAGTAACGATTTTAATTAGTCCCTCGTTAATTAATAAACTAATTATCTCTTCCTTTCTATTCTTATCATAATAAAAATTTACAGCCATGTCGAAATTATGCAAGTTAGTTAGAGTAGGCCTGTATTTTTTTCCTTCCTTTTCTAAATCTTCGAGTCGAAAATATTCTTTTCTTAGTAGATTAACAATTGGATAGTTAAAATCTTTTGGATCTGTTCCAAAATAGCCCAAATCTTCCTTAAAAACTATTAATTTCGGTCTATTTCTATGTAAATCTGCTAAAAATTCCTCTTTAATCTTATCAGAACGCTCGTGCGCTGGTAAAAACCAGTGATATTTAGAGGGCAATTTAGCATTTATGTAAAGTAACTCCTCAAATTCAAACGGTCCTATCCAATAATACTCATCTGTTTTAACGATTCGGTTAATTATTGGTGCAGCTACGGGTCTGTCATAAATAAGTGGTGCCTGACCCATAATTTTTGTGTAAGTTTTATCAGCAAATAACCTTAGTAGAATACCTATCGAATAAAAAGAATAAATTGCAGTTAATACCAATAACCCTTTATATATGAAGCTTAAAGCCTTATTAGTTTCTTCTCGTATATTCTTATATAAATGAAATAAGACAAAACAGATGTTAAATAGACTGAACATTATATATACAGTAGAGTGAAAATCTGTTTCCTTAGACGCAAGAGGTTCACCTCTGGAGTTTAGATAAACCATAAATAAATAAATAAGTATCGCGAGCGAATATTTCTTTTTGCATATCAAATATCCTAACAAGGATATATTCCCTACAAGTAATGTTACGTTAACAGGAAAGTCAAAATTTAAATTTTTAATTTGAAGCGATAGCACTTGAAATTGGAGCGAAGTATTAAAAAGTATAGAAAGAGCATAACGAAGTGGATGTTTTGAAACCTGGCCTGAAACAACTGGAAAATTGTAAATATAATAATTTCGATTGTATAAGATTGATTGGAAATAAAATTCCTTTATACTTTGGGTAATAATTAAATATATCGCAAACAGCAAATAAGGTATTAAAAAGATAATAACCGCATGAAACATATTTTTTGACAGAAATTTACTTTGTCTTTGATATCCGTATAGGAACATAGCGATCAAAATGATTATTGCAAATACAAATGTTAATGAGGTTAAAAGAGATATGAACGTAGTAATTGATAAAAATATGATATCTGTATATGAATAACGTATTCCATAAATATTTTTAAGTAATACTAGCGCGTAGGCTGGAATGAGTAAATAACCTACAATCGTCTCTGATAATAACATCTGCCCCCAATAGTAGGTCGCGGATATTCCCAACAGGAATAAATAGAAAACATAAAATCGTATTCGTTTAAAACCTATTTTAATACCTAAAAGGCCGTAAAATCCTATAGCAGAAATATATAGAACAATCCCCCATACAATTCTAAATGCTACAAATGATTGTTTAGTAAAAATTGTAATAATTGACGCGATGAAATAGGCTCCAGGGTTGTGATGAGAAAAGAAACCTATATAAGGCAATATTCCTCTAGTAATGTAGTACCCTCCTACGATATTATCGAATTCGTCTGAAAAATTAGTATGCAATGTATTTGCAAAATAAATGCAGAATAAAATAACTGCAGATATTATCCAGAACTTCTTGTCTAGAATCTTAAAGTACCATCTTGTGAGTTTTTTTTCTATCATAAATTAAGTCGGATAGTCGTTATCAATAACTATGTTGTATATGTTTTCAGTTTCCCTGGCAACTTTTTCCCAGTTAAATTTTTGAGCTTGAATTAATCCTTTATGAATAAATTTCACCCTAAGAGAATTGTCAGAACCTAACACATTAATTCCTTGAACAATGCTTTCAACGCTTTCCGGATTGACAAAATAAGCTGCTGAGTCAGCAATTTCCTTCAAACTACCTCTATTTGATGTAATGACGGGACAACCAACAGCAAATGCCTCAACCACTGGCATTCCAAAACCTTCATAATAAGAAGGCACTACCAACAGAGTTGCCGATTTGTAAATGGCTTTAAGTTCTTCCTGAGACACAAATCCAAGGGAATAAACATCTTTGTATTCCTGAGCCAGCTTCTTTGCTTCATTAAGACTCTTTAACCAGGGATTATCGGCGTTAATGTTAAAATTGGTAAAAGCTTTACTTACAATAACTAATGGGTAGTTTGTAACCTTAGAAGCTTTTATAATATTTGGCAGATTTTTATTCCAATTCACATCACCTACAAATAATATAAATTTTGCAGGAAGTCTATATTTAGAAATTACCTGATCGATACACTGCCCAGATACTGGCTGAGAATAACTTAATGCAGGTGACAAGTAAACTACAAATACTTTTTCCTCCTGAACATTTAAAAAAGATTTTATATCAATGGCGGAAGCATGAGAATCTGTAATTATTGCGTCAACGTTACGAACAATCCTTTTTTGGATGAGCCATTTTATTTCACCTACTATTCCCCGAGGAAAATTTTCGGGAAATCTGATGGGTATCAGATCATGAATTGTAACGATGGTTTTATTTTTCTTGAAGATCGGCAAAGTTAAAAAAAAAGGGTCAAAATAGGGAAAATGATATAAATCTACATTTATGGGCAAATTATTTATGCTTGCTTCAACCACGTGTATTTTGGTATGTTTTTTTAAAGCCTCTATCAAATTCAGAGCATAAATTCCCGTTCCTCGATTCCGATGTTCAGTTAAAACTGGGTTTATTATAGCTACTTTCATTTGGATCGTTTGGTTAGAAATTTTATATAAGCTACGGGAAATCTCAGGCTGGATAATAAACTAAATACTATTCCCTGCCAGCTATCCATAAATCCTTTATGTCTTAAGTAAGTCATGAAAAACCAGCTTAATGGTTTCATAAGCATATATTCAGGCAGCATAAATATAACAGGAGTTTTAGCGGTCATTATTTCCGAAGCAATTAAATCAGTATACCGATTAAATTTGATCAGATACCTGTTCAAATTTGTGTCGGATTTATGTATTAAAGGGTTAATTAAATAGCCTGTTTTTCCATCAACAATCGCCTGCTCGTGAACATCTTTTGCAGGCAATCGGGCTTTTCCTCTGCGATAAAGCCGTAAAGTATAATCAGGATAGACTCCGCCTTTCATTAGAAATCTGCCTAAAAAGAAATTTTTACGGGGAATCCAATATCCATCCACCAATCCGCTGCTAATAGCCTGATCTATCTCCTGTTTCAATTTTTGAGTTACGCGTTCATCAGCATCTAATTGAAGCACCCAGTCACTTTTGGCTAATTCAATAGCTTTTTGTTTGTTGATATGAAATATCGGCGGATTATCGGTAACGAGAATTTTAGCCTCGTATTTATGTGATTTTTCTACAGTATCATCCGTCGACCCCCCATCTACTATAACTATTTCGTTACACCAACCATACACACTACCCAAACATGCATCTATATTTTCCCCCTCATTAAATGTAGCAAGCACAACTGAAAGTTTCATTTCTTGTTAATTCTAAATTTTTTTAAAATAACGATATAACCAATAATTACTGCTAATAATATTACGGATATTAAATTAGCAATTTTCATGACCGGAGTTCCGACATACTTAAGAAGCTGTAGATGATTTCCTTTAATTAAATTAATCGATATCCCTCCTTTATCATTTTTTTGTATCGGAATATTTGTAGCATCTCTGAAAGCAACCCAACCAGGAAAGTACATATGAAAAATATCTGTTGTACTATCTACTGTTGCGCTGTATTCGAAATTTATGATATGACTATTTAATTTAATATTCTTAACTTGAATTAATTTATTTTCTACTAAATCATGATTTCCTCGAGCATATTCCCGATTCACCCATTCAGGTAAATACTCGTCATCTGTATTCGAAGTGAGTTCAGAATCCAAGTATAGAGACAGTGGTATGTCTGTATATTGATTGACTCGAACATGATTTCGATTAGTGTAAAATACACCTATTATCAATATTGATATAAACAGATGCTTTACAGAATACTTGTAGTTTATTTTATATACTAAATAACCTGCTAAGAAACTACCACAAAATGTGGTTACTCCTAAAAATCTCCATGGGAAATCAATAATAGTTATAGGCTCGATCAA
>JAHFKJ010000001.1:0-28253 GCA_023245415.1 Candidatus Gottesmanbacteria bacterium | reverse complement strand
TCAATTTCCAAATTTTTAATGAAGTTTTTGTCATCATAAACAGCGCGAAAATAAAACTTGCGGTAAAAAGCAGACCTAACCCGTCTTTGTAATCCATTTTTTTGAGGAATATTTGTCTTATCAAAACAATCATAACGAGAACTATGATAATCCAGATTATTAAACCAACTTGTCTTGACATTTCTCCCGCAGTGCCTAAAGCGCCATATCCCCAAGGTGAATATATGAGTTTTTGAACAGGCGTAAAATGCTCCTGATAAAGAGTTTGATATAGAGATTTGAAGACCGTAATTTTTTGATATACTAAAGCAGGAAGCCAATAATATGCCGATATACCAAGACCGGATGATAAAACAGCTAATGAGCACAAACTGTATTTAATTTTTTTTGTGGAACTGTAGAAATTAATCCATAAAAATAATCCTAGCGGTATTGCAAAGAGCAATACGACCATTATATGTGATAACATAACCCCTGCCACACCAAAAGCTCCTAAACTCACAAAAGTCATGGAAAATTTCCGTCGAAGTTGAAATAATGCTAAAAATATCAGCGGTATGAATAAAAAACTTACCGCTTCACCTGCATTAGCACGTACAAATATGTTTGCGAGTCGATATGGAGTATATAAGAATAAGACTGCGCTCAAAAAACCGGCTTTTCTTCCAAATATTTGCGCTGTAAATAAATACATTGTTATTCCTGATAAAACATACGTTAGAATAAATGTTCCTTTGATTGCGTCAAAAATATTAAATCCCAAATACATGAACACTGATCCTATCCACCAGGGTAAATGATAAGAATATATAAACAATGGATAGCCAAATTTATTAAGCAGCAACCCTCCCCAACGCGGCGGGAATTGTCCATCCTGTAACGATTGATAAAAATAATATAACCTAGCTACCATATGCCAACCATCATGGCTGGTGTAAAAACCACTATGAAATAGTCCTTTAACACCCACTAAAGAGATGATGATTAACCCAATGATCAAAATATAATGTTTAAGTCTTGTCTGCATGCTGTATCTGAAATATCGTATCTTCATAAAAATGCAATTTAAATAAAATATATTTAATTAAGATAATAAATGTATCAATTAAAAATTTAGCTCCTTTAAAAAAACGTATAGAAGAAGCCTCTGAAAAATACCTTACTGGTATATCAATCTCACCAATTTTGTAACCCAAGGCATATGACACAATCATCATCTCTTGATCAAATACAAAATCATTTGAAAATCTTTGAAAAGGAATATTTTTTAATAATGTCGCACTATACGCTCTCATACCGCTAAAATATTCAGAAAAATTTGCTCCCAGAACAATATTTTCCAAAATGCAGTAGAAACGATTTCCATAATATTTAATTTTCGGCATCCCCCCGTTTAGAACCTGACTTCGAGTCCGAATCCGATTACCATACATCATGTCGTATCTACCCTCAGTAATTGGCTTAACAAGATCAGCTATAAGCCTGCTATCATATTGATAGTCTGGATGAATCATCACTACCGCATCTGGATTCTCTTTTAGAGCTTCTAAATAACACGTTTTTTGATTTCCTCCGTAACCTATATTGTTAGTATGAACAAAAACTTTTAATCCCAATTTCCTGGCAATCGAAGCAGTTTTATCCCAGGAACCATCATCAACTAAAATAGTTTTAGTTGCAAAATCTTTAGGGAAATCCATTACAGTTTTCTCGAGCGTTTTCTCTGCATTTAACGCCGGCATAACAACTATAATTTTTGGGTGTGTTTTTGGAATATAAATATTAGTTGGCCCAGAAGGAGCTCCCTTAGTGTAATTCTTCAACATGCTGATCCTCAGGCAATTCAAATTCTTTACCGAATATTTTTTTCTCCTCTAAATATTCTCGCTCAATATTTACCTCTTCAATATCAAATTTCCGTTCACCTTCAATAATATTCCACGCCGCAAAAAGTCCCATTTCGATAGAGTGATCCATATTATTATAGCGGAATATCCCATTACGTCCTATCAATTGAAGATTTTTAAACTGCTGTAAAAAATCTTTAATCTTCGCTACGTCTTTTTTGTAACCAATATGGTAAACTGGATATTCTTTTGGAGCTCGATGGACATATGACCCTAATAAATCCTGTTTACTTATTAGATTGAATTCTTTAATAAATGATTGCGTAACCATATCTACTATCTCAACATCACTCATTAACCACACAGAATCTCCTTCGTTACAAGTTACTTCAAAGACTAACGATGTTGTCCCTTTAGGAGACAAATCAGCGTTCCAATTATCCATCTCCATTACCCTGACAAACGGCAATTCTAGTGAATGTACATATATCCAGGTATCGGATGTAAGGTGCGTTTTATTTATAAATAACGCTACTTGAATCTGATCGCGATACGTAAGTTTAGAATTAACGTTTGCGATTTCGAGCGGTGCTTTTGGCTTAAGAAAAGCTACAACTTCCGATAGTGGTATAGTACTCACCACCTGATCCGCGGCAACTTCAAACTTTTCATTATCATTAAGCGATACAGATATAATTACGTTATTTTTGTGGAAAATTTCTGTGACTTGTGAATTTACCAAGATTTTTCCACCGGCTTGAACTATTTCCTCTGCCATTTTCTCAGCTATACGTCCAATACCTTTCTTAGGGTAGGCAAATTCATCAACGAACGATACAATTTTTTGTGAACTAAACAAAGCATTTTTTATTATCGTTACGATATTTAAACCTCGAGTCCGTTGACCTATCCAGTCAGCAGCGATATTTTTGCAGCTGGTGCCCCATAATTTTTCGCTATACCGTTTAAAAAATATTTCGTAAAGAGTCCGGCCAAATTGCGATACAAAACCTTCTTCTAAGGTTACCGGTTCATTTTTTATAAAAAGTTGTTGAAAACGAACTAATGCATAATCAACAACAGCTCTAAAAGTCAACCACAATCCCATACCAAGAAGCGTATCTTTAATCTTTATCGGGTAATTAAAAAATTTGTGGTCAAAGTAAATTCTCGTTTGACGTGGTACTTTCGTCACTTCGTGACCCAGAAGTTTGAGCATCCAATTATTTACCATGTCGTTTTTTGTATACCAGCGATGTGGACCTGTATCGAAACGAAAACCATTTACTTCGATTGTCCGCGCCAATCCTCCAACTGCTTCTTCTTTTTCTACTATTGTGACTTCGAATCCGGCTTTAACTAACTCATATCCAGCAGCAAGCCCTGCTAAACCAGCCCCTAAGATCAGTACTGATTGATTTCTCTTATTTCTCATTTTGAAAGAACGCTACAGTTGATTTTAAACCTTCGTTTAAATCAATTTGAGTTTTCCACCTTAATTCTTTATAGGCTTTTTTAATGTCTAATAAACTCATCTTTTGCTCACCCAGTTTGACCGGCCCGTGAATTTCGGGTGTGTTAGTGTGAGTCAAAGACGATAATTCACGGTAAATCTGATTTACGTCGGTTGCTCTACCTGTACCAATATTAACAATTAAGTTTCCTTTATATAAAAGAGCAGCTTTATTCGCACTAACTATATCTGATACGTACACAAAATCGCGCGATTGACTTCCATCTCCATTAATAACTGGCTGTTCACCCCGAAGTATTTTTTGCGTAAAAATTGCAACAACTCCGGCCTCTCCATGAGGATTCTGCCGAGGACCATAAACATTACCATAACGCAAAGCTACATAACCAATGCTATATGTCCGGAAATAAAAATGCAGATAGAACTCACTCGCCAATTTTGAAACTCCATACGGTGAAGCTGGTTGAGGTAAATATGTTTCAGAAGTAGGTAAAATCTCTGTATCACCATAAACCGCTCCTCCAGAAGATGCAAAAATAACTTGTTTAAGATTATTAATTCTCCCCGCTTCGAGTAATGTAATTAGACCCAAAATATTAATTTGAGCATCGTTGAGAGGATCTGCAACAGATTTTCGCACGTCCATTTGAGCAGCATGATGATTCAGGATTTCAGGTTTAAATGTAGTGAAAATATTCTGTATTTCTTTTTTTTCCTGAATATCTGTCTGGAAAAATTGAGCTTGAGGATTCACGTACTCTCGTTTTCCAGTAGACAAATTATCTATAACACCTACTTCATGCCCTAATTTAATATATTCATCTACTATATGTGAGCCAATAAACCCAGCTCCACCTGTAACGAGGATTTTCATTTACATATTGTACACAAAATCTTCATCCCAGGCTACATTTAGTTACTTTAACAGTTTAAAGAGAAAGAGAAGGTAAGCTGTCAAGTTTTCTGAGCAATAATTAGATATCTATGTTGGAGCGTAAGAATACCGTGATTTGTTCTATATTTTTGGACAATATTTTCGATAATCGGTGCATCTTTTTGTAGATCGAAGCTCTGTACAGTAGGTGTTGCTTGAAAAAGTTTAAGAAGACCTTCACGACTATACCATGTCTTCCATTTACCTGAACAAACTTTCACATCACAAAATCCCACTCTTATGAGTTCCCGCACATACTCACCAGCAAGATCTCCATATTCAAACTCGCAATTTTGCCCTCTACTTCGGCCATTTTCGTTATTTCCAAACATTTTTTTAAAATTTAATTTATCCTGTTCGCCAACGCGTTCAATAATTACAAAACCCATTGGTTTAAGAACCCGATATGTTTCATATGCATATTGAGGTGCAAGCATATAAGTCAGCAAATCAAAACTGTTATCTGCAAATGGAAGCCGGCGAGAATCCCCTTGCTTAAGCACTATATTCTTATAGTGAGATTCTTTAACATTGAGTGCCGCTTTTTGAGCTAGCTTGGGATTTTTCCAAATATCTAATCCTGTTAGATTTTTTACATAAGGAGCGAGTGGAATTGATTTATTAGCAGTGCCGCATCCTACATCTAAGAGTTTTGATTGGGATGTAACGTGAGATTTTATAATCTTGAATAAATTCCAAGGCCTAAGTTCTTCCTTACCTCTAATGTCAGGTGATTCGATATTTGCATCATAAACTTTGCTCGTATCTACAAAGTTTGTTTTCATATTATCTTTTCACAATTCTGAAGGCAACAGACCCATCGGGGAATAGGATGTTTTTTACAATACCAGCCTCACCTTCGGGAATTTCATTTGGTGTCCCAACAAACAACACATTGCTCAATTGACTGTCTTTCACTAAATCTATGCGGCGAAATTCAAATTTGCCAAATGATCTTTCGGCCCTCATCACCGTTACTCCTTCAACTTGTTTTTGATAGTAAGTCGGATCTATTTGATCGTAAAACAACACAAAGACATGAGGTTGATCGTATGCATAAGTAAATATGATTTTACTTACACTTTCTTCATACTTACGAATTTCCATTACCGCTTCTTTATAACCATATAGCCAATCTTTGGCGGATTCAATAGGTGTATGCGTATAGTAAGAGTCTAAGTAAAATATTGCGTTTATCATAATAACGACAAATACAGATACTTTAATGAAATTGCCAATTCGTTGGTACATAAAACTTTTTAAGTAAGAATATGTTGCTAGCATGCCCAAGGCCGTAAATATTTGATATGTCGGTAGATATAACAAGGCTCTCACCGCGTGAGGAGTACCTGTGGTAATTGCTGAGGCAGTAGGAGCTATAAGGTACCACCATATGACCGGAAAACGTTCCCTATGCTTGGATTTTAACAAAAATAATATTCCAACCAGTATAAATGGCGCTTCCCATATATAAAGCATCCCCATGTCTCTGGCATGATGTCTATCAGGAGCGTCTCCCGTCAAAAATAAAAAATCCAGGTTAAAATGATTCAGATAACCTTTAGCAACTTCAAAAAAGTATATAATTCGCCTGTTGTGAAGTAATTTACCCCAACTGTCATTATATTTAATATCGGTTTCAAGCAATTTAATTGATTCATCCAGCGTACCTTGAGGCGTAAGAACTGTCACCGAAGCTAACCGAGCTCTACCTTCACCAAATACTTCACGCACAAATGGTATTAATAATATACTCGCCAACACAATCGCCATAAACACTGCTATTCTCTTTTCCCATAATATATGTCTATAATAGACGGCGTATCCGAACATAATTAAAGGAACTACCAAACGTGGACTATGGTAGGCATAAAAAGAAATAGCCAGTAATATACTGGATGCAACAAGCCATATTGATTTGTTTAAGCCTTTAAAAAAACAGGCTAAACCGGCAACCACAAAAAAAACTGCGATATTTGATTCAAATGCGACTCGGGAAAATTGTAAATGCCATGGCGAAATTGCTAGAAAAAACGTACAAAGTAGGGTAAGTTTTTCTTTTTTCATAAATAGTTCTTTGGTAAGAAAATACGTACAAACAACCGTTAATACTCCAAATAGTGCAGAAGGCAGCCGAACTGAAAACTCATTCAATCCTAAAAAATAAATAGAGGGAATGGTTAAATACGTATATAAAGCAGGTTTGTAATCCTCGAATGAGCGAATTGAGATCGGCCAACTCCTCCCAAATTCATCCTTACCGGTTTTAAGTAAGGAATAAGCGTTGTACCCGAGTGATGCTTCATCCCAATCTAGAGCAGGTGGATTTACTCCCAGCTTGTAAAACCGAAGAAATATGGCAAGCAATATAATCCCTGTAAAAATCAGCGTTTTAATTTTCATAGTATTAATATTCACCGACGAGAAAAACAGTTTTTCCGTTTGGGGCAATAACTTTGTCTAATATTTTTGCATCTGTCGGAAATTCTCCGGGTATTTTGGCGTATAGTATACGCTCATTATGTTTTGGCAAGTTTCCTTGAAAATCATAATTACCAAACCCATACACATTCCATAGTCCATACCAATCGCGTTCCGCTCTACGAGTAGCTACATAGTCATTTGGATTTACTTTGTTATAAAACAGAAAATATATATAGGGTCGCCCCAATTGCGAAGTAACTTCAATGCGGTCATATGCGCCTTCCAATTTTTTAACCTTTTCAACAAGTTGTTTGTACCCATACTGCCATTCACCTGCCCAATCTGACGAATAGTGAGCATAGTAATAATGAAAGTAATACGCAACGTTGAGAAGTGCAAATAATGCAATAAAAATACAAGGAATAATACGTTTTTTGAAAGAATATATTCTAGAAAAATGCCAGAAATAGACAACCCCTAAGGCAGTTATTATTTGATAAATTGGCAATATTGAGGCGATTCTTAACATATGAGGCGTCTCACGAGCAGTAGCGGCAGGAATAGGCGCAATAATTAACCACCCAAATAACAACAAGGTAATTTTATTTTTCTGCTTCAATAACCAAAACGCCCCAACAATCAGAAATGGCAATTCAAAAAGATACATTTCACCTGAATTTTGTACTGAAAGACGCGGATTTTGATCCCCTGAAATAAACAAGAAACTGCCTTTAAAATTATCTACGTAATGCTTCAAAAAGTCTGCTGCAAAATAAACTCGCCGATTGTGCAAAATCTTGGCCCACCAGGCATTTTGATCTCTTTCTATTCGATTGTTGGCCTTTTTTACGGTATCCAAGCTCGTAAATATACTAACTTCTTGAAAACGTAGTCGACTTTCTCTCGTGATTAAGTAATTAAAAGAAGGAATTAATAGGCAAACACCAATAATAAATGACAAAATTATCCATTTTTTACTACTGACTATTTCTTTGAAGTACATAATACTTAAAAAGCCGAGCAAGAGTGGTGCTATAATTCTGTTGGCATTAAATGTATAAAATGATGCGACAAAACTAATCACTGATATCGGGAGTATCCATTTTCTTTTTAACGCGAGTAAAAATAGTAATACGCCTAATAAATTATACATTGCTGCTAAATGCGCCTCAAAAGCAGCACGTGACAATTGAAGACTCCATGGAGATATGGATAATAAGAAAGAGCTAATTAGTGCAATATGAGTACTTTTATACAACAATTTAACAAGGAAATATGTTAACAGAACCATCAGTACTCCAGAAGCCGATGACGGAAAGCGGACTGAAAATTCATTCGAGCCAAAAATAGCCATGGATACAGCGGTAGCATAAATATAACCCGGAGGTTTGTAATCTCCAAATGCGGTAAATCGTGAGGTGGGATAAGTTTCTCCATGCTCATCAATACCTGAATTCAGGATAGCGTACGCGTTGTATCCTAACGATGCCTCATCCCAATAAAGTGATGGTGGTATTTCGGTTAATTTATAGACTCGCAAACCTAACGCAATGAGTAGAATTATACATAAAATTATTATAGAGAGCTTTCTCATGAATCTATTATTCAGTTTTGTAAATCTTAAATAAGATTCTACCATCAAATGGATCGGTAATGACTTCCTGTCCATCAACCTCTTCTGGCCGTCCTATATATAGACTTCGAGGTGGTATTATTTTTTCTTCGAATCTTTTTTTGTCAATATCAAGAGATCCTATATAAAATTTATCGAGTTTAATAAAACTTCGATTATCAGCCATCTGTATTAAATGTTCTTTTGCGTATCTATAAGTAAGCGGGTCTTGTTTTGTATAAAAAGCCAAGGCCAAATCAATTCCGCTATAAAAATTCGAGAGAAAGATTCGATCGTACGCGTCTTTATTTCGTAGAGCATATTCTATCGCGGCTTTGTTCTCCCAACCCCACCAGGATGCCCCAGACACCGGATATTCATAGTTATATCGAGTCAAATACAGAGCTATTGATATCATTACGCCTGCAACAAGAACGACTTTTAGAAAATTTCCGAAAATAATACGCTTCAATATATCCCAAAATTTAATTATTCCCGAACTCACAAAATAAAAAATTGCCGGAACCATCATTAAGGATCGAACCGCAAAAGGTTTACCGGAAATTGCAGATGGAATTGGAGAAATTAACAACCACCCAGCAAGTAGCCAAAAAAAGACTTTATTTTTTTTAAATGTTGTAGCTAATCCTAATACTAAAAATGGAGCTTCAATGAGATAAAACATTCCCATATTTCCTAGACCGTATCTCAAACTACTATCTCCAAAGAGATATAAAAAATTAAGTGAAAAATGTTCCAGGTAGCTATTGGTTAATTCTCTTGACCAATATGAAATTTTATTATTAAAAAAGATTTTCACTAAATACGGAACTGAATTCGTTGATCTGTGTGCCACGACATCGCGTTCAATTTCCTGATTGCGTAGGTATATTATTTTACCCAATCTAGCTGAACTTTTGTCAAATAGTGTTAATTTCACGAGAGGCAAGCTGAAAACAAACAAAACTATTAAAAAAATAAAAATTTCTTTCTTCGATAGCTGTCGATATTTATTTAATAAAAATAGTAGAAAGGGTAAAAATAATGGCAATATAATTCGGGGTGTAAAGTAGGTGTATAGACAAGCACAAAAGCTAATAGCAGAAAATAGCAGCCAAATTTTATTTTTTGTATTCTTGGAAAGTAAATAAATTCCTGCAACAAACCAGAATAAAGCTATTGTCGACTCAAAAAATCCTCGCGAAAGATGTATATGCCAGGGCGATATTGTCAAAAGTAGAGCAGACGCTAATCCGAGCTTGACACCAACTAATTGTTTACCTAATAAATATACAAATAATATTGTTAAAACCGAAAAGAAAACCACTAATAGTCTTACTGACCAGATATTTAAACCAAGAAATTTAATAACTGGTACCAATAAATATACAGGTAAAGGAGCTTTATAATCGTCAAAAGCACGAAAATGAAGGGGATATGGTGTACCATATTCATCCGTCCCTGTTTTGAGAATATTCCAGGCATTCCAAGCAAATGAAATTTCGTCTCCATATGCAGCTGGTGGGTTTTGGTCTAAATTAGAAAGTCGCAAAATCGCGGCAATAATTAATATTGAAACGATTAATAGCTTCGTATTCTTGAGTATATTTAAATTCATATTTATATATGTTCTAGTATTTTTCCATCGACAAACCAATAAATATCTTGATGCAATTCATTACTAACTTTATCAAATGGAATGGTTCCTTCAGGAAATTCGTTTGGTTTTCCGACATAAAGTGTATTTGAGGCAAATGTTTTCGGAAACAAATCTAAGTGGTATTTGCCTACATCATATACCCACCAAAACCCATATTCATTTTTTGGTGAGACTTTAATTTTTTGTTGTAATTGTACAGGACTGTACTTCGTGTGGAAAACAAGATGAATCCATCCCCATCCGGTTCTTGATATCCATATTTTTTGATATTTTAAACTATATTGTTGACTTTTATTTATCATTTCTTTTGTTCCAATTTGCCATGCTCGTTCATGTAAAACTGGATTTAACAATATGTAATTGTGCCAGAACCATAAACTATTTAAAATAACTAAAAGGATTAACAAATATACCAGTTTTCTAAAATTCTTAAGTAATAAATAACATCCTACTCCTCCTAATAGACTAACCAAAGGACCAGCAAGTTGCGTTCGTGCTGATGACGGCGCTATCCGAGTCAAAGAGTCTGGCAGTAAACACAGTAAAAGCAGAATAAGTATCCAAATACTTATACGCCTGCGATTCATAAATAAAGAATATATTCCCGTCAAAATAAGAAAAGGCTCAATCCAAAGCAAAATGCCGGTATAAGGTACATTATAAATATCATTTGGATCTCCCGTCGTAATCAAATAACGGGCGGAAAAATGAGTGAAAATATTAGTTAATAATACTACCGGCAGAACAGTTCCTTTGTTAAAAAATAGTCTACTTATTAAATTATTTACGCCGTATGTTTGAATGTAACCTCTTAGCATATTTATCTTTAATCCTAATCCAGGATCACTCCATATGCTCACATTGCTCACTCTTGTCCAGCCAGTTTCATTTTTGAATTCGTTAAGCAAAGGTAACAATAATAACGTAAAAAATAATAAAGCTGGAATGAATATTTTTTTTCTTTTTACAATTAAAGTGTAAGAAAAGAAACAAGTAATCAACAAACTTAATGGTACAAATAATCGCGCCGTATGATAGGTATACATTGATGCTACGAGTAAAATGATAGACAGAAATGTTGAACCTATAGAAGGGTTAAAGTTTATTAAAAGATAATACCCGCTTATTATAAGTAGCGTCATTAAATTAGTTTCATGCGCCATTCTGCCAAAGAAAATACTCCAGGGTGAAATTACTAATATAAAAACAGAGTATAGGGCGATTTTCGTATGAAAATACTTACGGGTAAATAAATATAAAAAAAGGAGGGTTAAACAACTTGCTATTGCCGAAGGTAACCTTGTGGCAAATTCATTTAAACCGAAAAATTTAATAAAGGGTACAGTAAAATAAATATACAAAGCAGGTCGATAATCACCAAAACCGGCAATTGATGATGGTAGCTTGTTTCCGAATTGATCCTTACCTGTCAACAATAACGAATAAGCTTCGTATCCATAGAGGGCTTCGTCACTATAGAACCCTTGTGGAATCTTCCCGATTTCCCATATTCTAAAGAAAATTCCTAACACTAAGACGCCAGACAGTAGTAATGTTTGCCTTTGAAAAATAATTCTCGTCATGAGGATTTATTTTCTTATTAATCGGGCAGATTTTGTTTCTATAAAGTAAAAAAGAGGCATTCGATTAGGAAGATTAATCGTATCTATCAAACTGCTGGTGACGAAAGTATACAAATCCGAATTATTTGGCTCTTCATAGTTAACTTTATACTTACTTTTCTCATCCGGAGTAAGAAGTACGGCTGTCTGTGTCGCACTCGACGGAACGCCTTCAGCCCAATCAATGTATAAACGTCGCGGTACGTGTAAGTCGATAGCCCAATCAATCTGTCTAAACTCAATATTTTTAAATGCTTTCACATGTGAAAATCCTTCTGATGTATCAGTATAGCGAGTAAGCTCCCGCTGGACTTCCCAAGGATCAGCTTTCGTAAAAAAAAGGTAATAAATATAAGGCGAATAATCGGGCCGAGCGATAACAATTTTGTCGTAAGAACTTTGTATACTTACAATTTTCTCCACCATTTGTTTATAGCCAGCTCCCCAATTAGCATATGATTTATACGGAAAAACTACAAAATAACGCGCACTAAATAGTAAAAATGAAACTAAGTATCCAACAATTGTTATAAAACTTAGTACTACCCGTAACGATCGCCTGCGTAAACCAGAACTCAACTCAACTATTCCATATCCAGTCACTAAAGTTACAGCTGGAAATATTGCAAACTGACGTGCCGAATGAGGAGCATCTTTAGTCACTGCTGAACCAAAAGCTGATACAAGAATCCAAATTAACAAAAACCAAGAATATTTCTGTCTATTTTTAAATAATAAATAAAGTCCTAACAGCAAAAATGGCGCTTCGAATATATAAAGATTACCAAAATCTGGAATATTATGCTGCTTATTTGTTCCTCCTGAAATAAATAAAAATTCCGGAGAAAACGATCTTAAATAATTATGTACTGTCGTTTCTATAATAAATATGAGCTTATTATTAAATAACTTTCCAAGTTGCAGATTTGAATAGATTAATCTGTTACTAACTATCTTTTCATGAATCACTGACTGATCATTCAGAGCGAAGAGTCCGGAAATTTTTGTTTTGTCAGCTGAAAGAAGCGTGTGTAATAACACAAAACTAGAAATTAACACAAACAAACATATTGCTATCATGCCGGATTTATTTCTAAACTTTTCCGTAAAGGTGAAAAATGCGACTACAAACATGATAGGTGTAAATATGTGATTGCCATGATATGTTAGTAATGTAAGTGCCATTACGACTACACTTAGACTCGTAATAATCTTCTTCTTGGTAGGAATTGCTAATAAATAAATTGACAAAGCGAATATAAACACAGCTAGATTTGCTTCTGAAGCTACACGTGAAAAAAATACATGCCAAGGCGAAATCGCAAGTAACATTGCACAACAAAGTCCAATACTCTTCTTCTTAAATAACTGATATGCCATCAAATAAGTTAAAAGTACTGTAAACGATCCAATTATGGCTGATGGTAATCTTACTGCTAACTCAGATAAACCGAAAATTGCGACGGCTGGAATAGTTAAGTAAATATAAAGAGGCAATTTCCAATCGCCAAACGACTTCAAAGATAAGGGCAAGAATTTTCCGTATTCGTCTTTCTGTGTTTTTAAAAGTGAATAGGCAGTATAACCAATGGAGGCCTCATCTCGGTTCAGTCCTGGCGGGACCTGATCAATACGAATAGTTCTTAATAAGAATGCGAGTAAGACTATTATCGAAATTAAAGTCAATAACTGAAACTTTTTCATAAATCTACTGAATTCGATATAATCGAAACGCTACTCTACCATCGGGAAAATATATTTTTTTAACTTCTGTGACGGAGTTTGATATATTAACATTTTCCTGTGCCGTAACTGCAAGTAAGGAATTGGATTGTAATTTACCCTGATACTCTTCCCAAGTGAAATATCTAATAAAATCGATATTATCAAATTGATCCACATGCTCAAATCCAAATTCATCGGAATGATAATTTCTAATAATTTTCTTATTAATGGAATTAGGATCGATCTGATTGTAAAAAAGATAAAATATGTAAGGAACGCTTGCTTTACCAGATATAGAAGTATAGTCAACATTTAATGGATTTTGTTTTACATAGGATACGAGTTCTTTATAGCCATAATGCCACCAGTCTGCATGGGTATACGGAATAATGTAGAAATATTGATAAATAAAATATACAAAACTACCAATATACATTAACGTAGAAAAAGCTATGAATGTTCGAACTTTTCGAATTGAATATAGAGTATGCGTAAAACCTATTGCCGTCACTATAGCTAGAGGCAATAGTAAAGTAAGAGTTCTATTAGAGGCTGGCGTAACATAGGTAAATGCAGCAGGTAGAATTGAGATTATCACAAGTATGCCTAAAAACTTAAAAAGACTAGGTGAAGTTTTCAGAATATATGCTATTCCAATAACTATAAATATGGCATCTATTAAATAGAGAACTCCCATTCCAGGAATCTGAAAAGGAGGATTTTGATCTCCAATAAGAAATAAAAACCTGCCGTCTAAATGTTCGAAAAAACGTCTCACAATATCGCTTAGATAGTTAAATGGTTTATTATGATAAAATTGAGCTAATTTTGTATTCATAGTTATGCCATCTTCAGCAATCTGCTGCCAAATTCTTAAAGATACACCTTTATCGTAAAACACACTAACTGTCCTTGCTCGACCAAAAACAACATTCGGTTCTTTTATAAAAGCCAGACCTAACGGAAGTAATAATATCCCAGATACTAGACTAGCAACGAAAAGCAGTAGGAAATTCTTATATATTTCTTTCCTGAAAAACATAAGCAAAATCAGTATCAGAAGCGGAATAATAAGTCTCATTCCATAATAAGAGTAAATCGCCAATACAAAAGCTATGCCTGAAACAAACCAATACTTTTTATTCACGAGTAATCCTTTAAAGAAACTATGAAGTCCAAGTACGGTAAAAAAAAGAGCAATTCCTGCCAACATCGCACTCCGACTTTGCAGTATATGCCAGGGAGAAATGCATAAAAAAATCATCGCTAGTAACGAAACGCGCATATTTAATTTTTTGTTCCACGAAGTAAATTTTTCTAAGATTAGTTTTGGTAAGAAAAAAAATAATCCAACGGTTACCGTACCTAATATAGCCGAAGGTAATCTTACACTCCATGCGTTAAGTCCAAATATATAAATAAAAGGAACAATAAGATACGTTTGCAGAGGTGGTTTCCAATCACCAAATGAACGCAGTGACACGGGCAGATACTTTCCGTATTCGTCATGACCGGTTAGTAAAATTGAATAAGCGTTATAACCCTGTGAAACCTCATCTGAAAACAATGAGGGCGGATAATGATCTAACCCGTAAACACGCAATAAAAATGCAAATAATAATATCGAACAAAAAAGTAATTTATTTTTCCAGATCTGCATATTTTTCACTATTTTCAAAACCTAATTTGAGAAGAGTGGATCTCATTTTTTATTCTTAAAGAGTAGTGGTAGGTATATTGGTGAAAAAACAAAACGTAGTCATAAATGATAAATACAAACTAAGCGATAATCAAAAGTTTTATTGAGTTTTTGGTATACTTTAAGTACTCGAACAAATTTATTACACCTATACCCGTAATAATAGATAAATATGGAGTAATAATAAAAAACTCTCGTTCTTCCGGGAATAAAGGATTAAACAACGCCAAAATTGTAATAATGCTTATAAAACCCAAGTGAACTAAATATTTTCTGTGGAATTTTTTAATTGATAAAAGTAAACCTACCATGAAGATCGGCATTACTGTAGGCAGCATAACACCTATGGTCCGAAATCCACCTAACCAAAATGAGTCATTTTTATAAAATAAATATTCAATTGAATAAAGCTTGAATAAATTGTTAAAAAAAAATATAAAACTCGTTTTCGTAAGTTGAAATTTTAATATCCAGGACAGTGAATCTAAAAAGTAAACTATCGCGAATATAACTGCAATAAGACTAATTCTTATCCAAAGCTGTTTGAGGTGTAAGTATAAATAATAAGAAAGAAGTAATAATAATAGCACGAACATTATCGGTGAATATATCCGGCTTTGTTCAATATGCCAAGGCATTAACGTAAAAACTATACCTGACACGATACTCAATTTATTGTCATCAGTTACTTTTTTGATGATAAATACTAGTACGAATACATCAACTACACTTACAATTGCCGTCAAATAACGCAACCATATGTAGCTATTTTCTGAAGGAGGAATTTTGCCTAACATTAATAAGCGCGTACATAGGACTATTATCCCTAATAAAAATAGATTAAGTTTCGATCTTTTCATCTCATCCTTCTACAATCCAAATAGCTTCCACACCGTTTAGATAATAAATCTTTTTAAGCGCAGGAGTTGTAGGTGAAAATTCTTTAGGTAATCCGACATACAACACTTTTCCATTAGACGCACGTTTATTGAAATCGAATGGGTGAAATTCGTATTTACCAACACGATTTCTCACTTCAGCCCAACCTCCGGAGTATGTACCGCCTTCCCGTAAATACTTAACTGGATCATACTTCATATAGTAAAGCCAAAAAATATGCGGTTGATCAAGGGCTGTAGAAACAATAATACGTTCATAGTTATTTAGAACACTTTCAGTAAATTCTACCGCTTCTTTTCTGCCATATTGCCAATCTTGACTGGTTTCCCGAGCGTATATAAATAAAAATTTATGCAAAAAAAAGCTTACATGTAAAAAATATATAACCGCAGCGAATATAATCACGAACTTCTGTATATATCTATGTTGAATAAGTAAATGAACTAATCCTAGTAATGCCGCGGCAACGCTAATTTGAAATGTAGGCAGAAAAATCTCACTCCTAAGTGCGTGGGGCACATCTCGCGTAACTGCTGAGGAAATTGGAGCCAACAAAATCCAAATTACCAATAGAAAAATTCCCTTTTTATTAAATTCTTTGATCAAAAAAAAGAGGCCGGTTATAATTAGGGGTAACTCGATAAAATAAATAATGCCCATTTCCGGCATATGATGGCGGGGATAATCAGAGGTAAATAACCAGAAATTAGGATCAAAATGACTTAAATAGTTTTTAAGCACTCGTAAGCCATAGAGTACATAATTATTATGAAATAATTTTCCATATATCCCGATTCCAGCGGCATTATCTAATTGTCGCCACATTGCATAATTGATTTTTGCACTATATATATCAATGGGCACAGCATTGGTAAACATGCTTGTTCCTTGAAACCGCATTTGTCCTTCTATAGAAGTAACAATGGGTATTAAGCGAAGAACAAAGATACTAATAATTAGAAATGAGATTACTAGATATGTTTTTTGTCGCCAAATGTTTTTAAAATACAAAATTACGATAAACATCGCAAAAAGAGGAATAAAAACCCGGGCATTATGATACAGATACAAATCTAAACCAATTAGTAAAGCTGAAAGGATTAGAAAGCCGCCTTTTTTTAAACCCTGTAAAAAAAACCAGACGCCGCACGTAGTAAAGAAAATCGTGCTATTAGTTTCAAGGGCTAAACGGGAAAAATTAACGTGCCAAGGAGAAATTGCCAACAGCAGCGAACTCAATAAAGCTAATTTTTGCTTCCCGAATAATTCGTAAGTCATTCCAAATGTTGTCAGAATTGCGAGTACGCCTAAAAGTGCTGCAGGAAACCTGACTGCAAAATCATTCCAACCTAAAAATTTAATTGAGACAGCAGTCATATACGTATAGAGCGGAGGTTTATAGTCATCGATAGATCTGATACTTAAGGGTAAATAGTTTCCGAATTGATCTTTTCCGGTATTTAAAATTGAATTAGCGTCATATCCTGTCGCCACTTCATCCCATTCAAGACTCGGAGGTATTTCCGTAAGTTTATAAAAACGCAGAACAGTAGCCACAGTTAAAATCGATACGAGTAAAAATATAATTTTAAAATTCATAGTGTGAAAGTTTAAATGATATTTCGTTTTTCATTCATCATATTTTTTTAGTAACTCAGGATCAGTAAGAACTACATTTAAATTATGTAGATTTCTGTGACGCATAATCGATGCATACATACTCAAAGCCCAGAGAAACCCTTTAATCATGCAAAAATCACCTTTAACTAGGGCTTTCATAAGGTGAATTGGCATCCATAACGTATGCTGTAGAATAAATTTTCGGTCTGTTATATTTTTCCAGATAAATATAAACTGATTTCGATATGCGATAGTTTGTATTTCATTTTTAGAATATAACTTGTTTATACTTCCTTCTTCATGAGCATGTCTTACGACAATATCAGCATTAAACAAAATTTGATAACCTTTTTTAAGGGCTCTATAAGATAGATCAATATCTTCCCAATAAAAAGGATCATATAGCTCATCTAATCCACCCAAATCTTCCCAGATTCGCTTCCTAAAAGCACTGCTGCCACCACTGGCCCACAATGTATTCGAATTATTTACGTTGCCTCGCGCGTGCACGAATAAACCTCGAGAAAACTTACCAATTCCCCGACCTCTCTTTACAGTTTCGACTCCTTCTTGACTTAAATCTATAAAACCTACTGCAAATATTTGAGGGTCTCGAAATGATTTGAGTAACCCAGGTATGAAATCAGTTTGAGGTACTACATCGGTATTCAGCAGTACAACAACTGCATTTTGAGCTGCCTTAACTCCTAAATTAACCGTAGTTGAAAAACCACTATTGGTTACTTTTTCTATTAATTTTATCTTCGGAAAATGTTGTTTTAAAAATGTACTACTTCCATCGGTTGAACCATCATCCACAACTATTATCTCTGAATTGGATGCACTATTTATAACTTGAGGCAAATTTCTTTGAAGTAGCTCTTTGCCATTATAATTGGGAATTACTATACTTACCTGCATATACACATACTATATAACTTAGGCTACACTCAGTATGAAAATGGACAGAATGATTATAATTTTACTGCAGTTGATCAGGTTTTCCTAATTGGCATGAAAACTACAATCTTACCCAAATTGAATAGTCATAAGCGTAAAAGACTCTACGTTTCAATTATTGCATTGGTACTTTTAAGCATAACATTATTTGGGATTAGCATCGTCTTGCATTTACGGTCTATTAACCACACTAGTCCTCAAATAAGTCTTGAGAATGTAGTTCCTTCACCGGTACTTGAATATCTTAAAGTTTTCAGTGGCAACGCCACTATAGACAGAAGCGCAACTACGCTTAGTGCAACTATAAATCAAAATCAAACAATCTTTGAAGGTGACATTATCAAAACCCAAGATCATACAGTAGCGGTAATTTACATTGATCCAGACAATCAAACCCGATTGGGTCCAAACACGAGCGTACAGATAATATCAAATGGTATGTCGCTTAAGCTCAATCAGAAAATTGGAAGTATCCATATACGCTTTACCAAAATACTCGGCAAATACGAAGACTATTCGGTGGAAACACCTACGGTGGTAGCAACTGTCAGAGGTACAAAATTTGCGGTTTTTACGAGTTCTGAAAGCTCAAAAATAGTCGCGCTAGACCATGAAATTGAGTTGTATAAAAAAGATCCTCTCACTCAACAAGTAATCGTTGAGCCTCTTAATCGCGTTTCAATAAACACATATGCGCTTATGAACTCACATATTAATGACATACTTATGTTTAATCTTAATAACCCCAATTCTCAATATCCTATAAGTTATGATGAAACCCAATGGTTACAGTTTAACCAACAACTAGACTCACAAGCTGAAAGCGTAAATATTACAGCTCTTTCTACACAACTATTCACTTCCCCAACTCCTACGCCTTCACCCACTGCTACACCCATTCCTACACCTACCATCGCTCCAAAACCCGCATCTCCTATAATCTCAACAATGCCTTCAGAAGGTTATTCAAGATCGCTCGTAAAAACAGATGAAGGTGATTTTACCCTTTCATGCATTGGGGGCAATAAAAACTCTACACGGGTCGTCACAGATTCTGCTAATGAGCAGGATTGCAAAAATAACTGTCCGGTTCTTCCACTACATGAATTTGCACAAAAGAATGGCGGTTTTGCAGCTATGAACGGCATGTATTTCTGCCCTGCCGATTATGCATCATGTGATGGCAAAAAGAATTCATTTGACACCTTATTTTTTAACTCGCGAGTCAAACGCTACATCAATTCTGACAATAATGTGTATAGTGTGTTACCTTTTCTTGTCATTGAATCATCAGGAAACGCGCGATATGTGGCTAAAACACAGGAATGGGGCCGAGATACGGGTATACAGGCCGGAACTGCAGGCAATCCCTTACTTATGCATAACGGCTCATATGTAGCCGAGAGTCAACCACTCGATGATAAACAACGAAATGTGAAGTCGAACCGCGGAGCACTTGTGCAAAACGGTGATCTTTTATACTTATGTATTGTTTCCGGCGCTACTGTCCCTGATTCAGGCAAAGTATACAAATCCTTAAACGTAAATAACGCGATGAATATCGATGGCGGAGGTTCTACTGCTCTCTGGCTCAATGGTTCTTATATTTATGGACCTGGCAGAAATATTCCTACTGCGATAATTTTTGCGAAGAAATAAATTTATAAACCATTCACTATATACTATTTGAATTAACTTTGCACGTCGTAATTTTTTATACGTATGGTTTTTATTCTGTGAAGTTGAATAATATTTTTTTATTTGTTATTGACTTTTTTAATTCCAAAATATGCACCAAATATAGGAGCTATAATCGAAAGTGTGCCAGGATTGTAAAAAACGAAGGCTCTTTGGTTGACTATTTCAAATAAAGTAAAAGCCACAAAATAACCAAGAAAGACTTGTACTCCTAAATTTATTGATTTATATTGAACAAGAGAATATTTTTGATATTTCTTCATAAGTGTATAGGAAAAAATAAAAAGTAAAGTGGGTGCTAATAAGTACATGTCCACAATTCCTAATACAGGAGCAAACGTGCCCTGAGGATCAACAACGCCTAAAATTCTATCAAAGACTAGATTTATTATCTGCGCTGAAGCTCCTGTAAGAATGATCTTATAGATAAAAGAATTATTTGAGTACATTTTCATTGTAAGTATCCTTTCCATTATGTATTATGGATAACATAGCATATTTTTATTCAAGGAGAAACTATGAATCAAAAGCAAAATAAAGAATTGGATGAAAAATCTGTCCTTACGATGATTGCATTAGTTGTATTTTATCCCTTGGGAATATTTTTAATGTGGAAATGGACCAGTTGGAATAAATGGATAAAAGTTCTACTTATGTTGCCATTAATGCTAATTATTTTAGCGATAAGTAGTATTATGGTTGTTTTTATAATTGCTGCTAAAGATAAAGCTTCACTTGGACATTTTGAGATAAGAGGCATTGCTATGGCTCCAAACTTTAAAGATGGCCAAGTTTACAAAGCAGATAATAATATTTACAAGACACAATTTCCTCAAAGAGGAGATGTTATAATATTTAAATCTCCCAGAGATCCAAATATTATTTTAGATAAGCGAATCATTGGATTACCTGGAGAGACTGTAGAAATTAGAGGTGGAAGAGTTTATTTAAATGGTATAGAATTTGAAGAACCTTATTTGCAGAAAGATATTTATACCCACCAGGAAACTTTCTTAACTGAATATAAAAAAATAACTATTCCTGAGAATAGTTATTGTGTTATGGGAGACAACAGACCTCATAGTTCTGATTCTCGAGAATGGGGATTTGTTTCAAAAGGAAATATCATCGCTAAGTTACTTGAATGTACTGCTAACTGCACCGGTGAAAGATAATTAATATAAAATCCAACTTTCTAAAAAAAATCGTCTGCCTGCTGACAATCGGCAGGAAACATCAGATGTTTCAGATAGGACGTTAAACGTCTATATGCGGCCGGTTATTCCGTAATAAATAATTAATAATGGTTCTTTAAGAAAATACCTAGAGAGAAACTTCCACCTAGTCCAACATGGACTATATATTGCTGGAGAAATTGTGTGGCTAATATTAAGTCTTTGAGCCACTAAATCAGCTCTGGGTTCATGAAACGGCTCTGTGACAATTATTATTGTTTTAAGTTGATTCCTCACCATAATCTGCTTTGAAAATAACAAATTTTCATACGTTGAAGTTGACTGATTTTCAGTAAGTATTACTGACTTGTTGATTCCAGAGTTTAAAAGAAGCGTTTTCATAATTTCTGCTTCATTTGTTCCATTTTCTCGATCTTTTCCACCACTCACTATAATCGTCGGCGCATAACCTTCCTTATAGAGTTTAATCCCTTGATTTACTCGCGCTTCAAGGCAGGGATTTATTTTGGCATCTTTGTAACTTCGAGCTCCCAGGATTAATATCGCATCAGATAAAACTTTAGTATCTTGATATACCCGATTACTGATATAAACTGCAAGAATAATATAAACCCCCGCAGTTAAAATATTAGCTAACAGGAGGATTTTAAATAGAGGCTGATATTTATTTTGCCGTAGCGTGATAGACTCCATCCCACTTTTCCGGAGGTAATTCAATATATTCCTCACAACGTTTGATATATATTTTCGTTGGTCCATCATGAGATGAATGTTTATAAATTTCTTTAAATTCAAATAATGCTTTTTTAAAATTTCCAAAATGATAAAATTGTCGTGCTTTTTCAAATTTATCCAGGAATTCTTTTTCTTTTCCTAACGCCTGCCCCAGTCCTCGCAGTTCAAAAATCGACACACCTTTGGCTTTTCCTTTAACGGCAACAATATCGAGTGGCCTGGCAATAACTTCATCTTTAACCTGTTCATACGTTGATCCACTGATTATTACATGTGTTTTATATTCTTTGTTAATTCCTTCGAGCCGCGATCCAAGATTTACATTGTCTCCTAAGAGTGTGTAATTAAACCGTAAATCAGAACCCATGTTTCCAACAATCATGTCTCCGGTATTGATTCCAATTCGTACATCAAAATCGTCAATTCCAAATTTCTTCCAATCCTGTTTAATTCGTTCAATCTCTTCCCGCATTTTAAGAGCAGCAGTGCAAGCCAATAATGCATGTTTATTTTCATCAAGTGGCGCCCCCCAAAATGCCATGACAGCATCACCAATATATTTATCTAATACTCCCGACTGGTTAAATACTATATTGGTCATTCTTGTTAGATATTGATTCAGTAGGTGTGCCAGGGTTTCCGGCGGAATTTTTTCTGAGATACTCGTAAAACCGGCGATATCGGAAAATAACACGGTAATTTCTTTGCGGGATCCGCCTAATGTTAATTTACCAGGATGAGATAGTACTTCCTGCATTACAGATTCTGACAGATAGTAGGAAAGAGCTTTTTTGATAAACCGTTTTTGCTTATTTTCTACAAAGTATTTGTAGACTAATTGAGCGACGAATACTGTCAATATCGAAAGAGCCGGATAAACAATATTCCTGATAAAACCATTGTCAAAGGAAAAAATTGTATAAATAATATAACTAAATACAATTCCAAAAAGGATGAAGATACTGGGAATAATTCCTAACCATGCAAAAAGTAATGAGCATATTATACACAGAACAAAAATAGTTAAAATTGTAACTAGTTGACTATCTGTATATAAAAACTTTCTTTCAAGGATAGTTTGAATAATATTTGCATGAACCTCTACTCCACTCATTGGTACCCCTCTCGAGACTGGTGTAGATAAATTATCGTGCAAATCAGAGGCAGTTGACCCTACGAATACAATTTTATTTAGAAATTCATCAAGAGACACGTTCTTGTTTAAAACATCTATAAACGAAAAAACAGGGAAAGTGCCAGGCTTACCTACAAAATTAATTCTCAGTAACCCATGATCGGTAGGTACGAATGGGAGTTGGGTTTGTTGTAAATAACGCTTTAATATTTTCTCGGAAAAATTTTCAACATTTTTATTATCTAATGCTGAAATAGTAAAATCTGTTTGTCGCGTTATATTATCGACATCTGTATGTTGATTTACGAGTCCTGCATCAGCTACTTCAGCAAACTGCTGAATCGGCCACAATTCATCTTTAATAAATACCTCTTTCTCTCCCACCTGAGGGCTTTTTGCTGTAATTGGTAAAACCACATTGCCGGTTTTTGCGAGTGCCAGGCGCAGTATTTCATCCTGTTTTTGGTCTTTACTTGGCTCCGGAAATGAAACATCGTACCCTATCACCTTAGGCACATTACCAAGATACTCAATCAATTTTGCATGTACAGATCTATCCCATGGCCAACGTCCTATAGCCTGAATTGATCGATCATCAATTGCTATAATCGCAATATTTTTATTTGGTGGGCGGGATTGAAAAAAAGAGTCCGAAAATCGAAGCTGCCAACTTTCAAAATAATGCAGATAAAAAAGTAAGCTGAAACTAACTGAAAATACAACACCTATAAGTAATGCATGAATATATTTTTTTGGCATGAAGAGATTTTAACAGCCTTTACCGTTTATTTCTTGAATTGTAATCCCGCTTGGAGTTATACTCTGATTCTGCAATGTATCCAGTGCAACAACTTCCCAATCAACTTTGCCAAAGGCTGGAACTTGAGCAGTAAAAGCTATTGGTAGCAAATTGGGATTCGTATCTAGTGGTCCGCCAAGATAATCCATTACTTGACTGCCGGAAGACGCAGGTGTACCGGAAGGATCTACAGAGTTCCAGTTTATAGATGTCGATAAGACACCTGAAGGATCACTTAAATTATAAGTTACAATAATTGTACATGTTTGCCCGTCAAGCACCATCGGGTTTGCGGTAAAATTAGTAGCGAGTGGACCTTGGGTATCTGGCGATGCAATTGGTGTAGATGAAGGTGATGGATTGGTATTGTTAGTGGAAATAGTCTCGGTAGTACTGGATGAATTATTTGTTGAATTAGTTGAGTTCCCGCTATTTTGAGGTTGATGTTCCGCCCAGAATTTTTTTAAATTGTCGCAGTCAGCTTGAGGGGCATGGGCGATTTTCCCGTCTGGCCCAACACAATCAACATATGAAACGGCAGGATTTGGAGCCGGCGAAGGCGTAACACCAATTGATTCTCCAAGTATATCTGTAGAAACACCCAACACTTCTTCATCACCATACGTTTCAGATCCAAATCGCTCATCCAACTTTTTATCTTCTTTTTCATTAAATTCATACCAAGCGTCTTTATCTTTATCGTTTATTAAACCTTCCTCAATCTCATTGTCTTTACCGCAATTTAATAGTAATTTGTGATATTTGGTAACTAAATTTCCTAAGTTCTTTTCGACACAACTAGCTTCAACTGAGCCTTTAATGGTAATAATTTTGTTTCTTCCGTCAGACAAAATACCATGATCATATGATGTACCTCGAACAGTTGCAACTACCGTACTTGTTTCTGTCTGATAACTTTCTTTTCCGAGTAATTTGGAAACACGTGACCAAATCCGGTTTTTTTCTAGCTTTACCTTAACCTGGGTTGGCTGCGTTTGAAACGACTGAATAACAATTTGTGTATTCTCATCCATTCGCGTTACCGTATGATTAGGATAAACCACTTGAGCTCGAGCCTTTACTCCTGTTATAACCGTTGTTCCTGCAACAATTTCTTGATCATTTCGGGCAACTATTTTTTCGGTTGTAATGGGTAAAATAATCCACACAGGGTTACCAACTAACTCTAACGTGGCTTTTGCGATGGTAACCTTAGTTTCTCCAGTATCAGCGATTACGCTCAAAGGCGGTTCTGGATTTTTTTTAAAACGCAATATTGCGACGAAACTAAGGCTAAGCGCAAATATTAAGCAAACTAGAATGATTATCCACGTCTTTTTCATAAAAGTAGGTAAGTATAACAATAAACGTGGTTAAAACAAAATTTGACCCTTTTATGACAACTGAGAAGAATTATTTATTTCGCAAATACGTATACGTCACGATCCAATGCGTCAACGCCAATAAATTCTGCTTTATTTTGTATAATCGCTTCAAACGGAGAACAAGCATAACACCCTTCTTTTTTCAGACATTTGAAATGTTCCAGTTTTCTGGCTAAAGCGATTTTATTACCGATTTCCAAAATAGTTTTATGTGCTTTTATCCCATCCGGAAGTTTCATCTCAAGGGGTGCATTATCGCGATCCAAATACCAATAACTTAACTTTGTAACAAGGCGCAATTGGCAATTTTTCACAAGTAAATAATAACTTAACAGTTGCAGTGAATCCTCGTCTTCATCAGTCTTACCTGTTTTGAAATCGATGACATGCAGACTATTTGTCTTAGGTATATATTCCAGCCAGTCAATTTTACCGCATAATATAATATTTTCGGTATCCGACAACCAGTAATAAGGCAAATATTGCCGTAATTTAATCGCAGGATTAAGTAGCGGACCAGGGAATTTTTGAACTCGTTCGAGCATTTTTTTACCTCTGTTTTTGTATATTTGCTCTTCCTCTTGAGAGTTAAATCCGCCGTTTTTACCTGTAAACTTTCTCCAAATTTTTTCAAATTCTGCTATTAACGGTTTAGAAAAACGGGATTCTTTTGGTACTTGTGAAACTTGATCAAGCACCTCGTGCACTACTTGTCCTAATGCTAAAGGCGGTTGCATCAACGTTATTTTGTGATGACTTTCCCTCCGACGATATATATTTTTTAAATAATATGCACGGGGACATTTCAAGTAATCGCTCATTGAGGAATAAGATATCCAGGTCGCGGTGTATTTATCCATTAACATAAACGAGTTTACGCGCTATTTCGGAAACCCTCCATACGCAAAACGCCAACTAATTGCGATTAATAACCAAACGCAAAAATAGAAGAATGTCGCTCCTAATGAATAACTTATAAAAGTTAGAGCGGCTTCTAAATTGTCTGAAGAATTATTACCAATACTTGATTTGTATCTGCTATGAACCAATTTTTTCGTCACCCAATAACCAAAACTGAGAGAGAAAAAAGAAATTGCTGTTGTCATTAGTGTCGTGTAAGCATTTCCCATCAAAATATTAATCGAAGAAGTTCCACTGTAAATAAGCAATACCAGAACTAAAAAGACGAGTAATGCCGGCCAGTTTTTTATGAACATCAATACAAAATTTACTTTTTTATGCTTTTTGATTACATACGCGTCTATTGTAACTAGAGTAGCAATGTAGATAATTGGTATCAACTCAGCTAAATGCATCATAATTAGATTTGAAATCGGACGAAATGTTTTCCTTTTGGCACTACCACCCCTCTGAATAAATAGTCTACTTCAAGTAGCTCACGCGGATTATCGTCAATGTACACTTTCCAGGTTGGATAGTAAATATCGGTCAAAACCAAAATTCTATCTGAGTTTACTTGTACTGCAACAATAACTTGATTTTCTGAATATTTACTTAATGTGGCGACTTCATCATTTTCCAACGGTTTGTTTTCCTCTAAGTAAGCCTTTTTATTCGTTGTAAATGCTACTGATTTAAGTAATTCTGATTGTGCAAATAATTGACCAATTATCTCATACGACTGATACGTTTTAACTTGTGTTGTTAAAAATACCCGCGGATAAACATGTGTATTTTCATAAATTCGAGTTTCACCTTCTTGAAACACAAGTTTCAGTTTTGGATTATGTTCTTCCTTCAAAGACATTATATATTTAACTCCCAAAAAATCTGCCCAAAATGAACTATATTCTTGTGGAGTAATGATACGATTAAATGTGGCTGGTGCCACAATTGGTTTCCCTCGCAACCATACTCCTATAACATCAGCATATTTATTCAGATAAAGTGGATCATATCCTTCAACACTCTGAATTTTATAAGCTATAGAAAAGTTAGGCGCAAAAATTCTCCTGTCCATTGACATGAAACGATAATTATTTAGATTATTTTGTAAAAATGTAGTTGTGGCCGTCTTGGGGAAAAGTAAATTTTTTTCGGTAAACGGATTGAATTTGACAAAAAACCGTGCATTATCAATACTCATAGCTCCTATCAATAGAATCGTCGTTAATAAAAATATTTTTGGATGTTTAAATTTGAGATTAATTACCAAATATAAACTTAAAATAAATAAAAGAATCGAAGGCAAAACTAAATTTCTTAATGAGATTTGCATTTTCTGAATTAGTTCTATATCCTGACCTTTGTAATATGTCATTAATACTGAGATCCAGGTTATACTTAAAACTACAGCTATTCCTCCGAGACTGAACAATAGTTTTTTCAAATAAACCTGTTTTTTTCTTTGTATATTTACTAAGAGATCATTAATCCCAAACGCTGCAAGAACTGCAAGACAAAAATCCACCAATATAAGAATTCGAGATGGCTGTGCAGTCGATATAAAAGGTATTTGCAACTGATATGGCAATTTACCTAAGATTGTTGGAAAAGCCATAATAAATGAAAAAATAAGCCCTGCTTTATACACAATAAGGTTCTTATTATGCACAAAAAATAAACAGGACAACGAAAAAATAAACGGAATGATACCTATGTATCCTACAAACTCTGCATAATTCCATACACCCCAATAGTTATTGGTAGCCGGGTTGCCAAAAAAATCTGGCACTAGAAACTGGACTAAGTTGGGCCAAGGAATAAACCAATCTGCCCTTTTCCAACTGGACAAATCGCTGTTTCGAGCTGATCCAAGAATAAATTTGATTGTCGGCATTATCTGAATACTTGAAATTACTAAAACT
>JAHFKJ010000043.1 GCA_023245415.1 Candidatus Gottesmanbacteria bacterium | reverse complement strand
CATTACTCTGTCTAAATCTGATTCCTTTGCTCGTCTTATGTTTAACATGCTTTTTTTCGCATAACAACTAAGAAACTATTTGTGACGGTTCTTCTATACCCATCTTACTCCGATTTGCAAACTTTTAGCGCAGCAAAGAGGATTAGATGGGTTTATACTGAATAATTAGGTTGCAAACCTGAGTTATTGAAGTATACATAGTTAATGATCAAATCATCTCATTTTTTCACTTTTTTTTCTAAATTTAAGCATGTGTAAAGAACGATCCCTCCACAAGTGGTGGTGACAAGTTTTTCTTTGGGATTATTTCAACGATGAGGACATCCAGGCCAACAACATGGTCGGCGCTTCCCTTCCATAAGTTCCGTGCGTGTCCTCTCGATATGGAGTTTCCTAGTCTCCGGTTTCCTGACTGACTCAACCCAACAGATCCACTCATTGCGCGCAAGCGGCGTAATATCCTCCCAGGCTGCTCTCGCCACAGGATCAAAAGTTATAACCCTTTGTAAATCCGCCGGCATTTTGTGCACCGTACCGGCTGAGATTACTTTTTTGGTCATAATTTTTTAAACCATATTAATCCTTATTTACCCTCGTATACCCGTTTAAGAACTTCAAGATCAAATTTTTTCATTGGCAGGAAGACCTGAGTAACGCGCGCAATTTGCTCCGGTGTGCCATTCTTCATCATTTTACCCATTTCCACAGGCCAGACTTGCCACGAAAGACCAAACTTGTCCTTTAGCCAGCCGCATTGTTCAGCTTCGGCAACTGCGGAAAGTTTTTCCCAGTAGTAATCAATCTCTGCCTGTGTTTCGCACGGGATGAGTAAAGAAATCGCTTCATTAAAGGCAAATTTGTGTTCGCCCACGCTGTCCATGGCGGCGATCCACGTTCCCAAGAGCTGAAAGTCGGTAAACATAATGGTTCCTTCATTGCTTGGTTCTTGTCCAGCTCCATAGCGGTGCATTTGTCCCATCTTTGAATCCTTGAATATAGATAGATAGAAGTTGATCGCTTCTTCAGCATGACCGAAAACTTTGCCTATAAACATGAGTGAGGGAACAATGAATGGGCGCTCCTCGCCTGTGGGATTTGTGAGAATAAGTTGCCACGAAAGACCGTATTTGTCCTGTATCCATCCGTAGCGCTGGCTGAAAGGGTACTTATCAAGCGGCATGAGTGTTGTGCCGCCCCCTGAGAGCTTACCCCATAGTGCGTCGAGATTTGGTCTCACGTTCTTATCTTTTGCAGGATCAAAATTCACAATGAATGACACTGACGGATTGAATTTAAACAGTGGTCCAGCGCTGATTCCCATAAAAGGCTGTCCATTAAGCTCAAATGAAATAATGTCGCAATCACCTGTTGACGTAGGCACAGCGTGGATAGTTGAAATGTGTGTGATTTTAGAATTGGGAAACGCCGAGCAATAAAACTCCGTGGCTTCTTTGGCCTCTTTGTCAAACCATAGATGTGGAGTGATTTTTTGCATAAGATTATTTTACCAAATCTTCCATTGAAACATCCAATGCTTTGGCGATTTCGAGTTTTTCTCTGCCTGCCGGCAGGTAGGGTTGGTGAGCTTGCAGCAAAAACTGCTTAAAGCTCCATCTGACAAAATGTCAAAAATCGCTGAATTTGAATTGGTAAGATAGATGACACGCAGTCGCTAATCTCTCCCACAAAAACCAAATTTATTTGAAATAGCCTTCATGATCCAATTATGGACTACCATGGCGGCGGATTTTATTTGATAATACGACAACTTAAACACGTCCTGCCGGCTGGAAGCTCCACAACTTTTAATCGTTCAAGTCGGATTGACACGGCACCAATATCGCCAAAATTATTTACAAAAAGCTATCAAATCGATTTGCTAAATATTGGGTACTTGTCTCTGCCCCAACCACACCATCTGACAGCAACCTGTCACCAACAGTTCGCAGAAGAGACGTTTTTCCAGAACGATAACCACCTTCAACTACAACTATCCCGAAATCTTTCAGCCCTTCCAGCATCTGTGCAACAACCATTTTTTTACCAAAAAACTCTCCTCTCCGTTCATAAACTGCTCTCCCATATATAAAATTTGCATAAGGAGCCTCAATACCATCTGTAGTCAACAGCTGTTCAACTCTTGTCGCTTGTTCAAGCGTTTCGATTCCAGGAATTTCTTGTTCCATACTGGCAGTATTATACAGTTTTCATTAATCTAATGTCTGTCTCCAACGCCAATCTTCCATACCCCTCTCTCCCGAAATGCCGCTATAGTTTGTCTGCGAGCCGCATTAAAAACGGCTGGGGCTTTTATTTTTCGTCTGGCTGCAAACTCCGAAAGAGTAATGATTGTTTCTCCTTGCAAATAAGTAATCCGTTTATGAAGCGATTCTATGAGCGCATGAGCCAATACATTTTCCATCACTTTTGTCTTATTGTCATCTAAAAATTCTTCGAATCCTCGATAGTATATCTTCTTCTCCTTTTGACGAATAATTATCCGCGGAAACCCCAACCGCAACAATTGATAGTTGATAAGCACGCGACCCAAACGTCCATTCCCATCATTAAATGGATGGATGGTTTCAAACTCCAAATGAAATTTGGCAATTTTTTCCAGAAAGTATGGAGAGTAATCGCTGGTATATTCGATAAAAATCTCATTTATACGTTTTTCTATCTGTTCTGGCGCCACTGCGATAAATGTACCCACCCGCACATATTCATTTCCGCTCCGAAATCTACCGGCAATATCATCGTTTATGCCACCAAGAAGCATCTTATGCAAAAAAAGCATCAAATCTGTAGACAATTCCCGGTCTTGAAATATATTTTTTTTGTAAGTAATCACACGGCATAAATTTTTTGCTTCGTACACTTCGCGTACAGAAACTTTGCGGGACACCTCCATTTCCAAAAGAATCTGCTCTGTTTCTTTCAGTGTTAGCGTGGAATTCTCAATTGCGTTGGAGTTGTAGACATTCTCCGGCAACTCAGCTTCATCTAGAATCGTAAGAAGCGATTCCTTGCCCATGCGTAGCCTATCATACGTTTCTTTTAGTTTCCGTATGCGTTCCTTAACTGAAGGGTATACTGCCATAGTCCGTTGACTATATCATATTCACGTTATTTTGTCAATATATAGTGAATATTTGTATAATATTACGATAATTCACTATATTTTCACTCCTTAAAGCCTATTTGACCTTTGGCGGCGTCTGTTTGAAATTATCCCTGCCTGCGGGAGGCAGGCGAACGGAACTGGCTAAGCTCCGCCTGCGTTGCCCGGCCTACGTAACCGATGCATTAGTGAAGGAGGGGCGGTAAATTCTTTAACTCTTAATTATTTCCTGAACAGTCGCGTCAGCGAATATTTTCATCGTGTCAAATATCTTGAGATTTTTATGGCTCGGAATAAGAAGTTGCAAATCCGTGCAAGCCAGTATGACACAATCTAAACCCTTGTCTTCAAAATCATTGATAATACTAATGAGTTCTTCGCGGTCTCTATTTTTCTGTTGTCCAAGGACGAGGTTTAGAATGAATTTACCCATTCTGGCTTGTTGGAGTTCGTTCGGTGCGACATATTCAATTCTATTTTCGGCGAATGCATTTTCGTAAAGTTTATTTTTAATCGTTGCCGAGGTTGAGACAATACCAACCTTATTCATATTTTCCCGCTTGAGAAATTTAACGGTTTCCTCAACGATGCTCAAAACAGGAATCTTAACCGAATCCCGAATTTGTTTTATGAATACATGTAGCGAATTACACGGCATAACGATGAAATCTGCTCCCGCTTCTTCAAGTCGTTGAGCTTCCGTTGCCAGATATGGAATATATCGCTCCATGCCCTCACTTCTCAAAATTAAATCTTCTTCAATTTGATAAGGTAGTGGAACACTGGAAATGATAATCGATGGTCTTGCCGTTTTATCCTTTTTGGCGCACGAAAAAACAAGGTCAAGATAAAACTCGGAAGTTGTTTCTGGTCCCAAACCACCAATTATTCCTACTGTCTTCATAAAAATATTTCAATAAATCCTTGACAAAAACACTAAGAGCTTACGCAATATTTTCGATTATTTGAACATCCCGTTTCTTAACAAAATCACCTTCAATCTTGACAAGGGTGGAATATTTAAGTCCAGCTTTTCAAGTATATTTCTCGATTTTTTGCGTCAATTTTTTTTTAAAAATGCTCTTAACCTGCGCTCCGCCGGCCAAAACCTTCGGCGACGGCGACCACCAAATAGGATAACGTCAGGCAGAGCCTGATCTAGCTTCGCTAGACATTCTATATTGATTTTGCTACAAAAATTGTTCGGAAAAGTTGCAAAATCAAGTAAGAATAGTATAGAATTATTTTTTTAATAATTCTTCTGCGAGAGTTAATCCCTGTTTTTTATAGAATGAGTCAAAAGAGAAGATATATTTTATATTGTTCTTTTTGGCAAGTGCGCAAAGATAGTGATCGAATGGCGTGTTTTTGTTGGAGGTGTTTTGCCAATAGGAATTGCTTACTAGAGCGGATACGTCTTCATCTAGTTTTGGCTTATCATCAATGGCAGCATTGTTTGCCAAAATTTCTTTGGCTAGGTCAGGTCTGTTAATTTTTCTAGTCAGAGTAGTTGCTGCTTCCAGTACAATAGGATAGGGTACAATAGTTCCCAGGCTGTTTGCAGTGAGATAATTTGAAATCTCTACACATTTAGAATGATTGGGGTCGCTGGGATTAATTAGCCCAATTAAACCATCGGAGTCAACTAATATTGAGCTATTTCCAGGCATATTTATCGTGATTTTTAGCTAAATCTGCAGGGAGACCTTCAGCTTTGATGTTGGCAAGTTTTGCTAGAAAATCGTTAGTGGTAAATTTTTTAGACTTTGTGTTTTCGTTTTTGGTCGCTTTGGTGATTAGAATTGCTGGTTTTCCTTGTTTTTGTACAATGAATTCTTCGCCCTGATAGATTACTCTATTGACAATTTCAGCGAATTGATTTTTTGCTTGAGTGGCGGAGATTATTTGGCTCATGGTAATAATTATATACTAAAATGTCATAATGTCAATATGACATAATATATGACATTGAAACACTAAATGGATTCTTGGGAGAATCCAAATTTACCTTGTTGGAGACTGGAGATACCTTAAATATCTTTAAAGCAGTAACTATCTTTAGGATGTACAAGGATCTTCATACGCTTGTATATCAGAAGAAGAAGATTCGAACACTTTTTGAGGATAAATCCTCCTTCGCAAAAGCTAGCGGACTACGTCCGCCGAAGTACGACGTAACTTTTGCTACGGCGGACGAAGGCGGAGGCGAGAGGATTCGAACCTCTGCGAGACTTACGTCCCAATAGTTTTCGAGACTATCTCCTTAAACCACTCGGACACGCCTCCATCAGTTTTTCTCGCGAAGCGAGATCAGGCTTTGCCTGACGAAACCAAACAGTTCAACCACTCCTGCACCTAATCCTGGCGTCCCCGGCGGGAGTTGAACTCGCAATCTCAGCCTTCGCAGGGCCGCGCTCTATCCAGTTAAGCTACGGGGACAATATGTGTATTTTACTACGGAAGTGTCGTATTGACTAGGAAGTTTTTTCGAAGGGGATTTTTTCAGATAGCCACACTGAGGTGCGATCCAAAAATGTCCGTTCGGGAATTTCCCGATAGGGTATTTTTTCGCCGATTAATTTTTTGACATCATCTATAGGTACAGAGTCTAAAACCAATTGTAAGTGTGAAGGGAAACCCAAAAGCATGCGAATTACCACCATTTTCTGTCCAGATTTTTCATCAAACCAGAATTCATACATCTGTTCCCATTTATGAAAATGCCCACCGGTTTCGATGCCCAGCCGGGTAATTTTATTTTTTATCCGTTCTGGCGGAACGGTAGACAATGCATAAACCACAAAAAATGTAGCGAAAATGACACCAATAAGCAGAAACTCGCCTATAAACAGCAGGATTATTGCGACTAAAAATATGAGCGCCAGCGCTGTCCGATAGAATTCTTTGCTGCGGGGCCGAAAAGGGCGGGAAAGCGCTTCCCAACTTAAAAGCACCTGGTTATCAGATAAAGCAGTAATTGTCTCTGGCATATATTTCTATTGTACATCGACAAAATTGACTGACGCAAGTTGTAAACTGTTATATTACTACTTTGAAAGAAAATTTATGCCTGCAGAATGGTATAATTATACGTTGTTGGAGAGTGGGCCGGACGGTAAGGCACAGGTTTGCTAAACCTGCAACGCTAAACGCGTTGAGTGGGTTCAACTCCCACACTCTCCGCAGCGTAAGAACTTTTAAAGAATAATTTTTACTTCTGGGTTTAAGCATAGCGTTTTTGAAAAAACACTTTTTTGTAGATTAAATCCCAGTCTCTTAAATACTTTGTAGCTCCTCAAGTTCTTTTTGCAGATTTTGGTAGAGTGCAGATTGCGTTTCTGAGGGCAAAAGATCGTAAATGGATTCAATATAGGAAAAGTGCGCAGAATTATCCCCTGCGTTCCTAATTTGGCTGATTAAATTTTTTATAGCTTTTAAAGAAACAGTCATAAATAATTGTAAAAATCTGTTATTGAAACTAGTTTTTAAGCTCGAGACGACTTCCACTTACCGGCACCAAATTTAATCGTGTTTGCAACAAATTCAGTTTTTTGGGATTCACGCGTTTTTTTCAACAGAGGTTCTTTGAGTTTCTTTAAATGCGGCTCTACGACAAATTTACCCACTGCTGACGCAATCAGTGGATGTTCAGCTACCTGCTGGTTTAAAAATTGTCCGGATTTTTCCAAAATTGCGCCAGTCTTTGGCGATACTTTTACTGCTTCTTCGGCAATCTTGACGAGCGCAGGTCCGGCTTCAGTTACCACTTTTACTCCATTAAGTTCTTTGATTGCAGTCCCTACACCTTTCACAACTGCACTGCCTTCACCAAAAGTCACACTATCCAGTACCAATCCTAGCCCGCCTAAGGATGACTCAACTTTCGCTCCAAACCAACTGTGAAGGTCCTGACCCCACATTTTCGCTGCATCAGAAGCAGTAATTTCGCCTTTGGCCACATGTACACCTGTAAGCCCAGCTTGTACTAGAGCCTCCTGCTCGCGCGCAGAGCCCCGTAAAAATTGACCGCCGCTTCCCACAAACGGAATAAACCCAAGTAAAAATTCAGTGACGCCACGGACTGTCTTATTTGGAATCACCTTTTCCCAACTTTTTTCCAATCCGTCAACGCCTTTCATCATGAGATGTGCCCGTTTGCTTTCGTGATTGAGGATAATTTCCTGACGGCGGATGGCTTTTCGAGCTTCAGGCGTGACGCCAGCCATTTGCTGTAAACCTGTTTCCGGATTTTCTGATTTGAGATGTTGCGCAAAGTCTCTTTTAATATCCGAAACCGGTTCGCGTGCTTGGGTATCAGGAGTTTTAACAGTTTCCGGTGTCTTTGTTTCTGGTTTATCTGGAAGAGGCTGATTACTAGACATATATCTATTATGCGAATTTGAACACAAAAGATCAAGTAGATTAATAATGTGATAAGTGATAAATGAGAAGTGACAAGTGAAACGTAAGATGTAAAACGGGCAACTAAGTTCTCAAGTGGCAGTTGCCACAGTTGGTTTTGGCTGAAACGTTTGCTCAAGTTCTTTTACTTCTGATTCCATATTGCTTCCCAATTCTACTTTTATGTCATCAGGAAGCGTCTCATAAACTGCCAACCAAAATGAGAACTCTTCTGGATCTTCACCCATTTTTACGAGCTGGTCAACATATTTTTGAATTTCAGCCAGTGTTTTGGTCATATATTAAGCTCCTGCAGCTGCCGGCTGAGGTTGTGAAGGTAAAAATTTTTCTGCTAGTTTTTTAAGTATTCCCGGATGTTTTTCATCATTTTCTTTTGACCATGCTCCAGTTTTATTCATAAAATTCTGCGTTTGCGGATCTATCTCGCGTCTTTCACTCGCTTCAATTAAACTCTCTGCGCCGTGATCTACTAAATTCCCACCGATTTTAAATAAGACTTTTTTTACTATAGATTCTGCACCACCCGACATAATTGTTAACATTGTTTCGGCTTTTGCAGCTGTACTTAAAGCTACGGATTGGGCCATACGACTGGCTTTTTCACCTGCGCTAAGTTTCTTATCTTTCCAGGTTTCCTGCCACATCACTTCAGCTTTCCATAAATGCTTAGCCGGATCATAAAACGGAATCCAACCTAACACATCATCAATTTTTTCTGCAAGCTGCGGTCCAACGGCTTTTTTAACAGAGCTTGTCATCCAAGCATCAACTTTTCCAAACATTGATGCACGCTCTCTACTTTTCTCAGCCATTATATTGGCTCTTTGCTCATGGTTTTCTTTCATTGCAGCAATGTTTTCAAGACCTGCTTGTGGATCTTCTCCTTGAGCCGCGCGCGTTTCTGTTTTTAAAATAGGATCTTCGTTAAGGTTTGCCTCTGGTTGAGAAGAACCGGGAGGAATTTCAGGAGCTTCTGCTTTCGGAGGTTTTTCTGGTTTTTGCCAAAACATAAATTTATCTACGATTTTTAGCTTTCTCCAGCAGGCGTTTCAGTAAGTACATCTACTTGTTTTTGTGCATTTGCAATATTTTTTAAATCTCTTCTAACTTTAAATTTTTTTATTTGTTCATTAACCAGCCTCGGGCCCGGTAAGTCTTTAGCGAGCTTAATTAGAAGTGGCTCATTTTCATCTTTTATTAATTGGCGTGCTCTTTCGGCTGCTGTTTGCTTAACAGCTTCTCCTTTTACTGCATTTGCATATTGTTGCCGTAATTCAGGTGGTATTGGTTTACCCATATTTCTAATCCTCCTTAATTATTTATAATAATTTACTTTAAATTAAAGAGTTTGATTCTGTCAAGTGCGCTGTCAACGTTTCCTTGTTTTATGAGCGGGATGATTTGACTATCAACAACTTCCCGTGCTGAAACTACTTCACAGGCAATCTTGGCGGCATGAATAAGGTTGGCCTGTTCTGGATATTTTTGTTGTAGTTGAGTTAAAGCCTGTACGACTTGTTCTTCCGTTAACCCATCAGGCAAAAGATTGAGCGTTGCCTGGGCGATTTCTGATGCTTTGTCAACTTCCAAAACACCTTCATCCAGCGTAATTACCAAATAATCCCGGATTTTCGCGCGCAAAAAATCAATTTCATCCTGAACGTTCA
>JAHFKJ010000014.1 GCA_023245415.1 Candidatus Gottesmanbacteria bacterium | reverse complement strand
TCTTCCACGAAGGATCGTTATTTGGTTGAGAGTTCTGAACGTTTAATACTGATTTTAATAGCTAATTGTTCAGTTGCCTATTCTCTAGAAGTAAATCTAACTGGCGCAGATTCAGAGGCGGATATATATGGGATAATAATTGGCAAAAAAAATGACCAGATAATTCTACATACAATTCAAAATCACCAGGCACCGCGTACACGCAGCAACTTACTTGTAAAAAGTGTATTATCTGATAAGAGTTCGCTGAATTTTGAAGGTTTTATATCAGTAGATCCGATTGCTCAAAGGACGGATGCTTATCAGCGAAATGAAAACCTAATGTTGTCAAGTGAAGCTAAAACTGAAAGTAAACCGGCTCTGGAAATTTTGGCAAATGATGTACGCTGTACACATAGTGCTACGATTAGTAAAATTAACTGCGAAGAACTTTTTTACTTAGAAAGTCGAGGAATTAGTACAGTAGCAGCAAGCAATATGGTGATCGAGGGATTTTTTGATCCAATTCTAAGTCACATAAAGAGTGCAATTTTAAAAAAACGAATATTAAATGAGATTAATACATTAGTTTATTAATACTATGTTAGATACTGATGAATTAAAAAATGATTTTCCAATTTTTTCACACATTAAAGATTTAGTGTATCTTGATTCCGGTGCGACTTCATTAAAGCCTCGGCAGGTAATCGCAAAAGAAAACGAATATTACCACAAATATAGCGCTAATATATTTCGAGGAATTTATAAAATATCCGAAAAAGCAACTGCAGAATATGAAGCAGTACGAGGGAAAGTTGCACACTTTATTGGCGCAAAAAATAGTCGGGAGATAGTATTCGTAAGAAATGCAACTGAAGCTGTCAACTTAGTCGCTGCGGGGATAGGAAAAACGCTTAAGCCAGGAGATGAAATAATTGTTTCAATTATGGAGCATCATTCCAATTTCGTACCATGGCAACAGAGATCATTGAAAAAGAATGCTAATTTTAAGATTTGGAACACGGGTAGGGATTACATGCTTAATTTGTTGGAGCTAGAAAAATTAATGTCGTCACGAACTAGATTAGTTGCAATAACTGCAGTATCTAATGTATTAGGCACCATAAATCCCATAAAAAAACTCGTTGCTACAATAAAAAAGAGAATACCAGAATCTTTAGTACTCATAGATGGAGCTCAGGCAGTGCCTCATATGAAGGTCGATATTGAGGATTTAGGATGCGATTTTTACGTTTTTTCATCCCATAAGATGCTGGGTCCAACCGGCGTTGGCGTACTCTGGGGGCGTTATGAGTTACTTCATGAAATGCATCCGTATCAGTACGGCGGAGATATGATACAGGCAGTATATATTGACCATACAGATTTCAAAGATACACCACATAAATTTGAAGCCGGGACTCCGCATATCGCAGGTGTGATAGGATTGGGAGCTGCTATCGACTATCTTAAAGATTTAGGCATGGAAAATGTACGTCGTCACGAAATTGAGTTAACAACATATGCTTTCGAAAAACTTAAACTAATTAACGGAATAACTATATACGGTCCTACTCAAATGGAAGATAGAGGTGGAGTAATCTCTTTTACTATTGAGAAGATCCATGCTCATGATATCGCACAGATATTGGATTCGAGGAATATTTGTATTCGAGCTGGACATCATTGCGCTATGCCGTTGCACTTGAGTCTTAATTTAGTTTCTACTGCTCGAGCTTCATTTTATGTTTATTCAACTGAAAAAGATGTCGATGCATTAGTGGAAGGACTAAAGTTTGTACAAAAAACTTTTTCTTAAACAATACATGGACTTAATATATCGCGAACAAATTCTTGAGCATTATAAACATCCATTTAATTTCGGAGTATTGGATAATCCGTCCTCTGAGGCTAGTGATAACATAGTTTCCTGCGGCGACTCTCTGTCGATGCAGGTTTTAGTAAAGAATAAATCCAGTCTTGTAGCTGATATTAAATTTCAAGGTTCAGGTTGCGCGATTAGTATAGCGAGTGCCTCAATGCTAACTGAATCTGTTAAAGGTCAAAAAATTGGTGACTTGAAAAATTTAAGTAAGAATGATATTTTGACTATGCTAGGTATTGAATTATCTCCAACACGGGTAAAATGTGCACTTTTATCGTTAGAGGTATTACATAAAACACTAAATCAGCTGACTTAGATAATTAGAAATTAGTCAGGCTACTAGCGGTTAGAAATTTTAAGCTATGGCAAAATATAAAATTACCGTAGATAGAAATCTATGCATAGGGGCTGGAACGTGTGTTGCGATAGCGCCACAAGCATTTGCACTCGATAACGAAGCCAAAGCGATTGTTTTAGACAGTGCTTCCAATGAAGATGAAAATACAGTATTAGAGTCTGCAAAAGCCTGTCCAGTGGCTGCGATAATTTTAGTCGATGATGCAGGAAAGCAAACATATCCATAATTATAACTGTCATGTTATATCTGTTTGGGCATCTTATAAATTAAAAATCCTGAAATAGTCCTAAGCCGGGCAGGCAAGTTCAGGATGACATGAAGACAAATAATAAAATTTATTCTGTAATTCAAATTAGTCCACATAGAGAAATCAATCCTCGCATTTTCAATCTTCGTCCTTGTCCTTTGTGTGGTGAAGACTTCTTTGGTATGCCTGGTGGTCGAGACTCCGTTTGTAAAAATTGCGGATACAAAGATCCGTGTTGTAATGATTAATGATAAATAATTATTTTAATCTGTCTACTCGGAATTTCCCGGATAACGTAGATTCAACAAATACATTGTAAGAATGATTTAATCTATTTGTGAAGACAAAAATATATCTGGTGTGGCATATCATGGTATGATATGCTTGAAAACTAAAATGGATAATGTAAGTTTAACTATCAAAGTCGGTGGAGAAGCAGGGTTTGGAATAATGGCTTCAGGTCTTCTTCTAATTCGGACATTTTCCCGTGGAGGTTTAAAAGCAATATCCATCAATGATTATCCGTCACTTATTCGCGGAGGACATAACGTTATTTTAGTCCGTGTTGCAAGTCATGAAATTTTCGCAACAGATGACGTTGTGGATATTTTAGTCGCATTAAACCGTGAAACAATCGACATTCACAAATCCGAAGTGACCGATAACGCAGGAATCATATACGATAATGAGAGTTTTGATGTGAAAGAGAATGACTTCTCCAGAAAAGTTTCGCTATTTGCAGTACCTCTTATGAAACTCACCAAAGAATTAGGCGGTGACGTGCTTATGCGAAATACCGTTGCCCTTGGTGCAACAGTAGCACTTGTGGATTACGATTTTTCTTATCTTAAAAGAGTTATCGAAGATCAGTTTAAATCTAAGGGTCAGGAAATAATTGATACAAATATTAAGTTAGCTCAAGCAGGTTATGATTACATTCAATCATACCACCCCCACGGTTACTATAAGAAACTAAAGCCTAAGATGAAATCCCAAAAACAAGTAGTATTGACAGGAAATGAAGCAATAGGCCTAGGTTCAATCGCAGCTGGAATGAAGTTTATTGCTGCATATCCCATGACTCCCATAAACGGCCTTTTATTTTACATGGCAGACAAGGCTGAGAAGGTAGGTTATGTCTATAAACAACCTGAAGATGAAATTGCCGGTATAAACATGGCAATAGGAGCTTCATTTGCGGGTGTACGGTCTATGGTAGCCACATCCGGAGGCGGTTTTTGTTTAATGACTGAGGGAGTATCACTAGCCGGAATGATTGAACAGCCAGTAGTAATAATTTATGGCCAAAGACCGGGACCTGCGACCGGTCTGCCTACTTGGACTACTCAAGGCGATCTTCATTTTGTCCTAAATGCTTCTCAGGGAGAATTTCCGCGCCTAGTGCTTGCTCCAGGTGATATCGAGGAAGCATATTATCTGACCCAAGTAGCTTTTAATTTGGCCGACAAATACCAGACGCCTGTTGTTGTTCTTGTTGATAAATACATCTGCGAATCATATTTTAGTATTGATTTTGACCATTTCCAGAAAAAAATACCAATTGAACGCGGAAAAATCATGACTGAGGCAGAACAATCAGCTCAAGAGGAGGTTAAACGGTATCTGCTTACTGAAGATGGTATATCTCCACGGCCAATACCTGGACGTAAAAATGGCATTTTTCATTCCAATTCTGATGAACATGACGAGTTTGGTTACTCAACTGAAGAAGCTAGAGTGACAAAATCCATGATTGAAAAACGGATGAAAAAGCTTATTGCAGCCCAAAAGGAAGACCGCGATGTTATTCTGTATGGTGATCCAGACGCTAAACATACGCTTGTTGGTTGGGGATCAACTAAAGGAGTAGTACTTGAGGCAATGAGACAATTAGATCTTGCAGGACAAAAAGGACTGGTAAATTATATTCAGATTTCCTGGATTAATCCTTTTCCGGTAGATTCACTTAAGGCCTTATTGTCTAAGGCTAAACATATAGTTGATATCGAAGGCAACCATAATTCTCCAATGGCTGACTGGATTTTATTAAAAACAGGAATAACTATTAAAGATAAAATCAACAAATATGATGGCCGACCCTTTTTTCCGAGTGAAATAATTGAAGAGATACTCAGTTATTAGCGTGTTAAGATAATACAATATTTTATTGTTTCTTCTTAATATCTAAGTATCTTTGTATCGTAATATCATTACATGTATGTCAACAATTGCTGATTTTAAAACTGCGTTTATGCCAAATTGGTGTCCGGGATGTGGTGATTTTGGGATTTGGGGATCGCTTAAAAATGCGCTTGTAGAAAAAGGCTGGGGTCCTACAGATTTTTGTTTGGTATATGGAATTGGTTGTCATGGACACATGGTAAATTTTGTGAAGTCATATGCCATAGAAACACTACACGGTCGGCCAATACCAGTAGCCCAGGGAATTCGTCTAGGGAACCATAAGTTGCCCGTAATCATTGTAGCTGGAGATGGGGATACGTTTGGGGAAGGCACCAATCATCTGGTGCACATTGCCCGACGTAATGTTAAAGCAACGATGCTCGTTCACGATAATCAGGTATATGGTTTAACTACCGGTCAGACAGCGCCAACTGCACCAAAATCCTTCAAAACTAAATCAACACCTTCCGGAGTTCTAGAAGAAGCGGTTAATCCAATTGCGATCGCCTTAGCGGCTGGTGCTACATTTGTGGCTCGCGGATTTGCAGGAGATATACCAAAGCTTTCAAAACTGATACTTGAAGGATTGAATCACCCAGGCTTTGCATTTATTGATATTTTACAGCCTTGTGTGACGTTTAATCATGTAAATACCTATGCCTGGTATAGACAGCATATATACGATCTTGACGAGAATCATGATGTAGAAAATCGTGCCAAAGCCTTTGAAAAAGCGCTTGAATGGGGACCAAAAGTTCCGACTGGTGTGTTTTATAAAGTTGAAAAGCCAACATACGAAGAACAAACCCCTCAATTAGATGTAAAATCGTTAGTTGAGCAAGATTTAAACTATCAAAATTTAGAAAGTCTTATAGATGACTTAGTTTGATGCTTTGACATTTTAGCACTGTATATGATAGACTGCTAAAACCTATGGTTGAACAAATTATACCAAAATCTCAAGAGTTAATACCTATTATTCCTATTCGTGATGGCGTAGTATTTCCTGGCACTGAAGTAGTGCTTACATTTGGCCGACAAAGATCAGTTTCAGCGATTGAGGCTTCAGCTACATTCAATAGACAAGTAATACTCGTGATGCAGAAAAATCCTAACGTAAATGATCCATCTCCTAAAGATTTATTTAATATTGGAACGAGAGCAGAGATTGAACGGATGTTCAAGCATGAGGGTGAGATTAATGCCTTAGTTCGCGGGCTGGAGCGAGTAAGAATTGAAGAAGTTACCGTTTTTGAACCTTACTTCTTAGGCAAAGTTGTTTCTGCACCTGATACAGGTGAAATTACTGATCAAATTAAAGCTTTATCAAATCACATAATCAATGAACTCAGGAAAGCTGTTAACTTAGGTAAATCTGTGGATTTTTTAATTTTTATGAATATAATGTCTTCCCCTCCTCCTCCGGAACTGGCAAATCAAGTAGGAAATATTCTTGATATAAAACCTTCTGAAAAACAGGAATTACTTGAAATTACTGATGTTAAAGCAAGACTTGAAAAAGTCGACATGTTGTTGGCTCATGAAGTCAAAATACTGGAGCTGGAACGTAAAATATCTACGAAAACCCAGGAACGATTTGACAAGAGCGTTAGAGAGTCAGTGCTTAGGGAACGGTTAAAAACTATAGAGAAAGAATTAGGTGAGGATGATAATAAAGAAACTAAACTTTTATCCCAAAAAATTAAAGATGCAAAAATGTCTCCTGAGACGGAGGATAAAGCTGAAAAGGAATTACGGCGTTTAACCCAAATGTCGCAATATAACCCCGAAGCCTCATATGTACGAACCTATTTGGATTGGTTAGTAGAGTTACCTTGGAGTATCAAAAGTGATAACAATGTCGATATCAAAAGCGCTCAAAAGATTCTTGATGATGAACATTATGGACTAAAGAAAATGAAGGAGAGGATAGTTGAGTATTTAGCTGTTATGAAATTAAAAACTGAATCCGCAAAAGAAAAAAGTTCAGATACTCAGACAAAAGACAAAAAAGAAGTTAAAAAGCAGGTATCTAGTCCAACAATATTGTGTTTTGTAGGACCGCCAGGTGTTGGAAAGACATCATTGGGTAAATCTATTGCCAATTCTTTGGGACGCAAGTTTGTCAAAGTTTCGTTAGGTGGAATTCGTGACGAAGCTGAAATCAGAGGTCATAGACGTACATATGTAGGAGCTTTACCGGGAAGAATAATTCAAGGCGTAAAACAGGCGGGTACTAAAAATCCAGTTTTTATGCTTGATGAAATTGATAAAGTTGGTACAGACTTTCGAGGTGATCCGTCTTCGGCGCTTCTTGAAGCATTAGATCCGGAACAAAATCATGCTTTCTCGGATCATTATTTGGAAGTTCCCTTTGATTTGTCGGACGTTTTCTTTATTACGACCTGCAACATATTAGATACAATTCCACCAGCACTTAGGGATAGACTAGAAATAATTCATTTTCCAGGTTATACAGAAGATGAAAAATTTCACATCGCCGATGACTTTTTGATTAAAAAACAGTTGGAAAACAATGGTTTAAATACAGAACTAGCACAAATAACTGATGAAGCAGTTAAAGAAATAATTCGCAAGTATACGCGGGAAGCAGGTGTACGCAGTCTTGAAAGGGAAATATCTACAATTTTCAGAAAAATCGCGAAGTTAATTGCCGAAGGAAAAAAAGGATTAACGAAGGTATCAAGTTTAAATCTGCAAAAATATTTGGGACCGGCCAAATTCACGTCTTATTTCAGAGAAAAGAAAGATGAAGCCGGTATGTCTACAGGTTTGGCCTGGACGGAAGCAGGTGGAGATATTCTGTTTATTGAGGTGGCGCTGATGCCGGGTAAAGGACATTTGACATTGACTGGACATTTAGGTGATGTGATGAAAGAGTCTTGTCACGCAGCGCTTTCTTACGTTAGAAGTCGATGGCAAATGTTGGGAATTCCCGAAAAATTTTACGAAACAACTGATGTGCATGTTCACGTTCCGGAAGGAGCAGTGCCAAAAGATGGTCCGAGTGCCGGTATCGCAATTACAACTGCGCTTGTTTCAGCACTTACGAAAATTCCTGTAAACCGATTTATAGGCATGACAGGTGAAGTAACTTTACGGGGGAGAGTTTTGGAAATCGGTGGAGTAAAGGAAAAAATTATTGCGGCGCATCGGGCACAATTAACTACGGTATTATTGCCGAAGGAAAATAAAAAAGATCTGGAAGATATACCGGATTATGTTTTAAAAGAATTAAAATTCGAATTTGTAGAAAATATTGACGAAGTACTTAAAATTGCTCTTGTAAAACCTTTGAAAAGCCGTTATTAAAATACTAACGATTGATCATAAAATCGTAAGTTAACTTCGAAATTTGAGCAATAGTTTCTTCAGCTTCTTCTTCAACAGTAATTTCACTGCTTAAAACTCCAATATAATAAGGACTATTGGGTAATGCGACAATGCCGACATCGTGTACAAACCCAGTTTCATTTCCGATTTTATGATAGATTTTAACGTCTTTAGGAAGTAATCGAGGTAATCTATTTTCAAAGTCACTATTATCTAAAAAGCCTATCATTTCTTGAGAAAGTGCCTGGTTTGCTATTTTTCCCTGGTACATCTTAATAAGTAATGCAGCCATGTCTTTATTTGAAGTTTTATTATTTTCAAAATCAGTTTGAAGCATATTCCAGCTATTTATGAGTTCCTGGATTCTTGCGTCGCCTACAGTTTGAGTTATGATAAAGGCTGCGGTATTATCGCTTTTTTCCATCATAAACTGGGCAAGAGTTTTGAATGAATAAACACCTCCGGGTCCTTCATTGCGCAAAATACCGGTGCCATAATCCTGCAAATCACTTTGCTGTATTGTAATCCGTTTATCAAGATCAATTACACCTCGTTGTGTTTCGTAATAAAGCGCAGCTAATATGGGTATTTTATTTATAGAAGCAGCGGTATAGATCGTAGCTTCATGAATGCCGAGGCTTTGGTTTTTATTTATATCGTAAACATATACTGAATAAACACCTTTTTGTTTATCAAGATATGATTTAATTGACTGAGATAATTCATTGAAATCTTTTGATTGGGATTTTAAAACCGCTAAATTGTTTTCATTATGAATCTTGACCGTTTCTTGAGTAGGAGAAGTGATAAGAAACCTATCTGACAAAAACAGCCAGGTATTTATGGTGAAGATTACTAATGACCAGGTTAGAAGTATATGAATAATCCAGTTGCTTTTGCGCTTTTTTGTATAGTAACTCATGGGTCATATTTTCAATAAGATGTTTAACAAAGTCAATTGGTATAGTATCAGCTAAAAAGCTGTGGAGGTTGAGAATTTTTACGAGTTACACAGTCATCGTTTTCATCAGCAACTAATCTTATTCCTGGTTCAGATATGATATTTAGAAGTAATCAATCGCGTACCGTAAATGATGCAGGTGATTTGTTGGTTGACTTGTATTCCGTTCCCAATGCGTTTGTACCGCCAGCGGGATTCGAACCCGCGATTTTCAGGTTGAGAACCTGACGTCCTAGACCTCTAGACGATGGCGGCTCTAACTTAATTATGATTACTACGTCTATGTTATACACACAATCGTAGACATGGATCCAATTGTTTTGGATTACGAGACGTACGTGCCTATTTTTGAATGCGTGCAACTTTAATGTTCCGATGAGTATCTATAGGTATATGTGATTATAGGATAAATACACCTCACTTGACAAGAAAAATAGGCTTGATATACTGACTGTCGCCTTGGTAAAGTAAACAGACATAAAAAGCCCCACGGATATTTAATCGGGGCTGTTTTTATTAATTACTCTTCACAATAAAAGAAGAAGGAATTTTTTTATGAATAATCAAAGTGATGTATTGTTGACAAAAGAAGGACTTGAAGAATTAAAAAAAGAATATGATGTTTTAGTTAGTGATAAGCGAGCAGAAGCTGTGAAAAGAATCGCTGCTGCACGTGAACAAGGAGATTTATCCGAAAATAGTGAATACGCGGCGGCTCGTGAAGATCTATCTTTTATTGACGGTCGTATTCAAGAATTGGAAGAAATTCTTCACAAAGCCAAGCTCATATCTTCTAAGCACTCAAAAATTGTTGTGGATGTAGGGTGCAAAGTAGAACTGCACAGTAACGGTAAAAGGGATATGTATACAATAGTTGGAGAATGGGAAGCAAATCCAAAAGAAAAAAAGATATCCCACTCCTCTCCGTTAGGAAAAGCCCTTTTAGGTAAAAAAGTCGGAGAGGAAATTGAAGTGGAAGCTCCTGTAGGGAAACTTAAGTATAAAATAGTCAGTATTGAATAATATGAATCTAATAAGCAAAAAATTCAAAAAACTATCCTTAATAAGGGGGGAGTTTATTGCGTGAAATAGTTTGAAAAGAGCCACGAACACCCCTCCAGAAGAGGGGTTTTTTAATGATTTAAAATATCTGTAAATTTTATTTAAAACTATGCGAATAGTTCAAAATACTATTATAATAAGAGCTAATATCACAACAAGCGTATGTTTTGGGCAGATAAGATAGTTAAAAAAATAATAAATTCCGGTAAATACCAACCGTATTGGGTAGACGACATGAAAACGCCATCTGGCAGAATTCATGTCGGTTCATTGCGAGGTATAGTCATACATGACTTGATATTTAAAGCTTTAGTTTCTGCCGGACAAAAAGCAACTTTTACATATGTGTTTGAAGATCATGATCCGATGGATGCTTTGCCACAATACTTAGATAAGACAATCTGGAATCAATATTTAGGTCAACCTTTATTTACAATTCCTTCTCCCGATGGAAAATCTGCACATTTTGGTCAGTATTATGCACAAGAATTTAAAAAAGTATTTAATAAAATAGGTTGTTATCCCGATATCATCTGGATGAGTGAAATATACAAATCAGGCAAAATGAATAGTGCAGTAAAAATGTGCTTAGATAATGCTTCTGAAATCCGTAAGATATATGAAAAAATGTACAAGAAAAAATTGCCCGATAATTGGTACCCGTTTCAGGTAGTATGTCCAACTTGTGGTAAAGAATCAACTACGAAAATATCTGCTTGGGATGGGAACGATGTGACATTTGTATGCAACGTTGATGCAGTAAATTGGACAAAAGGGTGTGGAACAGAAGGGAAAGTTTCTCCTTTTAGTGGAAATGGGAAATATGCCGGAAAGTTACCCTGGAAAGTAGAATGGCCGGTAAAATGGAAAGTAATTGGAGTGACGATTGAAGGAGCCGGTAAGGATCATATGAGTGCCGGCGGGTCACATGATGTAGCAAAGCTGGTATGTGAAAAAGTTCTTCACTACCCAATTCCTTATCCTGTGGCTTATGAATTTTTCCTTGTCGGAGGTAAAAAAATGTCATCGAGTAAAGGGTTAGGATCATCCGCAAAAGAAATATCAGAAATTTTGCCTCCTTATTTACTGCGATTTCTATTTACGCGGACTGACTATAATCAGGCGATCAATTTCGATCCGGTAGGGAATATGTATATCTCGGATTTGTTCGATGAATACGACCGGTGTTGGCAGGCATATTTCAACGGTTCAAATGAAAATTTGTCTCGGGCTTTTGAGATGGCCCAGATTAGTGGAAATCATTCAAAAGAAAAAATATTTATACCTCGCTTTCGCGATGTCGCAAATTTCGCCCAACTGCCAAATGTGAAATTACTTGATAGATTTGAACAAATCAAAGGAGCGAAACTAACTCTTTTAGAGAAAAACATCGTAAAAGAACGATTGACATATTCATTTATCTGGTTAGGTAAATATGCACCGGATGAATACCGATATCAAATATCAATAAAACCATATAATGAAATTAATATATCTGAAAACCAATGGGAATTTTTAAATGATCTGGCAAAGATATGGATGCAAGCTAAGGAGCCTGAAAAATTGCAATCAGAAATTTTTCTGTTGGCCCAAGCACTAAACATTGATCTTTTGGATGCATTTAAAGCTTTGTATACAGTTGTGCTTGATAGATCTCACGGTCCTCGGGCCGGTTGGTTACTCAAGAAATTTCCACTTGATATGGTAATTGAGCGTTTGCTTCTCAATAAGTCTCAGCAACCGCAGAAGAATGTATTTAACATAAAAACTATACAAAAACCTCAATTTATTACGGTTGACTCTACACTTAAGACAAAATATCCGCATATTTCTATCGGAATTGCCATAATTAATGGAGTCAAAATACTTCATACCAAAGCGGATCTAGAGAAAGAAAAGAAGGAACTTTTTTCATCGCTTTTGAATTTGACGACTGAACAAATGGGAAAATTTCCGGAAATTGTGAGTTATCGGAAATTATATAAAGAAATGGGTGTCGATTGGCATTCGCGCCGGCCTTCACCAGAGGCCTTGCTGCGTCGTGTGGTGCTCGGAAAAGGACTTTATTCTATAAATACCTGTGTTGATGCGTACAATCTAGTTGTGCTGAAACATCGCGTGTCTGTTGGTGCTTTTGATGCGGATAGAGTAAATTTTCCGACCGTTTTGCGTTATGCAGAAGAAGGCGACAAAATAATATTATTGGGGGACGAGGAACCTACACTATATACGGCTAGGGAGATTGCCTACTATGACCAAATTGGGGGATATAACATTGACTTTAATTTTCGCGATGCACAAAGAACCATGGTGACGGAAAAGACAAAAAATATCTGGATCAATGTAGATGGAGTATTCGATATAACACCAGAACAAGTTTACCGATCACTTCAGGAATCTGTCGAGAAAATAGTTAAGTACTGCGGAGGAAACGTTGAATTTCAGGGAATAGTATCTTGAATATGTTAACTAAAGATCAGGCATTAGAATTACTTCATAAACACACACTAAATCAAAACTTGCGCCGGCATATGTTTGCTGTTGGAGTAACAATGAAAGCATTAGCACAAAAACTTGGATATGATCCTCAAGAATGGGAAGTATTGGGACTACTTCATGACGCAGATTGGGAAGAGACCAAAGATAAACCAAACGAGCATACTAAACATACTCTCAATTGGTTAAAAGAAATAGGAATTTCCGAAGGACCAATTGTGCATGCGCTTATGTCGCATAATCGCAAGTTTACTTACCTGGCTGAACTTGAGGGAAAGATGGAGTGGGCATTGGAGACTTGTGATGAATTAACTGGATTTATTGTTGCGGTCACACTGGTAATGCCTGATAAAAAAATAGCCAGCGTCAAAATTGAATCTATACTCAAAAAATGGAAAACGAAAGAATTTGCGAAAGCTGTTGATCGCACGCAAATTGCCCAATGCGAGGAGAAATTAAAAATTCCACTTCACGAATTTATCCAAATTTCTCTTTCTGCTATGCAAAATCATCACGAAGAGCTCGGATTATAAAATGAAAAAGTTGTTAATTGCAACATCTAACCCGGGAAAATTTGCTGAACTGTCAAAATTTCTGATCGATTTACCGCTCAAATTCGTTAGTTTAAAAGATAACGGCATTACACAAGTAGTTGAAGAGACAGGAAAAACGTTTGAAGAGAACGCATTAATAAAGGCAAAGTACTATTGCCAAATTTCTGGTTTACCGACGCTTGCTGATGATGGAGGGGCCGAAATAGATGTATTAAATGGCGAACCGGGAGTAAAGACTCGGCGGTGGATTTTTGGTGACCGTGATAGTACTGATCAGGAATTGATTGATTATACGCTTAAACGGCTTCAAGGAGTACCAAAGGAAAAACGAGGTATGCAACTTAGTTTAGTCTTAGCTCTTAAATTTCCGGGTGGAACTGTCTATACCGCTCAGGATAAAATCCGCGGAGAGGTGGCACAGAAACCCCAGGGTCATGCGTATGAAGGCTTTCCATTTAGAAGACTCATGATTATTCCAGAAATTGGGAAATTTTATAATTATGATCTTCTTACCGATGAAGAAAATTTTAAATTCAATCACCGTAGACGAGCAGTAGAAAGTTTAAAGCCGATACTGGTTAAGACATTATTAAGTTGTTAAACTATTTTTCCAAATTATGTCAAAAATATTTTTAATAAGGCATGGTGAATCGATTGCTAATACCCAGAGTATCTATCAGGGTCAAACATATGATACCGATTTATCTCCATTTGGATTCCAACAAGTAAGGAGATTGGCAGACCGGTTTTACAAAATACCGATTTACAGAATTTTGGCGAGTCCCCTGAAGCGCACTTTACAAACGGCTCAAGCCGTTGGGTATAAAAAAGATATAAAAGTTGAAACCGAAATGCAGATTATTGAAACAAATCACGGGTTGTGGGAAGGAAAGCATAAAGACATTATTGCAAAAGATTGGTCTGAAATTTATAAAAAATGGCAAAAGTTTCCGTCGACTGTGCGTTTTCCTCAAGGCGAGCATTTTCTCGATACTCAAAAAAGGGTTGTTGGTTGGTGGAGAGGACTAGATTTTAAAGGCGAAAAACACGTACTTGTGATTACACATGATAATATCATACGAATTCTGATTGCCGCAGTTTTAAATATGAAATTAAATCGGATTTGGAAGTTTCATTTGCAACCTACATCAGTAACTATTATCGAGATGAAAGATAATCAACCAAAATTGCTTTCGTTGAATGACGCAAGTCATTTAGGTGAGTTGCAAGCAAATCTTGCAATTCATGCCTTATAAAAGTATGATCGGTATTAATAATTGTTCACTCCTTTATGTTAGACATTAAATTTATCAAAGAAAATCTGGAAATCTGTAAGCAAGCTGCGATAAACAAAAATCGTACCGTTGATTGGGACAAATTATTAAGGTTAGATGAAGATCGGCGCCGGTTAATTCAAAAAAGTGGAGTGTTAAGAGAAGAACGAAATAAAGTGAGTCAACAGCGTACAGCTGATAGTCAACACCTAAAGGGAAAAGAGATAAGATTAAACCTGAAAAAGGTGGACGAAGATTTAAGGAATGTTGAAAAAGAGTTCAACGAACTTATGTATACTGTTCCTAACGTCCCAGATCCGAGTGTGCCGATCGGCAAAGATAGCAGCGGTAATGTGGAAATAAAAAAATGGGGCGAAATCCGTTTATTCGACTTTCCGCAAAAAGATCATATTCAGCTTGCAAAAGAGTTGGATTTAATTGATTTTGAACGTGGGGCAAAAGTAGGTGGTTATCGCGGGTACTTCTTAAAAAATGCTGCAGCCCAACTTGAATTTGCCGTACTTTTTTTCACATTTCAGAAGCTTATCAATAAGGGTTATATACCTCTTATCGCACCGAGTTTAGTAAAAGAATTTACGCTATTTGGTAATGGACAATTCCCATGGGGAAAAGAAGAAGTTTACCAGTTAAATAAAGATCAAATGTACTTGGCAGGAACCGCCGAAGTTCCGGTGACAGCTTATTTTTCTGATGAAATCCTTAACGAAAAAGATCTGCCAAAAAAGTTTGTGGCTTTTTCTCCCTGTTTTCGACGCGAAGCCGGAAGTTACGGAAAGGATACAAAAGGAGTATACCGTCTTCATCAGTTCAGTAAAATTGAACAGGTAATTATTAGTGATAATGTTATGGCACACTCTTTTAGTCTCCACGAGGAGTTACTGCAAAATGCTGAAGAAGTTCTCAAGGATTTGAAATTACCATACCGTGTGCTACTCATGTGCACCGGTGACATGGGTGAACCACAGGTAAAAAAATATGACATAGAAACATGGATTCCATGTCGACTCGGGCCAGGGGATAGGGGATTAGGTAATTATGGGGAAACTATGTCAAATTCGGTAATGGGAGATTTTCAAGCACGAAGGTTAAGAATTCGTTATAAGACAAAAAATGGAAAAACTCTTTTTTGCCATACTCTCAATAACACAGCCGTTGCTTCGCCCAGAATACTAATTCCTATTTTAGAAAATTACCAAAATGCAGATGGATCCATTACTATTCCTCAAGTTTTGCAACCTTACATAGGCAAAGATAAGATAGTTAAGAAACCGTTGTAAGCTTATAGTTGATAATATTCCCGATATTTGTAGGTTAATCTTTATCGGAAATAGCTACAAAAAATTCACATGGTGCCCGTAATCGGAAGAAGCTTTTTACCCGCTGCATCACGTACGGTATTCATCAACAGTCTTTTCAGTACTTGTATGAAAGAGATTCCATATAGATCTAATATACTTCCAAGTGCTGATTCCATTTCTTTTGACCCTAAAAATGGATTACTATTGGAGTCCAGGAAATAATATCTGCCTGAGCTATCCAGTCTAATGTCAAATTTTCCATAATCAAACATGTCAGTGATTTCAAATGCTCTCTTTACGTACTCTTTAAGAATAGAATCGGTATGTTTTCTATATGTGATAGAATTTTTTCTGTGGTCTAACCACTGATGTTCAAATGAAGCGAATAGATACTTTTCTTTCATATCGCGTTTGATAATTTTTTCTGCCAAATAAACTTTTTTATTTAATCCTTCCAAAAGTATTGCAGTTATTTCTCTGCCGACAATAAATTCCTCAACTAGAACTGGCTGCTGGTACGTCTTGATTAAGTATTTGAGTCTTCTACGTAAGTGTTTTTCATTTTCTGAAACAGAATCTTGAGTGATTTCCACTGAGCCGTGAATCTCATTTAATTTTGAAATCAACGGATAACGAAGAGTCGAATTGAGTGGGTCAACCGACGTGTTAAATAATTGGTAATCAGGTACAGGTACGCCATTTTGTTCAAGCAGCTTTTTTACTAGAAATTTGTTATACGAGAGCGATTCACCTAAAATACTCGCACCTGTGTATGGAATTTCTAATAATTCCAATATGCCGGGGATACTTGAAGCTAAATATTCATTCCCCTTTACAGACCCCACGAGGTTTAGAACGACTTCAGGTTTATCTCGTCGTAATTTTTGAGCTAATAGCGAATTTCCAGGATAAAGAATCGTTTTGATGCCTAACTTATTCAGGTAATTGGAAATTCCCTGTGCATCATGAAGCGCGTTTTTCTCAGTCAAATATTGGGAATCCGTGGGAAAATAAGATCTTTTTACGTCGCTATATATAATGCCGGTAATTTTCGGCAGGAACCCATTAGTATTATTTCCGTTCGACTTATGATTATCTAATTTTTTATGCATGAATTATTTACGCACAGCAGCTTATAAAAATATGAATGAAGCAGGCTTATTAAAGAAGAATTAATCTTTGTAATTATTCAACTTAAATTCATAAGGTATCATACGATCTCTGAAGCTATTGTCAAGAGATATGTGCCATATTATGTGATATTTTTTATCTAATACTGTGAATAACTTGACAATTATTTTAATATAATTCACTATAAATTAAGTCTTATTAATTTAAAAATTAAATGCCTGCTCTACTCATCAACAATGATCGTTGGTGGGTCGATATCTTCAAATTCGCCGGATTTATAGCCTCGACTGTGGTAAAATAAATCTTATGTTGAAATTTTTAGCCAATCTGCTGGATTCTAACGAAAAGCAGATTCAAAAATTGCGGTCTGTAGTAAATAGAATTAATGAATTAGAAGCAGAGGTTTCAAGACTTAAAGATACAGAATTTAAAAAACAAACAGAAAACCTTGTATTGTCGCTACAACAAGGCAAATCGTTAGATGAGTTACTGCCCAAAGCTTATGCTTTAGTTAGAGAAGCTGCAAAAAGAACTATAAACGAACGTCATTATGATGTTCAGCTCACTGCTGGTATAGTTTTACATCAAGGTAAGGTGGCTGAACAAAAAACCGGGGAAGGCAAAACATTATCTGCATCTCTTCCGCTTTATTTAAACGCATTAACTAAAAAAGGTGTACACCTAGTTACCGTTAACGATTATCTGGCCCGCGTAGGTGTAGGTTGGATGGGTTCTGTTTATCAAATTCTCGGGCTGAGCGTTTCCGCAATTATTCATGATAAATCGTATATTTACGATCCACTTTATTTAGATGCAGTTGCCCAAGATTGGAGACTACGTCATTTAAAACCAATTAATCGCAAAGAAGCTTATCAGGCCGATATTGTTTATGGTGTAAATTCTGAATACGGCTTTGATTATTTACGGGATAATATGATTTCGAATAAGGATCAGACCGTCCAGCGGGAACACAATTTTGCCATTGTTGATGAAGTTGATTCGGTTCTGATTGATGAGGCGCGGACTCCACACATTATCTCCGCTCCTGATACTGAACCTACTAATACTTATTATGATATTTCACGATTGGTCGGACGACTTAATCCTGAAACTGACTTCACTATTGATGAAAAGTTGAAAACTGCTCACCTAAATGAACACGGCATAACACAAGTTGAAAATATACTGGGAATATCAAATCTCTATGAGAAAGATTTTGAAACCGTACATTTACTAGAAGCTGCATTAAAGGCAAGATCTCTTTATCATAAAGAAAAAGATTATATAGTTAAAGACAACGAAGTCGTCATTGTTGATGAATTTACTGGTCGTTTATTGCCCGGACGCCGGTATAGCGAGGGACTGCATCAAGCGATAGAAGCTAAAGAAAGAGTTCCGATTCAACAGGAATCTCGGACGTTAGCCACAGTATCACTCCAAAATTACTTTCGGATGTATAAAAAATTAGCAGGTATGACTGGGACTGCAGTTACTGAAGCAGAGGAATTTCATAAAATTTATAACCTTGACGTTGTGGTAATTCCCACGCACCGTCCGATGATAAGAAAAGATCACGCGGATATGGTTTATAAAACCACCAAAGCCAAATATATGGCGGTTGCCAATGAAGTATTGGAACTAAATAAAGCAGGTACTCCAGTTTTGGTCGGTACAACTTCTATAGAAAAAAATGAACTAATATCTGAATTGCTTCTAAAAAAAGGTGTACCACATGAAGTATTAAATGCCAAAAATCACGAAAAGGAGGCTCTCATTATTTCGGAAGCAGGAAAAGAGGGAGCAGTTACCGTAGCAACCAATATGGCTGGAAGAGGTGTGGATATTATATTAGGCGGAGCTATGCCGGTAGTTTCAGATGCAGGTTATAAAAAGAATTTAGCAGATTGGCAGAAAAAACATGATAAAGTAGTCAGTTTAGGCGGGCTTCATGTTATTGGGACTGAACGTCATGAATCAAGACGTATTGATAATCAGCTAAGAGGTCGATCTGGAAGACAGGGCGACCCGGGTTCTTCACGATTTTTTGTGTCATTAGAAGACGATTTGATGCGACTATTTGGTGGGGATCAAGTTGCAAAACTCATGACTATATTCAAATTGCCCGACGATATACCACTCGAACACGGAATGGTTTCGAAAGCAATTGAACAGGCGCAAATAAAAGTCGAAGGTTTTCATTTTGACTCGCGAAAACATTTGGTTGAATATGATGATGTTCTCAATAAACAGCGGGAAATTGTTTATAAGCGCAGACACAGCATCTTGGAAGGCATTGATATTAAACAGAAAATAATCGATATATTTAAACAGCAAATTAATATTATTCTGAGTCTTTATGCATTTGAAAAAGGAGAAATTCAACGCGAGAAAATTGTCCAGGAATTTGCCGGCATGGTTCCATTTGACGAACCTTCGCAGAAACAGCTCGTTATACAACTTGAGCAATTACATACTAATTCTGAAATTGAAGAATTCTTAAATCATTTGAGCACAGATCTATATTCACAAAGAGAGAATCAATTTGGTGAAGAAATCATGCGACAGATCGAGCAGTGGGTGAGTCTAACAGCTATAGATAATCTGTGGATGAGTCATTTAGATGCGATAGATGATTTGAGAGAGGGGATTGGGCTTCGCGGTTATGGGCAGCGCGATCCGTTGATTGAATATAAGAATGAAGCGTTTAGTATGTTTGAACGGTTAATTGATGAAATTGATAAAGAGATAGCACAGCGGATATTTAGAGCCCAAGTGCAAGTTTCTGGTCCGATGCCACGGCCAAAACTTGAAACAAATGTCAATACACTCGATTCGTTTGCTAAATTAAAAGATTTGTCAAACGAAAAACCGCAATCTCTTTCAGTAAAAAAATCACCGACAGATTTACTTACGAGTCTTGTAAATAAAGATTCGAAACTGGTGAAAGCATCGCGGTCCCAACTTAGTCAGCGTTTACAGTCAACGATAGTCTCTAATCAGAAATTAGGACGAAATGATCCTTGTCCCTGTGGCTCTGGAAAGAAATGGAAAAAATGCCATTATCCACAAATTGGATAATAAGTGTTTCAATCATGAGTGCGTCGAAGGATTCAAATAGATGATAGAATTAATTTAAAGCTCAAAATTGTTGAATTTTTCATCAGCACTGCATAAATCCTCGACTGATACGTTTTTTTACATTTTGACCTATTTATGCTAAAATTCGAAGCAATAAATGGAAAATGTAAGAAAAATATTATCGGGAAAAGTCTCCTATGTAATCTTTTGGGGCTATAACCTTATCTTTTCTATCTTTTTGATTTTAGTTCTCTTAAATATTCTTACCACTTCGTTACGCCGGCCCAATTTTACAGATATTCTTACTTTTGGTCATGCGCCTACAAATGTATTAGTGATGATTTATGGGTTAGTTTTTCTACCATTTATTACCATGGCATTAGGTTTCTTCACGAAAATACGGCGGCAACCAGAAAATTTAATAAAACTCTTCTTCGGATTTCAAATACCGTTAATGGGTTTAGTGCTAATTCGAATTATCTTCTTAAGGCAAGTCACACCTATCGTTTGGATTTTCTTCATTAGTATTGTAGTGAGTGTTGTAGGATTACTTATTCATCTTCTCTATCCCAAAGTAATGTCAAAACCTAAACAGACATTGCTTATGCTTTCTCAACAAATAGCTCTCATATTGACAAGTTACGCTTACCTTTTAGCCTTCTTTTTTCTACCAATTGTTATAGCCTACCTGCTTAAAGATTACATTGGTATACGAAATATGTTCCAAGATCTAGGAGATACATTAGTGCATAGTGGAATTTTAATATTTTTGCTGTCTTTATTTGCCATAATGCTTTTTCTTTTGACAGCAAGCTTCTTTATACTTGGCCCAATTGGAGCATTTATTACTTTTTGGAAAACATGTAGTTTCCTTTATAAGCAGCTGGTACATCACTATGGTTTGAACTATTCCAGATTATTACGATATGGAACTAGTGCCGTTTTTATAATCGTTGTTCTTATTCTTTCTATTCAGGTTAGTGCGAATCGGTACACAAACGTAATATCACAGTATCGTAATGCAGCTACGTTTGAAGACAGACAAAAAGTAGCACAAGAGTTATTAAACAGTGATAAGGAAATTAGAAATAACCTAGTTTCTTCCTATCTTGCACAGTATCGCTATTTGAGCGATAACAAAATGAATATTATCCAGATTGGATATAAAAATGAGCTTGGAGCAAATGAATCTACAGCACAGTTTTTTCAACGTACATTTAATAACCTTGCATTGCCTTTTGTGTATAGAGGGGCTTTTGAAGATGAGATTAAAAAATCAGTAGAGGATTATAAAGAAATTTTTGATAACTCTATCCAAAAAGGAGAACTTAATGAAATTTCTAATACTCTTAAAGCTACAAATACACAAGATCAATTAAAAGCGGGCATTCTTGATCTTAATAAGAAATCCGTTAAAGTTGTTAATCGAGTAGTAAATGTAACCCTCTACAATGATGGATTACTTGCCAAAGTAACGATTGAGGAAGAATATGAAAATACAACCGATCAACCTCAAGAAGTTTACTACGAATTTTCTCTACCAGATGATTCAGCGCTAACAGAGTTAAAGTTAGGACCAGATTTGCAATTTGGTGCTAATGCAGCAGATAAACCTATTCCTTCTCGACAATCTCAAAGTAATCAAACACCATCTTCTTTCCAGCAAATTACAACATCTGAACAAGGCAACAATACAGTAGTTGCACCAAAAGGTGCAGCAAACAAAACCTATGAAAATCAAATCTTATATAGACAAGATCCTGCACTTCTTGAACAAGCTGGACCTCGTCAATATAAGCTACGAGTATTCCCAATACCTGTTAAGCCACGAATGCAGGATGGGAGACCTCAAATTGGTAATCCTGAGTTTATTTTAGATAAGAATCAAAAGGTTAGATACTCTTATGTAACTGTCATTAATACTCAAGGCATACAACTTCCTGTAGTCCAAGAGCAAAGAAATATTCTTAACAATCCAACTACAAAATATATATTTGAAGGAAAAAATGTCCAACCGGCATCAAATAATCAATATATAACAACTACCGCACAACCTTGTCCAAAAACTCCTATTTCGACTCAAACATTTAGTGGACAGGTTATCTTTATCCCACATGCAACTAATCAAAAATTGGCTGGTCTCTATTCATGCCAGGATCATTTTTCTAAAGCTAATGAAATAATACAAGGGCAACATATTGCCATATTACTTGATAGCTCTTATAGCAATAAACAAAGGGATTGGACTTCATACCTTAAGCAAAACTTTCCTATAGATTATTTACTTAAGAATAATACAGTCGATCTTTTCTTTTTTAACGATAAGATAAGTCAAAAAATTTCACTGACAGATAGTTCACTAAATCAAGGCTTGAAAGTCATACCCATAGGAAAAACAGATCGACTAGGTGCTTTGCTGCAATTACCAAATTCCTATTATGCAATATTTATGGTAACTGATAGTGGTTCTTTTGATGGAAAACCAGAAAATTTTTCAATAACCTCAAATGCTCCAATCTATCTTATTCAACCTGAAAATCATATACCGATCTATAATGATCCTCTTGCCACAACCATTTTACAAAGTGGCGGAAAAGTCGTTGAGAATGGATATGATGCAGTTGAAGATTTATGGTTACAGAAGAAAATAAGAGAAGGGGAAACGAGTGGGATTATTCTTGATGTGAATGAATATGGAACTTGGGTACTGCAGCCAATAATTACTGTGGGTCTGATAAGCGATCCTGCTAACCCATTTAATCAATTGGCATATAAAAAAATTATTATTGATGGCATAAGGAAAAAAGACACATCAGATATTGCAACTCTTGATAGTCTCAATCGTCTTTCTGAATTATCTTCAGTTGTAACACCATATTCCTCAATGATCGTACTTGTTACCGAAGAACAAAAGAGGCAATTAGCAGCAGCTATGAAAGCAAATAATCGGTATCAAATAGCTTTTGATATTGGTGAAGAACGACTCGCTGATCCATCTGGTAAGGGTATATTAGAAGTTGGTGCAGTTCCTGAACCTCACGAATGGCTTCTTATTATCATAGGTTCATTGTTATTGTGCTATCTTTATCGAAAGAAACTTCAAGTAGTTTTGCAACCGATCTATGAACAAAGTATCCGAAAGACTAAAAAATTTTAATTGGTATGACTTCCTCTTAATACTTCTCTTCATTTTATTTTTCAGACAAGCGATTGTTTACATTTGGCACACGTTTACAAGTCGTGAATTTTACGAAAATGGTATTGGCTTTATTCTTGTTTCTACTATATTTATTATCTCAGTTCTTAAGAAAGAACAATTAATTTCTCCTAAAAACAAAACCATTCCCTTTATTTCTCTTACTGGAGTTTTAATATTATATATCGTTAATGCAGTGATCTTTAAGCTTAGCATTGTTCCAGCGATATTATTTTTCCTTGGAGTATACTGCCTCCTTGGTTTTTATCTTGAGCGACAATTCTGGAAACGAAGTATTTATGTTTTTTTAATTCTTATCTTCACCCTACCTCTTTTAGAACGAGTCCAGAAGTTTTTAGGTTTTCCGATACGGCTTGCTACTGCAAATATTGTCAGATCAATATTACAGATTACCGGTATTGGGAATGTATCAAATTCAGCTGTCATTGTCACTGAAAATCATGCAACAAGCATAGATTTACCCTGTAGCGGTGTGAAGAGTATTTATACAGGTGGACTTTTTATGCTAAGTACATATTTTTTACAAAATGTGCGTCTTTCAGTAAAACTAATCGCTATTACGGTTTTATTTTTTATATCCTTGCTCTTTTTTAATACATGGAGAGTATTTAGCTTAATTTATATTTATGACGTTCTTGATATGAAATGGGCTGGAGACGCAATTCATCTTGTTCTAGGTATATTGGGATTTACAGCCAGTTGCATTTCGCTGTGGTATCTAACTAATAAATATGTGCCTTCTTTGACATCCAGAAAAACATTAAATGAAGTAAAACCAACTTGGTTAAAAGGAAACGTAAAATTGTTTTCCATAATCTTCTTTTCATTCTTTTTACTACTGCAAGTTGCTTTCATAAAAGATACAGACATAGTTAATACGTATAAACAACAAACAGCTTACTCAATCACCTTAAATAGTATTATCCTTAGTGATCTTGCTTTTAGTAGAGCTGAAGAGTCTTATTTTGTAAATAGTGATGTAGAATTTAGTAAAAAATTTACAGGTCAAACCAAAGACGGTATTCAATTCTCGTTACTAGTTGTCTCAAGTAAATCTGCACGCACACATCATGATCCAGAAATTTGTTTACAGGGATTAGGGCATACTATTAGCAATAGTGAGATATTCCAAATAAATGACTTTCGAGTCAGAAAATTAAGCCTTGATGATAATAAAGCGACTGCGATATATTGGTTCGTAGGAAAAGATAAAAACTTGTTAGACTATTCAGAACGAGTTTGGGAAGAAGTAAAAAATCCTAAGAAATCATGGGTATTGATAGCTATCGGGTTTTCTGAACCTATTGATGTTTCAAGACCTGACGTCAAAGATTTAATTTTACAGGTGAATTCTTCAGCAAAATTGTTATTATAGATGGAAGAATTAGGTTAAGGGGTAAATGGCAGGTATATGAATCTGGTTTAGGCTATCTGGATCCCTATTAAGATGGTTTTTCAAGAAGTCTCATTATCCGCAGAATTCAGTTTAATTTATCAATAATATTAGTCATTTAAGATTATGTTTGCAGATGAACAAATAATCAGAGAACTCATAATGTATAGCTATGAAAAAATGGAAAAGAACAACGCATATCCATTCTGTGCGTTTATTGTCAAAGATGGAGTAGTTATTAGCTAATGGATTAATGTCTAAAATTGGTGGAAAAGAACTAAAAGGCGCAGATATGAAAAGTGAGATAGATAACTTATTCAAGTAGAATTACTCCACATCTTTACTCACTATATCTAGCCTCGAAAAGTATAATAGCCGTATGTGTCCTGTTTGCAAATATACAAAAATTAAAGAAGTTATTGACGAATATAATCGATGCGCAAAGTGTTATTCGCTATATGTGAACTATTTTCCTCAAGATAGAGAGATTAACCAAAGAATCGAACACTGGGGAAATAATTTCGCAAGAAATTTGGAACAACTGCCAATTTCAGAAACGAGCTTAGCACGGGCAACACTTCTCAGACAGTACGCACCAGAAAAAAGTAAACTCATCGATGTCGGTTGCGGTAATGGAGACTTTCTCAAAGCTGCTCGAGAGGCTCAATTTGAGCTGTCAGCAATGGATAAATCGCGAGCAATTGTGAAATATATCCGTAGCCAAGGCATCACATCACATGAATCTTTAAGTAACATTAAACCCTACAGCTTTGATATTGTCACCTGCTTCGACGTTATAGAACATACACTTGACCCAAATGCTTTATTAGTTGAGATTAAACGAATCTTGAAGAAGAACGGTTTACTAATGCTAACAACACCAAATATTTGTGGGATCTCCGCTGTGTTATTAAAGAAACGGTGGTGGGTGTTAGGGCCACAGGATCATCTTGTGCTTTTCAACCCACATTCCATAAAACAGCTCATAGAAAAGGTAGGTTTCACTACAATTGACGTGCAAACCGACACGTTTACACAATGGTGCCGCTTGGGAAATGTAATTCTGAGTAAAGTACTCAATAAAATACTCTATTTAGGGCATTTGCCTTTTAAGAACTACCTCTTTGCAAATAAGTTAGGAGATAATATCCAAATACTTGCACGGAACTTTTAGATTAGATTGGTAAGACGACCCTAGACTATATGATCCTGAATCACAAGTATAGAGCTCTTAATGAAATGTGTGCAGTATCCTATATGTATGACATTTTAAAAAGTGTCATTATCCGCAGATCAATGTTTAATTTATCAATCTAAGCGATCATGTAGATTACTTTACGTGGTATAATTTCCATATCTAATAAAGTAGAGATAGGTACTGAAGTTATCAATGCGACTTAAGCGATATAGTTATTATGAATTATGAACTGGATATTTGCGAGTTTTTTGATGTTTGTTAGTTCTGTAATATTGTATTTGTTAATTCGTAAAAGTTCGTTACTTGAAACACCTACAGTGTTTAACAATTTTGCCATGTTTGCAATCCCGGTTATAATTTACCTCCCATTTGTTTTAACTTCGAAAATCAGCTTAAAGATAAATACACATCAACTTCTAATAATTATTGTTTCCGCGATCTTCTTTAGTTATTTAGGAAACAAATTCTCCCTCAAAAGCATAGAGTATGCGCCAAATCCAGGGTATAGCTTAATAATTTCAAAAAGTTATGTAGTTTTTACTTCCATTGCCTCCCTATTCTTATTTCATTCAACACTTACCTTTAAAGCAGCCTTAGCTATATTTTTCATCGTTGGAGCTTCGGCGCTGATCATGATTAACAAAAATCTTCAAAATATAAGCCATGTCCGCGCCTCCTGGTTACCGCTTGCAATTGGCGCATTTTTATGCTGGGGAATGCTTGCGCTGACGTCAAAATATCTTATTATCATTGGTGTCAGTATTGTTCCCCGACTCATTTATACTATGGCAATCGTGTCTCTGATTATTGTTTTTGAAATGAATCGAAAGAGCATAAGATGGAAAATTCTCAACTCCGCACAAATCCTGACTCTTCTTTTCATCGGTATATTTTCTGCGGGATTTAATTATTTTATGCAGGTAGGATTTATATCAGCTCCGAACATCGGTTATGTAAATGCAATTAACGCTTCATCTATTTCAGCAGTAACTCTATTTTCTGCACTCATATTTAAGGATGAACTTACGAAGAAGAAATTGCTAGGCATTGTTGGTGTAACGATCGGTTTAATAATATTAGTTATTTAAGATTATGTTTGAAGATGAACAAATAATCAGAGAACTCATAATGTATAGCTATGAAAAAATGGAAAATAACCACGCGTATCCATTCTGTGCGTTTATTGTCAAAGATAGTGTAATAATCAGCAAGGGATTTAATGATCGAATTAACTCTTACGGGGACAAAACTACTCATGGTGAGATGGAGGCTATGAAGAAAGCCTGCATCGAATTGCATTCAGGAATAATATTAAAAGGATATAGTTTATATTCGACGTGTGAGCCGTGTCTAGCCTGTTTTGATAGTGCTTTATGGTCACAAATAAATAGATTTGTTTTTTCGGTATCACACAATGATTTTCCTGAGTACTTTAATGACCACCCCTATTCAATCAAAGATTATCAAAATGATAATCCAAATGAAATTATGGTGGTGAGAGATGTTTTACATGAGGAAGGAATTAGACTTTTTAAAACAGCGAAAGATAAGTATGGATGGTGAAGAAACAATCATTCAAGAGTTATTGAAATTTGGTCAAGAAATAATGGACAAATATAAAATTTATCCATATGTTTCATTTGTGGTGAAAAATAATGTCATTATTTCAAAAGGGTTTAATCGGACCACCGTGGGACAGGAATTAGATAACGGAGATATTTCGCAACAAGCAGAAGTAGTTGCGACAAGACAAGCGTTAGTCGCACTTGAAATCAAAGAGTTATCGCGTTGTTCTTTGTATTCCCTGATGGAACCAACCATCCTGGGATTTGATGCTGCCCTATGGTCGGGAATCAAACGATTTGTGTGGTGTATAAATAAAACTTCGGTGTCACATCGATATAATAAAATCCGCTATAGTCTATTGGACTACTTAACAAGTCACCCTGGAGAGATTTTTATTAAACATGGAATTTACGAAAAAGAAGCTCTGAAATTAATTCAAACTGCCCAACAAAACCATTATTATCCTGACAACTTATAGTCTCCTTTCTTATGGAACAATATCAAAAGTCAGTTGATCCGGTGGCCTATTTAACGTCAGTTGATCCAGTGCTTGCAACGGTGATTAATATTTTACCCCGTCCCAAATGGCAAAAGAGACAGGATTATTTTCGAGCTCTTGTCGAACAAATTGTTAATCAGCAATTATCAGAAAAAGCAGCTGATACTATTTTTGCGAGGTTTCTGAATATTTTTCATGATAAAAAGATTGTACCCGAGATAATACTCAAGATAGACGATGATCAAATTCGAAAGGCAGGTATTTCTTATGCCAAAATTTCTTATATCAAGAATTTAGCGCAAAAAACAATAAATAAGCAGCTGCAGTTTGAAAGAATTCATGATTTTACCGATGCACAAGTGACACAGCAGTTAATCGAAGTTAAAGGAATTGGGGTATGGACCGCCGAAATGTTTTTGATTTTTACTTTAGCACGCGAAGACGTGTTTTCTTATGGTGATTTGGGTCTGCGTAATGCGATGAAAAAATTATATAAATTTCGTAAACACCCTACACCAAAGCAGGCTGATAAAATATCAGCGAAATGGAAGCCGTACAGAAGCTGGGCTTGCCGCTACTTATGGGCAAGTCTTGATATAAAATAAGTTAATTATTTTAGAGATTTACAGAGTAAACTACTTCCAGATGTTTAATTTTTATCCCCCTTCGCGAAAAACCCCGGGCCTCAAGCCCGTGGGAGCTTCATAGTTATTCAATATACAATTCCCGTTCCCATTTATTTTCTGATTGCAAGATTACGTCCTGCATGTCAAGGACACGTCCAAACGCAATCCGGTCGAGGATTTTATTTTGTTTTTGAACGGTTAACATGGCAGCTGGCATGACGGAAAATTCGCCCCAATGGTCATTTATTTCATCAAGTGCCTGTACAAGACTGCGCTTCTTTTCTTCATTTGCAAAAAGAGTTTGCTGGTTATACAAATCTTGCTGGAGTGCAAAGCAAGACACTGCTAAAATTCGTACAGGTTTAAGCGGCTGAATATTCGTTAATACATGACAAGCTTTCGAAAACAAATCACTGCTGGCATACATGCGTATTGATGTTGACTGACCGTGGTGCCAGAAACTTCCGTCTACAAAATTGCACGCTAAGTGAATGCCTTGCGCAGTCAAGTGATTGCTCCGAAGTCTCCTGCCCATTTTTTCTACGAGTTTGTATAAAAGCTGCTCTACTTCTTGAAGGTTATCGGTAGCTTTTGGTAGAGCGTATGAATGGCCAATAGAACGCCTTTGCCATTCTACCTCATCAATTCTAAACCCGTGGAGACGCAGGTACCAGTAATATCCGTTGATAGATCGAAAAGCGGCTTTGAGCTGCTGAAGTGAAGCGTTATAAAAATCAAGCGGAGTTCTTACACCTGTACATAATAAACGGATTTGGTTCTTTTCCTTGATATATGGCAACTCAACTAAACTATGTTTTGCCAAAATTTGTTGAATGTTGACGGCATTAATTTCGTCAAGCCCATCAGGCTTGTGGAGTCCGGCTGCAAATTTGGCCAAATAAGGATTCGTAGAGATCCCGATTGACACAGTTAACCATTCACCAATCTCTTTTTTTATCCGTGATTTAATTTCTTGCCCTATTTTTATTAATGAGGTTATTTGAGCATAATTGCGGGGATTCCTGACTTCATTTGCAATGAATAAATCGCTAAAATCTATAAGCATTTCATCAATTGATCTAACTGTTACAAAAGGGGAATATTGTTGAAACAGTTTCAAAAGCGCCCGATTAACAAACCGGTATTTCGCTGGATCCGAAGGCAAAATGATGAGGCGTGGACATAATTGTTTTCCTTCTTGCACCTGCATACCGGTTTTGACGCCATAGCGTTTGGCTTCAATGGAAGGTGCGAGAATACACCCGCGGGGCGTTGTATAAGCTGCAACGGCGATGGGTTTATTGCGAAGCAGAGGATTGGCTTGTTGTTCAATAGTAGCAAAACAGGAGTTAAGGTCAATATGCATCCAAGCGGAAGGAGATAAGTTAAACATTTGAGATTTTTTAATCATGTTGTCAATTCGAAATTTAAAAGCTCAAATGCCAAATCAAATCCAAAATCAAAATAGTAAATAATCTTTGAACTTCGTGCTTGATTTGAAATTAGATTTTTGACATTTAGAATTTAATCCGCCTCCGCGGAATTCCCCGATCGTCAGATCGCGAGATGTAGAGCGGATTCCGCTTCGGCCGGATTTCAGCTCTGGACGAAGCGCAGATTAAGATTCTCCGACCGTTAGGTCGTGAGAGCTTCAATTAGTCATTCCGTCTGCTATTTCTTCCAGAGTCCAATGTAAATTTTCGGTATCCAGAGACAGCAGGAAAAACTGGTGGGCATCACATACTGAAAACATGTGGATCAGCTTATTTCCCCGATAAAGTGTGTAGTGAAGGCCGACTTTTTTGATGGTACGTACAGTATTTTTCCATTCAATGCAGCGAGGCATAACGAGTCCATTTATGTGGTTAAATAGAAAACTAACCGAAACTTTTTCTCCAATTTTCTCAATCATAAGCCTATTAAATTTATTGTTACCGAACAATAACCGAATAAAATCATATAGCGCGACAACTGCATATGTCAATTCTTGTAAACTGTATCAAAAAAATACAAAAAATATCAGTATAAAAATACACGTAAAAAAACAGAAGAAAAATAAATAAGTAAATTAGAAGAATTAGTTACCGGTGCTGCCAAAGTTTCCCACCATGAAGCTGTAATCGTAAATATCTATATCTCCATCATAATCCAAATCAGATTTGAAAGATATACAGCTTTTACCGGGAGGAGGCGATGCATTGGCAGTTGATTTACAGCCAAAGTTGCTTACTACATTATTATAGTCGTAAATATCAATTTTGTTCAGAGTCGTTTCGACTGCATCGCCTGCCAAAAGAGTGAAATCGTTAACTAAAGATATGGTTTGTAGGCCTTGATTAATTTGTTTATCGGGGAATGTATGAGATAAATAAGAAGGAGCTTTTACCGTTATAGAATAAGCTCCAGGTGAAGCTAATACTATAGGAGATGCCAGGTTACTATACGTAGCAGTGTTATTAGCTGTGAAAGTAACAGTTTGGACTTGATCAGCTGTGTTGGTTTTCTTAAAGGTGACGATAAATTGTTTGTCGGGTTTTTGTGTAGTTGTACCTATAGTGCCTTCCAGATTCAACTCAAGAATTATCTGCGGGTTTGCTGGACTGGCGGAGGGACTGGGATTTGTACCTGGAGTTGGACTGACACTGGGATTTGGCGATACGCTTGGAGTCGTAGAAGGCGTTGGACTTGGACTTCGTGTTGGGGTTGGTGATGGGCTTCTGGTTGGCGTTGGACTTGGACTTCGTGTTGGGGTTGGGCTAGGATTCGAACTAGGTGAAGGTGTGGGACTAGGTGAAGCGCTGATAGTTGTAATAGTGATAGCAACTATGGATGTCGGTGCAACCAAGATGTCTTCCGGACTTGCTCCAGCTGTTGGGTTTGCTACGACATTAGAGTCAGTAGTGCTGTTGGCATCTATATATTTATATGAAATTGTTGTATTTCCGCTAATATTCGGTTTTGCTTGAAAAGTGAGAGTGGCAAGCGGGCTTGCTATTCCAGCAAAGGAGCCGGTTAGGCTATTATTTACCCAGTCAAAAGCAACAACCCCGAATTCAGCAATTCCCGATCCACTTGGACAATTTTGGGTACTATTATTAAACGATCCCAAGTTGGCACAATCTTTAACGCGTTGAATGTCGAATGTACCATTTGCATCATTGGCAACAATAGGTGCGAAAGTTTTTAATACAGTGTTACTTCCTTTTGTTACATTAGTGAGTGTCAATTTGTTCGAGTCAAACTGGACTAAAATATCCGTTCCAACTGCAGCTTGAGGAGTAGTATTAAGAATTGTTGCTACATTAAAAGTGCCGTTTGAAGTAATATTTACTGTTGTAGGAGAAAAAGACAAGATTGCGTTATCAGAAAGAGCTTTGGAGCGTAATTCCTGACGCCGTTGTGAGACAATAAAAGTAAATATAGTTGCCAAACCCAGGAAAAGTATAATTCCTAAGGGTAAAAACTGTGACGAGTAGTTCTTTTTAAGACGTGTAGAATTATTCATACGACGGGACAAACTATGATAAATCTATTAGACATTGTTTTTTCCCTTCTGTCAATATATTGATTCGACTTAATAAATATTTAAATAAAACCTATCAGAATTTGTACGAACATAAGAAACGAAAAATGAATAAACGATACTATATTTTATCAGTGTGCATAAGTCTTTTAGGGTGTATGTTCTTCTATAAAAAAACATATGCGCAAGAAACTTTGCCAGTTGTTATTATAAATCAACTTCGAGGGTCTGAAAGTTGTTGTGATTCTGGTGACCCGGATATGTTTACAAAACTGAATTCTCACGCACAAATTAAAGATTTACCATTGGCATGGGCTATACGGTTTGATGTTTTGAATGATAAAACGCAAGTTGAAAAGATCAAAACTTCAGGCGAACAAACTTTAGGAATTCTGCTAGAAATAACACCGAAACTTGCTTTAGCAAGTGGGGTAAAATATAAAGGAAAAATAAATGGAGAAGACTGGTACGCTGCTCGAAACGCCTTTTTAATTGGTTATACTCAAGCAGAAAGGAAACACCTGCTCGATACTGTTTTTGAGATTTTCAAAAAAAGATTTAATCGTTATCCTGAGTTTACAGTGGCCTGGATGATAGATAGCTGGTCGCTTGATTATATTCACAAAAATTTTGGAGTTAATATTCATGAAATTACCAAAGAGCAGTATGAAACCGATGATTACACATTATATGGAGGAATATTTAATATACCTTATTATGCTTCAATATTACATCCTTTAATTCCTTCTACCGATACATCACAAGTGATGATATTTAGACAAACTATCAGCGATATCGAGGAGAGTTACGGTTCGTACCAAAGTTTCTACACTTCACAACCAAATGATTATTTGAGTCGAAAGCTAGGAAACTTTAATTATTTTACCAAACTTATTGATCAGGCTCGCAGTCAGGCTGATGGTAATAAGTTCGCTCTTTTGGGACTCGAAAATTCGAAAGAGTGGGTGAGTAATAAAGACGAATTTATCAAACAACTCGACTATGTATACGAGCAAAAACACCAGGGAAATCTCAAGACATACTCACCTCTTGAATACTATAATACAGTTTCTAGACAAGCTAGAGCTACTGGTCAATATCATTATTTAAAGAGTCCCGAATTTCCAAAACAAGGCGTGTTCTGGTTTTTTGGAGAAAGATACCGTATCTTATTGGAAAGACGCGGCGATAAAATTATTTTGAGTGATTTGCGTATTTTTACAAATCAATCAGATCGATATACTAACGTCAGTGTTTCGACAAATCGGGCATATTGGGTGATACCTTATCTCCTAGATAGTTCACAACAATACACTGTAGTAAAAGAAAGCAGAGACATTTATAGAGGTAATCCGGTGAGGCGAGACAATAGTGTGGATCGCTTCGGAATTGAACTGAGCCCAAACTCAATAACCGGGCTGGATATTCAGGAAGGAAAAATTATACTTAAAAATGAAACTGCAGAAATTATATTAGATCCGGAAAAAATAACCGTAAAATCGCAAACTTCCCCACGGCTGTCGCAACCTATATCTTTGAGTTTTAGTGATATCTTAACTGCAAATACAGAACAATATTATTTATTTAAGCGTCACCCACGATTCTTCATTCGACCTGAAAAAGATAAGCATCAACTTTTTTTAGGTTGGGAAAATATTAAGTTGCAACAAGTAGTAATGGCATCTGTTATAAATCGTGAAAATGAATGGTTAATAGTCCCAAATATAGATTTGAAACAGGAAGAAATCGACTCACTGGCGGTAATTTTTCAGCCTGATTTTTCTACATATGGTTTCGATAAACAAATATCCACATTTTATTGGCATAACACTGAAGCCATTGCTGGCAGAAGTTCAGCGCGATTGTATATCGATCCACGAAATATATTTGAGCGGCCTGTGCCAATTAAAAATCTAAAAATTACGTCTACTGACCCTGAAATACTTATAAATCCATCGCAAGACCCGGAAGTTTCGATGGAAGAATTTTTTATTGACTTCTCTGCCAGTAACAGCGCACAATCAACTCTTACAGTTAGTACAAGTGGAAATCCTGTATTGTCCCAATCGATTAACTTTTACATTGACTGTCGGAGAGAATTTTGGATATGTATTACAAATTGGAAGCAATTTCAGGGGTACTTGAGAATTATTATTCGGGATAAAACCCAAATTGTTTTAAGTTTGGTCTATCTCTGGAAAGATAAATTCGTTGATCTAATAAATAATTTATTTAATCAAGTATTTCAACTGAGAATTTAAAAACGATGGTAAGATTGACGATTTTTAATAAATGAAGTATATTTCGCTCTGATAGAAAATATGAATAGATTTATCATGGGTCTTATTTTAATTATTGTTTTGGCAATTGCGTTTTTCTACGTCTGGCGTAAATCATCTATACTGCAGATAAAAAATTTATTACCCCAATATACTTCACCTTCTCCATCTGGAAAAAGTGGATCTAATCTAAATTCAACTAATATTTCTTCTCCAATGCCGATTCCTTCAGCTTCTCCTTTACTGCTTCAAAATGGTATATTGCCAGCTACAGGATTATAGATTTTACGTTGCAATGCGCTGGTCATTTTGGTAAGCTATATTTTTGCTAAATATGAAACTGACAGGTGAAACCAAATTTTTCATAAGTGTGATCGTTGTCACATTCATAATTTTAATAGGAGCAATAATCTTATTCGCTAAACCTCCTCCTGAAATTTCTTTAGAACAGCTAATCCCGAAAGATGCCTGGGCAACCGGGTCAGCTACTCCAAAAGCGACGCTAGTTGAATTTTCAGATTTTGAATGTCCAGCGTGCGGAGCTGCTTATCCTCTAGTAAATAAAATAGTATCTAAACACAAAGATCAACTTAAATTTGTCTACCGGCATTATCCGTTGGACCAACACACTCATGCACGAGAAGCAGCAAATGCGGCCGAAGCGGCTGGTGTCCAGGGTAAGTTTTGGGAAATGCACGATAAGCTTTTCGAAAACCAGACAAAGTTGTCGCAAGATACATATCAAAAATTAGCAAAAGAGTTAAACCTGGATTCAGAAAAATTTACACAGGCCCTTGCAGAAAATTCGTATAAAGATAAAATTCAAAAAGATATAAATGATGGCAACGCCATTGGTATTAATTCTACCCCGACCTTTTATTTAAATGGCAAAAAGCTAAATTTATTAAATTTTGCGCAGCTGGAAAATGAAGTCCAAAAATCTCTACGATAATATAAATGGAAAGAATCTGCAGCGGATTGGCGTCCATGTAAGTATTGCTAAAGGATTAATATTCGCACTTGATAGAGCAAAGGTAATGGGTGCGAACTGCATGCAAATTTTTTCTTCTCCACCTCAAGCATTTGTTCCGCCGAAATTTGCCGATACTGAGTGTTCAGAATTTAAAAAAAAAGCGATTGAGATGAGTATCAAGCCCATATTTATCCATGCGAGTTATCTAATAAATCTTGCTTCCGATCAGGCTAGGCTACTCAAACTTTCCGTTCAGAGTTTGATTGATGATTTGAGTTTTGCTGCGAAAATTGGCGCTTTGGGTACAATCGTTCATACAGGAAGTCACAAAGGTAAGGGGTTTACGAACGTTTTGTCAACGGTAACTGATTCTATCAAACTAGTTCTTGCTAATACGCCTAAAACCACTAAATTGTATCTAGAAATTGCAGCCGGAGGAAATGGTAAAATCGGTTCAACTTTTGAAGAATTACAGAAGTTACTCGCTGAGGTAAAAGATGTGCGCTTGGGCGTTTGTTTAGATACTTGTCATATGTTTGTTGGTGGTTATGGATTCAATACTCAAGCTCAAGTTGACGAATTAACCAAGAAAATTGAATCAACTATTGGTTGGGGAGTAATTGAATGTATGCATGCAAATGATAGTAAAGGTGAATTTGGAAGTACACGCGATCGGCATGAAAACATAGGCGGGGGATTTATAGGAAAAGAAGCATTCAAGTTACTGTTGCGTAATCCTAAATTTAGCAATTTACCGCTGATTTTGGAAACTCCGGGATTCGACCAAAAAGGTCCGGATAAAAAAAATCTCGAAATTCTCAAATCTTTAATCTCAATATAGACGAAAAATATTAACACGTGAATTAACAAATATTTCCTTGACAGGAATTTACAAAAGACTTAGTGTAGATGCATAAATTGTAAATTTAGAATCCAAAAACAAGACAGCATGAGATTTAATCTCTTAGTCTTTGGCGAATTGATAGAGTCCCGCTAATAGCGGGATTTTGCGTATTTATAGAATTTATTCTAAATAATTAAATCTTAATCACTATTATGACTCTTTTACAGGAAAAATGCGGAATCGTAGGAATTTTTGCGCCAGGTTATCGCAAACAGCTGCAAACAGCTTTGGCAATGGCGAGTGGTGTACAGCATCGCGGACAGCAGGGGGCTGGTATTGTAATGAAAACAACTTCGGGTTTTAAAAAACACGTCGGAGACGGAATACTAAAAATAGTTTTTACTCCTCAACGTATTAAAGCGTTTGATTTTCCGAGTTTGTGGACATTGGTTCATTGCCGATACGGTACTTACGGTGGATATTTATCGAGAAATTTACAACCATGCATAATTAAGACGAAATCCAAGGAAATGCTGGCCGTAGTACACAATGGTGAGTTTGCTGCGATTCCAAAAATTCGAATGAAAATCAGAGGTGAAATTCCGGAAGACGCAAGCGATACATACTTATTTACACAGATGCTTGCACAATTTCCCGGAACAGATTGGGATAGAAAAATCATGTCCGCAGTTTCAGAAGTCAGTGGAGCATTTAGCATGATGATTGGAATTGGTGATGTATTGTATATCATCCGTGATTCGCATGGTATTCGACCGTTATTTATAGGAAAATTGAAGAACCAGGGTTATCTGATTGCATCCGAAACGCACGCGTTTGAAAAAGTACATGCACAAGTTTTACGTGAAGTAAATAAAGGTGAAATCATCAAAATTGACAAAAAAAGGATAACTCGAATTCGAAAAGGTACACCAGGTCTCGGTAATTTTTGCGATTTTGAATGGGCATATTTTTCCAGGCCTGACTCTCTTTTTCCGGTAAATATTGACAAAAATAAAGCTGCTGATTCTGTCGAATGGCTATCAACTGCAGTTTTTAGAGAGCGGTGTGGTGAGATTTTGGCGCAAGAAGCGCCTCTTCCCAAAGCTAATTTTATAGTTGGTGTGCCGGATTCGGGAGTGAATGTGGCGATAGGGTATGCCAAGGCTTTGAAGTTGCCTTATCGTCAGGTGCTTCTACGTGATCATTTTGACATCAATGGTGATCAGCGATTATTTATGCGCGATGATGATATGTCACATATCAAAACCAAAGTTCTGGGAAAAATTTCGTTCGTTCCTGATAAATCCATTTGGAAAGATGCTGTTGTGGTTCTAGGAGACGATTCGATAGTTCGGGGTAATGTGTCAGAAAAAATTACAGGGGCTGTGTTTGCGTTAGGAGCTCGCGAAGTGCACTGGATTGTGGGGTTCCCACCCGTTACATATCCGTGCCACTTAGGAGTGAGTATGCGTACGGGAAAAGAACTTATTGCCCGTGAGAATAATTCAGATCCAATAAAGATTGCTAAGGCTATAGGTGCAACCAGCGTAAACTATATTAGCCCAAAAGGATTTATCCAGGCGAAATTTGGCAGCAATAAAATCATTTACCCCAAAGACGAGTTGGACATTTTTTTAGTAAATGGCGGATGCGGTGGTTGTTTAACCGGTCGATTTCCTGTAGCAAAAGATGGTACAGCGTATGAAAGCAACTTATAAAAATATGAAAAAACGGACTGTATTGCTCATATCAGGTGGAGGAACAACAGCTGAAGCAGTCATTAAAGCGGTGCAACAGGGTAAAATCGATCAGGTTGAGATCGTCGGTGTAATTGCAAGTCGCAATGATGCACCAGGCATTGCTAAGGCACAATTATTGGGGATTCGGACTTTTGCACTTGAGAATGAAGTAGTTAAATCACAGGCGAAGTTAGCCGAAAATCTCCATACTTTGTTTCAATTTCTTCAACCGGATATTATTTCCCAAAACGGATGGTTGCCGCATACTCCAGTTACGGTGGTTAGGTCGTATGCCGGGAAAATTATTAACCAACATCCAGGGCCATTAGACCCTGGACGGTCTGATTTTGGGGGAAAGGGAATGTATGGGATCCGAGTGACGTGTGCTCGAGTTGCCTTTGCATGGTTAACCGGTGAACAAAATCCCTGGATTGAAGCTACTACACATATTGTAACTGCGGAGTATGATCAAGGAAACCTTTTGCGAGTTATAAAATTACCATTTGCATCAGTCAGAAAAACTCCTTCTCCAGCCGACATTCTTGCACAGAGCGAAAAGTTAAGAGAAATTTCATGTCAACTACAAAGTCAACTCTTGCCATTAGAACATGAAAATGTTATCAAGACTATTAAAATGTTGATACAAGAACCGCAGACAACAGGTTTCAAACGTACTCAACCGCTTATTTCTTCACGTTACTTACATTTATTACAACCGGCAAAAGATATCGCGATACAATTGTTTCCCGCAGGCTATTTATGAAAAAGCGTATATTGATCGTTGGGTCGGGGGGTCGAGAACATGCAATTGGATGGAAATTAGCGAAGTCATCGAGAGTGGGAAAACTGTATTTTGCACCCGGAAATGGAGGGACATTGGGTTTAGGCGAAAATATTTCGATCAACGTGGAAGCAATCAAAGACATTTTGCAATTTGTTGAGGAAAAACAGATTGATTTGATAGTAGTCGGACCTGAAGTACCACTGGCATTGGGGATTGTTGACGAGTCTGTCAAAAAGAGTCTACGAATATTCGGCCCGACGAAGGCTGCTACCCAACTTGAATCAAGTAAAGCCTGGGCAGTCAGATTTATGGAAGAAAATAAAATTCCTCATCCGAAATCTGAAATTTTTACCGATGTTTCTTCGGCATTTTCTTATATTGAAAAACTCAAAGGAGAATGTGTGGTTAAGGCGGACGGGTTGGCAGCGGGAAAAGGTGTATATATGTGTAATACTTTATCTGAGGCTGAAAAAGCGCTTAAAGAAATTATGATAAGTAGAGTGTTTGGTAGTGCTGGTGAGACGGTAGTGATTCAGGAAAAGTTGGTCGGGCGCGAAGTCTCAGTAATGGCATTTTGTGACGGAAAAGTCGCAATTCCCATCATTGCCGCGCAAGATTATAAACGGATTTATGATCGTGATCGGGGTTCCAATACAGGAGGAATGGGGGCATATGCGCCATCAAAGATCCGAGTGACGGTTTTGAAAAAGATGCAGCGGCTTTTGACACTGGTGGTTGATCGGATGGCGGAGAAGAACATGCCTTACATCGGAGTTTTGTATGGCGGATTTATGATAGTGGGGAGTGAGGTGTATGTTTTGGAATTCAACTGCCGGATGGGTGATCCGGAAACACAAGTTCAATTACCTCTTTTAGAATCTGATTTACTTGCTATTTTAGAAGCGTGTATTGAGGGAAAGATGACTCCGGATCTCGTGAAATTCAGTGAGCAAACATCGTTGTCTGTGGTGCTTGCATCAGGGGGATACCCTGGAACATACAAGAAAGACATGCCAATTAACGGACTTCACCGACAAAATGGGGTGACGGTTTTCCATGCAGGGACAAGACTAATTGATAACCAAATTCATACGAATGGTGGCCGTGTATTAAATATTACAGCAACCGCTGATTCTTTAGAAAAAGCTCGGGAAAAAGTGTATTCGGTGATTGGGGAGTCAATTAGCTTTGAAGGCATGCAGTATAGAACCGATATTGGTAAGGCCGCATCTTACAAATAATATTTAAAGGAAAGATGCGGCACAAGGGGTCGTAACCCAAAATAACCCTAAAGGTTATTTTGGGACGCTCCCTAAGCAAACGAAACGTCTATGA
>JAHFKJ010000013.1:1026-39875 GCA_023245415.1 Candidatus Gottesmanbacteria bacterium | reverse complement strand
GCACTCGCAATTATCTTAGGTTTTGATGCATTTTCATCATTTTTTATGGCAGCAGCATTCTCATTATCATCAACTGCAGTTGTCGTTAAGTTATTAACCGACAGGGGAGAATTGGATACAGTACAGGGAGAAATAATGGTAGCGTGGCTAGTGGTACAGGATTTGGCAGTACTGCCGATGATGATAGTATTTCCACTTCTTGGTAAAGCATTTTTGGCAGGAGGAATTCATAATTCAACTATTTTTCAAGTTTTTTCACATATTTGCTTATCGATACTCATCGTAGGCGTGATTTTACTCCTGGGTAAGCGTTTAGTACCTTTTTTGGTAGATACAATCTCCACATTGAGAAGTCGGGAACTATTGTTAGTTGGAGTTTTCTCGATTGCGGTAGGTACGGCACTTTTGACCTACGCGATTGGTTTGTCTGGGGCAATTGGCGCGTTTTTGGCCGGCGTGTTAATTTCTGAATCGATTGAGCAGCACGCAGTTTTTAGTGAAATTCGACCGCTGCGGGATGTATGCGCTCTGTTATTTTTTACGACACTAGGACTATTACTGCCGCAGGGATTTATATTTGATCATTTTGTGCAAATCCTGATTTTAACCACGATTGTAGTCGCGATAAAATTTGTTATCGTCACAGGCCTTAGCGTGTACTTTGGCCAGCATGCAAAAACATCATTTATAGTCGGCGTCGGACTGATTGAGGTGGGTGAATTCGCTTTTATACTGGCACGAATGGGGCTTTCTGAAAACATTATTTCGCAGACTGTATATGGTTATATATTGTCTGTTGCCTTGCTTTCGATACTTGTCATGCCACCGTTATTTTTAGCCACGCCGTATATATATACGCGGTTGAGTGATTTTTTAAAGATACATTTCAAAGGTTTTTATATACGTTACTTTAATCGTTTTGAACATCCCGCTGCACATCAATTATTCGATTTATCAGAACATGTAATTATCTGCGGTTTTGGCAGAGTTGGCAAATATGTGGGTCAGGCTCTAAATCTTGCCAAAATTCCTTATGTAGTTATAGATTTTAACCAGCACACCGTTAAAATTCTAAAAGAGAACGGGACTCCAGTAATTTATGGCGATCCAGCGGATATTGACATTTTGGATCTGGCAAATGCAGCTAAAGCCAAAGCCCTGGTTATAGCGATACCTGACTTGCTTACACAAAAACAAATTATCGGCAACTGTCTGCTTCTAAATCCAGGAGTTCGTGTATATTGCAGGGTGCATCATGAAGAGCATCAGGAATATTTGAAGAACTTGGGCGTCCAGGAAATCATTCAGCCGGAATTTGAAGCTGCTTTGTCGATTACGCACAAATTATTAGCCTCTTTCTCCAAGGGAGAACACGAAATACAGGATCATTCCCGTCAACTTAAGCTTGCGCATGGCCTTTAAGCCGTAAAAGTAATACTTATGGTATCGGTATTTTCCACCAGGTGGTGACCATTTCTATTGCTCGTTGTAAACCTTGGGAAGTTGTAAGATTTAATGCATTAGAAACGGCCTGTTCATAAGATTCTGATTGACCGAAATATTTAAAGAGAGTAAGTGTTTTGTTTTCTTCGGCAATAGTTGCAAAATATCGACCGCGTAAATTTTTGTAATCTGTAAACACCGATCCGCCACCTTCATGAAAATAGCAATTATTTTTCCTGAAAGCTACATCAATAACTTCTCTCTCATTTAAGAAACTCTTCAATTATTGTACCAGTGGGAATTTTTTTCCATCCAAGAATGTTGCAATATCCGCTAAATGCAGATCATAAATCCTCATATAGTTAATAATTAACATCGTCGCAACTTCGTCAAGCAAATTTAAGGCAAAATATCGCACCATATCCTGACCGCAGTATTCTTTGGGCGGATTTTCCTTTTTTTTCTGAACCTTACCCTTTTTATCCGTAAGTTCAAGAATTCGTGGATAGAGTGATTTATCATGGCAAAGCATTTGTTCATCCGTGATCAGTAGCAGATTTTCTTTGCTTGGTCTTATAGTCCAGACGCCAGGATCAACTAGAAATCCTTCGATTGTTGGACTTGCCAAAGTTTTAGGAACTTGATAGAGCGGATAAACTCCGGGTGTTGTTTGCAAATACGAAAATTGGTCAGCATCTAAATTACTTCTTAAAAGATCGTTAAAGCTATAAAAATTGTATGGACCGGATGGCGTACTTGCCTGTGTATAGCATTCTCTATCATTAAATAAAACTGTAAGTGCGTCTTCAGGAACAAGTGAGTAGGGTGGAGCCGGGACAGTAGGTTTTTTGGCTCTATCATTTTGAGAACAAGCTGCCATAAGTCCTGCTGCTGCTGCTAAACTAATCCTTAAAAAATTTCTTCTATCTAAGTTATCTAATTGTTTCATACATCCTGCTGTAATAAAACGCAAACTGCAATATACGAATTTTAGGATTATACAGTATTTCCAGATAAATAGCCCAAATTCTGAGGACCATGAATATTTGGTACAAAAGATTTGAATAGTTTGTTATGATTGATATTCATGAATAAATTCAGATTTGCGGTCATTCTCGAGGATAAATCAAGTCTGGCCAGGCTAGGTGAAATTCACACTTCTCATGGGACGATTCAAACTCCGGCGTTTGTACCTGTAGGAACACAAGCGACAGTTAAATCGTTAACCCCTGAAGAATTAAGTACTCTTGGAGTCGAAATATTTATTGTTAATACCTATCATGCATACTTACGGCCAGGTATGGAAGTTATTAAAAAATTTGGCGGACTGCATAAGTTTATGAACTGGTCTGGGCCATTGATCACCGATTCCGGAGGATTTCAAGTATTTTCTCTGGGGAGAAAAAATCATCAGATCGAGGTAATAAAATCTAAACTTAGTGTTAATGAACGACCTGTGGGTGATCTAGTTAAAATTGACGCTGATGGGGTCACCTTTACTTCGCATTGGGATGGCAGCCTACATCGTTTTACACCGGAATTAGCAATGCAATTGCAGTGGCAACTAGGTTCTGATATCCATATAGCGTTTGATGAATGTGCTCCATATCCTTCCACCCATGAAAATGCCAAGGAAGCGCTTAATCGAACTCACGCGTGGGCAAGAAGATGCGTTGTGGAGAATCATAAATTACGAATTACGAATTACAATAGAACTTTCCAGGCGCTATATGGAGTTGTCCAGGGAGGTATATATAGAGATTTACGGGAGCAATCCGCTGATTATATTAGTTCGCTGGATATTGACGGAATAGCAATAGGTGGTGTGTCAGTAGGCGAAAGTAAACAGGAAATGCGTGACGTTTGCGATTGGGTTATTCCAAGACTTCCGGATGATAAACCCCGTCACCTATTAGGCGTGGGGGAGATAGATGATATTTTTGAAGTAATCGAACGCGGAGTAGATACGTTTGACTGTGTTCAACCTACTAGACTTGCAAGAATGGGAATACTATTTTGCAGTAACTATCCAAAAAATACTAAAAAATACCAATTTGATATTGCCAGAAAAATTTATGCCGATGCTGTCGAACCAATTGATAAAAACTGCAGTTGTTACACGTGTACTCATTTCTCCCGCGGATATATCCATCATCTGTTTCGCGTTCGAGAACTATTGGGTTATAGGTTAGCTACCATTCATAATCTGCAGTTTATAAATCAATTGCTAAAAAGTATAAGCCGTAGCATACAGTCGGGAAATTATCAGGATTTTAAAAGAAATTTTTTAAATGCTTAAGATATGTCTTATATTGGACGAAGACGAATATACGGGAATTTCACGGTCATTCTTGCTATATTAGTTGCGGCAATATTTTGCGGGATGGTCGTACTCAAATTAGTCTCTTTACATTACTCATCTGTTTTTCAGAAAAATTGGCGTGTAAATTTATTGTTCAAAACTCGACCTTTAATGCTGGTTTCTTTTCCCAAAAATAAAACAGAAAAAGTTATATTTGTGACGCTGCCGGACGATCTATACGTACAAGTACCATGGGGATATGGGATGTATAGATTGGCCAGTACTGAAAAATTGGCCCAGCTCGAACACAAAACCCGATTGACTGAAGACACGATTGAAGATCTGCTGCACTTAAAAATATCCGCAAGTGTATCATTTCCGACGATCTTTGATTTGAAAACAAATTCAGCAGCGCAGTTAACTACTGATTTTAAAAATGCCAACTCATTTACTAAGTTAATTTGGGATCGGCGTATTAGCACACTTAACCTATATGATCGAATATTTTTGAGCGGAAAGCTCGCTTTTTTACGAGCAGACGAGCAGGTTTTGTTAAACGCTTCGGCCGATTCGGCTTTATACACGCATGTCACGTTGCCGGATCAATCACGGGTAATGATTCTCAATCAAAGTCGTTTAGAGCAGTATCTTGAACATCGATTTGAAGATGAACAAATTCATCAGGAAGCTTTGCTGATAAGTGTATTCAATACAACGGATACTTCTAATGTGGCAAGTGAATTTGCACAGATATTAACTGCGATCGGTGGGAAAGTTATTTCAACCGGCAATCAAAAAATGCCGCTGGGTACATGTAAACTCATCGTAAAAACTGAAAAAGCAAAAAGTAAGATAATCCAATTTCTGCAAAGGGAGTATGCCTGCTCTCTCGAACTTTCACAGACTGATCCACAGGAATTTTCAGTGTATGTTGGTGATAAGTTTGCAAAACGGTGGGTACAAACGCAAAAAATGATTCACTTTTGACGGAGAAGTCTATTAAGACAGTTTCATCTAAATATTCCTATTTATTCTTCAGTTTCATCAGTGTTTTTGTCTTTAGATTTTTCCTCATCTTCTTCGTTCACCTCGTTTTCCAAAACCGTGTGTTTTGTAGATGTATTTTGCAGTTGAGAGGCTGATGTAAATGAAGGAATACTTGCATATTTCTTGCCGCGTTTGAGTTCGCGTATAAAAACAATTACTGAGTTTTGACCGACGCCTTTAATATATACATCATATACGTTTCCTGCGTTTACAAACTTAAGTAGTTTATAGGCTAAATCATCAGGTAACGCTCCTATATATAAGTTCATTTCGTCGCGTATTTCAATTGAGTGTTTTTTAGGAATAAAGTTAACTTTTTGGGCAGTAATCAGATTACACAAAATTTTCGCCTGGGCTGTGTGAACCAGTGTCACTACTTTAGTTTTTCCCGGCTCTTCTAAGAACACTGTAGGAGTCGGAATTACGTGATGGTTGTTTTGATGAATATCACTTTTGGATATTCCGGAAAGCCATTTGACTATTTTGAGTGCGATAGGATTATGTTTATCAATTTTAAGTACTTTTTGATAGGTATTTTTTGCGGTTATTACATCCCCGGATTTTAAATACGCATATGCTAACCGGTTATGAGCTGGGATGTCTGACATGTTGATCCTAACAAGTTCCAGGTTTAGACGAATTGCTTCAGACCATTTTTGCTCTAAGGCACACGCAATTGCTTGTGCGGCTAATTCTTCTTCCATTTTTTTTCAGTTACACTGTTTAGACATTACAATATAGATTTTTAAGGATTGTTGTCAAGTGTTAAAAGTCTTATATGAATAAATTACGAAAAATTATTGTCTTTAAATTGCATTTTATTCCGAACACATTCCACGAAGATGTTATAATACTTTGGTATGTCAGGTCACAGCAAGTGGTCAACTATCAAACACCAAAAAGGGGCAAACGATCAAGCTAAAGGAAGAATTTTTACCAAACTTGCGGCGCAAATTACCATTGCCGTTCGCGATGGAGGAGGGGTGAGTGATCCGCAGAGCAATTTTAAATTGCGGTTGGCGGTCGAAAAAGCCAGGGACGCAAACATGCCAAAAGAGAACATTGAGCGGGCGATTAAAAGGGCTGTTATAAATACCGGAGAAACAGGTCTTGAAGAAATTTTATATGAAGGGTTCGCGCCTCTGGGGGTCGCAGTACTTATCGAAGCGGTCACAGACAATCATCAGCGATCGACAGCGCTTCTTAAAAATTTCTTTATAGCTCACGGCGGGCACTTAGGGTCAACTGGTTGCGTACGTCATATATTTACACAGGTGGGGATTGTTACTTGCGATAAAACACTTTCATATGATGAATTGTTTAATATTTCAGTAACGGCTCAAGTTCAGGATATCGAAGAAGGATCAGCCAAGTTCTATGTTCAATCACTCCCTCAAGATTTACATAAATTAAAACTGATTTTAGAAAAAAACGGGCTGGTTATAACTTCCGCTGAACTTATATATAAACCTCAAACAAGTATTCGCTTATCCGATCAGACCAGTTCTTCGAAAATCATCAAGTTCTTACAATCTTTGGAAGAGTTGGACGATGTGCACAAGGTATTTAGCAATGTAGGAATTCCAAATGAGTTTATAAAATGAATAAATTATTACATAATATTGGAAGAACGCTCAATAATGCATTTTCATTTTCCAAACGCCAGCAGTTTGTTATAGCCACTCTTATTTTAGCGAGTACCTTAGCCGCAACTCAGCTTATTTCCGGAAGCATCCGTGTAGATCTGTTGCTAGTTTTAATAGCCGGTACGTATCTGCTGTCTGCTATAGTCCTGAGAGATGTGCTGGCGGGTTGGGAATATGTCACACTTCTGACGCTGCCCACATTTTTTACAGCTGCTGTGTTTTTATTCTATTATCTTTTACCAGCGCGCTGGTTGACTAGATTACCTATTTTAGCTTTGTACGCTGTGGGAATGTATGCCATTTTATTATGCGAAAATATATTTAATATCGCTGCTGAAAGAAACATCCAGCTACTTAGAGCTGCTCATAGTATCGGTCTTATATTAACACTCGTTACCGAGTATTTACTTATCGATACGGCTCTTTCCCTACACTTGCCATTTTTCATGAATGCCCTGCTTACTATACTCATCACATTTCCGTTAGTCTTACAAGCGTTATGGTCAATGGAGTTAACGTCTGCGGTTTCCTCTGCTGCCTGGATAGGATCACTGGTAATCACTCTTGTTATAACAGAATTGGTGATTATTCTGTCGTTTTGGCCAATTCAACTAATTCAGGAGGCGGTACTTGTTACAGCAGTTCTGTATACACTTGTTGGCATGACCCAACAATATTTGGTGGAGCGTTTGTTTACCAAAACAATTCGTGAATTTGTACTGGTTCTGGTAGTCGTTTTTTTGTTAGTAGTCTTTACGACTAAATGGGGAGAGGGGATACTTTAAGAAATTTCTATTTTCTAATTACTTATCATAAATTCGAATTTTTGAATATATAAAAAATAATTAATTTAATATTAATTTATTTAGTTATCTTAAATAATTATTAATTTAAAATGCTTATCTTTTTTCAGGGAAGAGGGAAGTGGTTCGAATAGAAGACTTGTGATGCAGTTTGACCTATTCAAACCTATAGTATGTGGATAAGTTTTCACGTATTTTTATATGTTATTTCACAATTTTTGTATATCTTTGCCTTAACTTTCTAAAGTCTGGTTCACTAAGGATTTAATGCACCTTTACCGCGTGTGATGTTATCTTTATACCCTCAATAAGTACCATGTACTCTCAAATATAAGTGCTGGTTAAATTTTTTAATCCGTGTTTTTCAGCTTCAAAATGGTGACTACGGAGCATATTAAGGCTCTAAAATAAGATTAATAATTGTCGTAGATCAGAATACAGTCAACATGGTAATATTTACGTGGTTGCGGGAAAAATATCTATAACTTCGGAAATGACGGCTGAGATTGTTCTGACAGCTAAATAATCACCTTTCAATGAGATGAATCTATTAATGCGTTTACTTATATTAGCTTCGAATTAGAATGTTTAGACTATTAAGACAGCCTAAATCGAACTGCAAGTCTGCAAAAAAAAAGAGTTGATAAGAGACTCTTGTAAATGCCTTCTTAAGTTCTAACTCACGTATTTTTATACAGAATAATCGTCAGCGTCTTACGTTTTAGAGCAGCTAGTGAATTCTTCCAATAAACTCCGTTCCCTCTATGGGTAAACGGAGACGATATTTCGTTCTGTAGGACTTGTGTCAGGTTAGAATTAATAAAACTTAGGCAAATTAAGAGAAGAGAGATTTCAGGCTAAAACTACGATGTCGCACAATAATACTTTTGCGACGTTAAATTGAGGTTTTGTGCGGAGAAGTCCGATTTTTGGACAAATAGTAATTCTGATTATTTCTACTTCTAATGCTGAAAAACTTGAATTATTGTCTTAATTCTCCAGATTCCAGGCATAATGTTTACTTATATACAATCAATAATTTAATTATTTAATTTCAATGTAACCGGATTTACGAATAAAACTGGTGTTCAAGCTTAGCACAAATCATAACATCTGATATTTTTTTGCTCAGAAATGCCAGTTAACCTAAATTTCAGCCGTTCTAGGTCATTGTAGAGGCGTATAGCCTAATACCTGGATTTATAATCTTTCGACGAGAATTTTAAGGAATTTAAAATTACCTATATGATCCGATTCGGGTTCGACCAGTGCATGAATATCGCTGCGGTTCTTAAATACTTTCAGAAGTTCCAGCATTTCAGAATAATTTGGTAATGCAGCTTGAGTTTTAAATTCATCAAAGTAGAGACTACCGTGGTAATCGGTGCCATTATACGGTGGTACTATATAGCTGACATGTATAAGTTTGGTATTTTGGGCAAATTCCAAAGTTGTTCGAAATAGCCAGGATTTGATTATTTCCCGGTCCGGTATGGTCAGATTAGCACAGGTATGTCCAAAATCATTGGCGAAGTAGACGTTTTCCATCGGTAACAAGCGTTTCAATTCAGTAATCGGGATTTCACCAATATTTACAGGATTGTAACGTCCTGATTTGCCATGCCAGGGATGTCCCAGAGCCAGGTACGGTACACTTTCGACACAGAACAGAATTCCCTGCACAGATGCAAAACTGCTTAATTCTTCTAACGATTGACGAAGAATATTCAGAGTTGTGTCATAGGATAGAAGTTTGGTATAGGGCAAAAATTGCTGCCGTTCAAAATCTACTCGGGTTAAAAGCGTCCCGCCGGGGTGAATGTTTACATATAGCGCATCATATTTAGCTGCAGTTTCAATAGTCTTTTTTACTAATGTACGCGAAGCGTTTAATATTTCTTTATCAGGATAAGCCAGGTTAGTAAGTGTTCCATCCGGTAACGCCCCCCAAAAATGTAAGCCCACTTGGCAGCCGATTTCCCGAACAAATTTAAAAATAGGTTCATAGAGAGATATTTTTCGGCTGTCAAACCAAATTTCGCAGAAATCCGGACGGGTTGCCAGCAAGTCACTTTTCCAGTTACTTTTTAGACCTATTTTAATGCCTAATTTCATTAGCATATTATAGTCAAATTTCCCATATTTGACTAATTAGTCAAATTGAGTTAATTTTTAATTGAGACGTCGCAAAATAAGTTATGAGGTAGACTTTATAAATGTCCTACAATCTCACATTATTGCCACGATATAGAAAATATCATCGCAATATAGCTCATGGGTAAAAAATATGAAAATTCCTGAACTTATCACTGAATTTCTAGAATTCCTCGAAATTGAGAAAAATGTCTCCCCGCTTACTATCCGTAACTACAGACATTATCTGAAGCGCTTTTCCAACTGGTTGGCAGACTGCTCCCCTACTGTGCCAGATAACAAAGACATAAATCAGGATACGATTCGCCGTTACCGTTTGTTTCTCACCCGCCTTAGCAATGCCAAAGGTCTAACGCTAAAACGTATTACGCAAAATTATCACTTGATTGCACTGCGGACATTTTTGCGGTTTCTTGCCCGGAAAGATATTCAAACGCTTTCCCCGGAAAAAATTGAATTGGGAAAAGCCGAGTCCCACAGTCTTAAATTTTTAAGTCGTGATCAATTGACGCGGCTTGTCAATCAACCCGATATGTCCACAGCCCAGGGGATGCGCGACAAAGCGATGATTGAACTGTTGTTTTCCACAGGACTTAGAGTATCAGAACTCGTGAAGCTTAATCGCGACCAGATTGATTTCAAAACCCGCGAACTCGGTATCATCGGCAAGGGCAGTAAACCGCGCTTAGTATTTATCTCTGACACGGCACTTGAGTGGCTGCAGAAATATTTGAGCTACCGCGTGGATCCCTACAAACCATTGTTTGTACGCTATTCGGGCAAAAAAGTCGGCAAAGGCAAAGGTGAAGAAGGGATACGCCTCAGTGCAAGAAGTGTCCAGCGGGCGGTTGAAAAATATGTAAAGAAAGCTAAATTACCGATTAAGATCACTCCTCACGGAATACGTCACACCTTTGCCACTGATTTATTGTCAGCTGGAGCAGATCTGAGGGCGATTCAGGAAATGCTTGGACACAAAAATGTTTCAACTACTCAAGTGTATACCCATGTGACCAACCCGCAACTTAAAGAAATCCATAGGAAATTCCACGGAAAGTAAAAATATAGGATCTTAAATTACTCTTCCAAATCCTGGGTAATCTTTGATAATAAATCTGGAGAAACGGCAAGTGGAAATGAGACTGTTGATACATGAGTTTTTCCGTTAGTTTCTTCAGGGTCTAAAAACGCAAAATTCAAATTATTATATTTGTACGTAAAAAATAAATTGATCATCTCTCGACGAATTTGTCTCAATTGTTCCGGTTTATCCATTAAAGTTTTCATTTCAATTAAACGCTTATCAAACAGAGCTAATCTATTTAAGTTCGTTGGGTCTGTTTCTGAGGTAGATTGCATATCTTCTTCCGTAAGCTTAAGTCTGAGAGTCTCAACTTGAGCCCAATTGAGCATAAAATAAGATTTACCGGTAAGTTCAGGCGAGTTTCGAATTTGCAGAGTGTACAAATCGTTGGCATTATAATGAGGACTATTTCTATCTATTGGTCGAGGAGAATTGTCACCCGTTGTATTAATTGACATATATTTATTGTCAAATATATTGACAAATAGCAAGACAATCAGCCTTGAGTTTGAGCTGCCTTGACCACGTTTTCCATTAAACTGGCTACATTCACAGGTCCAGTTCCACCAGGCGTTGGTGTATAAAAAGCCGCCTTTTGAGCTATATCTGCGTCAACGTAATCATTTCTCAGTTTTCCATTTTCGCTATGTAATCCAACGCCAATAATTATAACACCTGTTTTTATTTGTTGAACAGTAATGATTTCAGATTTGCCCACAGCAGTGATAATTATATCAGCCTGGATTAATATTTCTTCTCTGTTTGGTGATTTGCTTGTAACAATTGCGAAAGGTACATCATTTTTAACAAAGGTATTGGATATCGGAAATCCTGCGGTATCACCAATTCCAATTAATACGATATGTTTGCTTTTTAGCCAGGAAATGAAAGGTGCTGTGAAATCATCCGTAAATCTCGTTTGCCCCACGATGTGTGTAAAATATATCTCATTCAATATTTTAATGACCGAAAGTGCGATGGGCGGATAAAACTGGGAACGCTCCCCGAAGCCATCAACATCTTTTTGCACGGGGACTAACTCGGTAGTGGCTGCAGTATCAAAGCGATTTGGCAATGGTCTTTGCACAATGAGGGCATGAACGTTTCCAGCTTTTGCCAGATTTTTGACTAGGCTTGAGAGTTTGGTTGGGGCAGTACTTTCAGTAAGATGATATAAACTAAAGCGGATACCGATTGTAATTGCCGATTTTTGTTTCTGTTTGATATATGTCAGCGAGTCCGGATTATCCCCTACCAATACAACTGCCAAATGGGGGAGGATATTTTTTTGTTTAAGTTGATTTACTTGAATTTTAAGTCGGTCAAGTAACTTAGCAGCTATTAATTTTCCATCTACACGCATAGGAAGATAAGGTTTAGATCAATCGTAAGTCATATTTCTGTTTCTAAATGCACGCTGCCGCCGCCACAATATCTCCTTTATCTGCAAAACGCATCAAAATCACACCTGAAGTTGCCCGGGAAAGCTTGGGAATTGAGGTAATAGGCAGTTTAACTACCTGACCTTTAAGTGAAGTGATGATAATCGCTTCACATTCAGGTGGAATAAATTGCGAAACGACCGCTTTGCCGGTTTTTGGAGTAACTTGCGCGACTTTTACACCCTGTCCACCGCGTTTTTGTTTAGGAAAACCCTTTACCGGTGTTTTTTTGCCTAAGCCTCTTTCCATGATGGTCAGAAAATCACAGTTCTGACTCTGTTCGTTTATTATATCCATACTGATAAGATAGTCGCTTGGTTTAAGAATGATACCTCTGACACCCATGGTATCACGTCCCGTAGGTCTGACTTCCCGTTCGTGAAATCTGATAGATTTGCCGTCATGAGTTGCCAGCAAAATATCGTCACTACCGGTGGATAATGCCGTCCAGGAAAGTGCGTCACTTTTTTCCAGCTTGATTGCTACCAGGCCGTTTTTACGGATATTTTCATATTCGGTTAAATTTGTTTTTTTCACGGTGCCATTTTTGGTCGACATAAATATGTACTTGGCTTTTTCCATTTCCAGTTTGCCATACGTGAGCATTGATGTGACTTGTTCTCCTTGTTCAATATTTATCAAATTGACGATCGCCTGGCCTTTGGCTTGTCGGGAGGTTTCGGACAGATCCCACGCTTTGATCTGATACACTTTACCCTTATTGGTAAAAAATAAAACGTTGTCATGCGTCATTGCCGAGGCTATTTTGTCTACCTCATCTTCTTCTTTGAGCGTTTGTCCGATCACGCCTTTTCCACCTCTGCCTTGCATTTTAAAGGTGGTCTTTGGTAGACGCTTTATATAGCCGGTTCTGGTAAGGGTGATTATTGTTTCTTCGTTGGCGATCAAATCCTCTTCCGCGAATTCGCCGACTTTTGATTTGTATACCCGTGTCCGCCTTTGATCACCGAATTTATCCTTTACTTTACTTAGTTCATCCTTAATAATTTTGAGCATTTTCACGGGATGGGAAAGTAAATCTTCAAGATAGGCAATAGTTTCTTTGACCATTTTGTATTCGTCTTCCAGCTTTTGTCGTTCCAGTGCTGCCAAGCGACGAAGTTGCATATCAAGAATTGCAATTGATTGAATCTGGCTGAGCTTAAACTTGACCATCAGGTTGGTTTTCGCATCATCCGCATCAATGGATTTTTTTATCGTTTCGATAACTGCGTCAATATTATTGACCGCAATCAATAACCCTTCCAAAATATGTGCGCGTTCCCGGGCCCGGTGTAGTTCAAATTCACTGCGTTTACGGATCACTTCCAAGCGATGCTTCACATATTCCTCGAGAATTGTTTTAAGAGCGAGTGTTTTGGGTGTACCATCAACCAGTGCTACCATGTTGACCGGAAAGATTGTTTGTAGAGCGGTATGCTTGAATATATTATTGAGTACCGACCTGGGTTTGGCGTCGCGTTTTAGTTCAACAACTACCCGGATACCGTGTCGGTCTGACTCGTCGCGTAAGTCTGATATTCCGTCCAATTTTTTGTCCTTAGCCAAATCGGCAATTTTGGCAACCAGGAGAGCTTTGTTGACCTGATAGGGTAATTCTGTGATGATGATAGCACTTTTGCCATTGCCGATTTCTTCAATATCGGCCTTACCCCGCATTACGATCCGGCCCCTGCCCGTTGAGTAGGCTGCCATAATTTCTTTAATATCGTAAATAACGCCCGAAGTGGGAAAATCGGGACCTTTAATAAACTGCATCAATTCCTCAAGTAATGTTTTTGACGTAAAAACATTTTTCCCTTCTTCCTGAGAAATTTTTCCCTTGTCTATCATATAGATGAGGGCATCAACCACTTCGATTAAATTATGCGGAGGAATTTTGGTAGCCATACCCACAGCTATGCCTTCAGCGCCCATAAGCAGCAGATTGGGAAGTTTTGCCGGTAAAAAAAGCGGTTCTTTAAGCGTTGCGTCGAAATTGTCAACAAAATCGACTGTATTTTTGTCAATATCCAGAAGCATTTCCGTAGAAATTGCCGCCAAGCGACATTCGGTATAGCGCATGGCTGCTGGTGGATCGCCATCTATCGATCCAAAATTACCTTGACCATCAATGAGGGGATAGCGCATTGAGAAGCTTTGAGCCAGGCGTACCAGTGAATCATAAACCGGCATGTCACCATGGGGATGAAATTTACCCAAAACTTCTCCGACTACTTTTGCTGCCTTTGTATAGCGGCTGGGATGGGATAAACCCATTTGTTGCATGGCGTAGAGAACACGCCGATGCACAGGTTTAAGCCCGTCTTTTACATCTGGCAATGCCCTGGCCACGATGACAGACATCGCATAATCCAGGTACGACTTTTGCATTGCAGAAACTATTTCAGTTGGAATGACTTTACCAATATTCATATTTAAAAATAAATACCAATAACTACCAATGTTAAATACTACAAATAAATACAAATGTATGGTACTTATTTGTGTTTATTTGTGGTGATTTGTATCTATCGGTAATTATTTAATTAGCCCCTTCCGCACTTCTTCAAGCGCAGCTTCTTTACCGTGCCAGTTTTTTACTTTCACCCATTTTTTAGGCTCGAGTTCTTTGTAGTGCTCAAAAAAATGCTTAATTCTGTTTTTGACAGCTTCGTCAAGATCACTAATATCTTTATATCTGCCATAAAATGGATCGACATTCAAAGGTGGTACTGCAATTACTTTTGCGTCTACCCCGGCCTCATCTTCCATTTCCAATAAACCGATTGGCGTAGCTGGAATAACGGTACCGGGAGCTACCGGCTGCACCGATAAAACTAGCACATCAACCGGATCTCCGTCGCCCGAGATAGTATTTGGCACGAAGCCATAATTAGCCGGATACCCCATGGTAGTAAAAGCAAACCGGTCAACGAATATATACCCGGAATCCTTATCAAGTTCATATTTAACCAGACTCCCTTGAGGTATTTCGATAAAAACATTTATTTCCTCAGGTGGATTTTTCCCAGGTGATAAATTTTTCATATTAACCTCCATTATCTTGCCCCAAGTCTCGATTATATCGAGCGAAGGCGGATATCAATTTTTATAAATCGAACGTAGCTAATTTGGTCCTTCGGCAAGATCAGGATAAAATTTGCACGTATTACAGATCCAATGTAGCCAGCTTCGCATGCGTTTGGATAAAGCGTTTTCTGGGCGGGACCTCATCACCCATGAGCATCGCAAACGTCGCATCTGCAGCAGCTGCGTCATCGATCGTAATTTGTTTGATCTGCCGATTGGCCGGGTTCATGGTGGTTTCCCACAACTGGTCCGGATTCATTTCTCCCAAACCTTTGTAACGTTGAATTTGGATTGTGCCTTTATTTTTGGGATCTGCCGCGATTTGCTTCATAAAATCATCCCGTTCACTTTCATTATATGCATAGTGGACGATTTTGCCTTGAGCGACTTTAAATAGCGGCGGCATAGCGATATACAAATGTCCGTTCTGAACAAGGTATGGAAGATGGCGGTAAAAAAAGGTTAATAAAAGCGTCATGATATGTTCTCCATCGACATCTGCGTCAGTCATCATGATGATCCGATGATAGCGGAGCTTATTTTCCGTAAGAGACTCCCCTATTCCCATGCCAAGAGCGATCACCAGAGCTTTTAATTCTTCAAATTCAATTATTTTATCAAGTCTCGCCCGTTCGGTATTTAGAATTTTTCCCCGAAGCGGAAGTATGGCTTGAAATTTCCGGTCCCGGCCCTGCTTTGCACTATTATGCACAAAAATACCGGAAGCTAAAGCAAAATTATGGGTTTGTGGAACTTCAATATCATATACATTAATTTTTTCTTTAAGTCGAATAATTTTATTAATTCTGTGGTTGAAATTGATGACTGCCTGGTTGAACGCTTGTTCGTCTGAATCAAAAAATCTCTGCTTGATAGTTTCATACCTTAGTAGACTTTTGTCGTTAGTTATAAGACGTACTGAGTTATACTTTGCGGCATCTATTTTTTTAGTTTCAAGATAGATCTGATGTAGCGCAGTTAAAGCTTTCGTGAGATACGTTTGATTGTAACTCGCTTTTCGTTTTATTCTGAACTCCGGAGTCCATTGTTCGGTAGTTTTTTGACTTCTCCAGTTACGTAAAATGTCATTTGACCATAGTTTGGCCGAACTATTTCTCAATGTTTCTTTTTGTTCAGGGTGTTTTTTGAAAAATTCAACTACTCGATCTCTCTGTTTTTGTCTATTTTCTTCAATTTCCCAGTATTGTTTTTGTGCGGAGTTTAACAACTTATTGTTCTCTTTTCTGTATTTTTCATTACGATTGTAAAACTCGAGAAACTTTTGAGTCATAAACTTCTTGTAATCCCCGTTTTGCCACTGTTTTATGGCTCGTTCGCTGAGCATGCGTCGCATTTTCGGTGAAGACATGATTCGACTCATCTTAAGACGATATTCTGGAGTTTGGTGTAGTTTTGCAGTTCGTTTTTTGACATCTGGCCTATGTAAGGTTCTTTCGGTAAGTTCTCGGTGTAATTTAAGATGATCTTCGCGCGACAGGCGTTTTATATTATCTGGATTATTATTTAATTTATTAAAATCTTTGTGGTGACGATGTTCGCCATCAGCATCATAAAATCCATTCCTAATATTGTATTCATCTGCCAGAACATGGGTAAAAACCCAGCGATGTTGGACTGGATCATACACAAGCTCATAACCTTTTATGGTTATATGTTTGCCTATTCGTGATAACTGTTTACGTAGTGGCATGAGAGAATCTTGTGTGGTTAACGTATCCGCGCGTTTATAAGATCCATCACGCAACATAAACTTGTGATCAGGAGTGCAGATGATTTCCTCATTTGTATCTAATATAACTTTAAGCACTCGAGTATGCGTTTTTGTCATGCGTGGATTTTTAACAGGCGCAATTTTAATGGACCCATTTTGGTTAATGGTATAGCAATAATTTTGTTTTCCTGTTACGTTTTCCTTGGCAAGTTCTTTAAATGTGAGGTTTCGTCCGTCGGTGAGGGCCACTTTTGTATCTCCAGAAAAACATCCGCCAGCGCTGTCTCCCTCAACGATAAATAGTTCGGATTGGGCTGGGTCACGTTCCTGACAGTCGGCCAATTTTCCCGGTAATGCTCCGCCTTCAAACGCGCCTTTTCTGATGATGGCATCTTTGGCAGCTTTGGCTGCAAGACGCGCCTTGGCAGCCAGTTGCACTTTTTCGATGATGCGGCGTGCATCCTGCGGGTTTTCTTCAAAAAATGTTTCCAGTCCATCTTTGACTGCGGTCAAAACCAGGGGTTGAATTTCATTGTTGCCGAGTTTAGTTTTCGTTTGGCCCTCAAATTGCAGATTTTGTGAAGGCATTTTGACATAGACGATTGCCGTGAGTCCTTCACGTGTGTCTTCTCCCAAAATACCTTCTTCGCCCGCTTTTATTGCACCGCTTTTTTTGGCATAATCGTTAATCGCCCGGGTCAGAGCCATGCGAAAACCAGTCAAATGCGCTCCGCCTTCGATAGTGTTGGTAACGTTGACAAATGATTCCACTGTTTCATTAAAGCCGTCGTTATATAAAATCGCTACATCCAACTCTACCTCCCCTTCCTTTTTATGGATATATATAGGGATATGCAGAGTTTCCTTATTTTTATTGAGCGTTTTAATCAGTGAGACGATTCCACCTTCAAAATAGTAGTGAATTTCCAGATCCTGACGTTTGTCAAAGAGATGGAAGAATATTTTTGGGATTAAATATGCCCGTTCTTTGATCGATTTTTTAAGTACGTCGAAATTGACCTCTACGCCTTCGCGAAATATTTCCGGATCAAGAGTAAAAGTAGTGGTAGTACCACTTTCGCGATTTAAGTTTTCTGTAAATTTGCTGGAGTGACTGATTGGATTAAGCGGTTTTCCTCTCGAATAATCCTGCGAATAAACCTTGCCGCCGCGTAATACGTCAACTTTAAGATAGGTTGAGAGGGCGTTTACGACTGAAGCTCCGACTCCATGCAGTCCGCCGGAAATTTTATATGCCGTACCTTCGAATTTCCCTCCGGCGTGAAGTTTGGTCATGACAATTTCGAGCGCGGAAATACCGTATTTAGGAACTTTGTCAATTGGGATGCCACGGCCATCATCTACGACGGTGACGGAATTATCCTTATTAATAGTAACCCAAATATGTTTGGCAAAGCCAGCCAGAGCCTCATCGATGGAATTATCGACGATTTCTTTGATGCAGTGGTACACGCCGGAAAGTGATGTCGATCCGATATACATCGCCGGACGCTTACGCACGGGCTCCAAACCCTCAAGAACGACAATCTGTTCGCCGGTATACGCTTTGGTGTCAGCAGGCATAAATTAGTTTAATTGTTAATTCAAAAGTAGAAAACTATTATACATAAAGCCGGACTTCAGGACAAGGCAGGCGATTGCGGTATCCCAAGAAAAAGGTGATCCAGGGCTAGTTTAACGGAAATATTTTTTTCGAGTAAATCACGTGTTATCGCCGTCAGGCGTACCAGTTGAACTAAATGAATATTTGATAATTCTATCCTAGATCTCCCCTGAGTAATTGAAGAAATGAGACACATACGGAAAAAATGAATTTGTTCTTCCAGCCAGAGAATCGTCTCGCTTCGATCTTTAATAATTTCACCACAAATTTTGAGACGATCGCCTAGTGAAAAACGCAAAATAGCTCCCCAAAATTGTATTTGAGATGCCCCGATAACTTCTGAAACTACAGGAGAGCGTGAATTTAGTAAAACTGCGCGTGAAATAATCGTTGGTAGCAGTAGTTCTCGCCTGGGTACTTCAATAAAAAAAAGGTTGTTGCCTGCTGATTCTTCGAGAGTTTTGAGGAGGGCCTGCTGGGCTTCGGGCGTTAATCTGTGTCCGGAAAGTATTACCGCTTTTGTCAATGACGCGTATGGCTTAAATGAAATAAACCGAATCATTTTTTGGACTTCGGCTATTGTTAGCGAATGTTGAGTTATGAGCCAGAGTATATCTACGGGTTGTACGTTTTGTTTTGTGAGCAGATTTTTGATGATCGACTCTCTGACAGCGAAATCAGGGTGTTCCACAATATATGTTTGAAAAGTCAACGGTTTATTTTTTTGCATATGTGCTAAAGTTAAATAAATATTTTAGTATTGTACCAGGCCTGTATATATTTTATAATAAATTAAATAACTTATGATTTCTGCCCAAAAATTACTCGATGCATTTGTAGAACTTAAAGCGCTGGAAACGAAACAAGCAGAAGAAATACGCGCAGTTCTGGTGCAAACCGGCCAAGAGATTGAAGACTATGTTCTTAAGAAAAAACTCGTCAGTGAAGATCAATTGGTTCAAGCCCGAGCTAAAGTACTGGATGTTCCATATATCAAACTCGCGGGAAAAGGCGTTTCTCCGGAAGTAATAAACTTTATCCCCGAACCGGTTGCGCGGCGATATGTTATTTTCCCTTTCGATTATGACGGAATAAATAATGTATTGCATGTGGCGATGGAAGATCCGTTTGATCTGCAGGTGATTGAGTTTTTGGAACAGAAAACATCAAAGAGAATAAAAGCTTATATGGCGCTTCCGGCTGATATCATTGAGTCTGTGGATGAACGCTATGCCCAAAGTTTAGGAGTGGAAGTAACAGCAGCACTTAAAGAAACCGCCGCTCCGGAGATCCGCACAATTGAAGCCGGAAAATTAGGTGAAATAATAAAAGAAGCACCTATAGCCAAAATTGTTTCGACGCTGCTTGAGTTTGCCACCAAAAATCGAGTTTCCGATATACACATAGAGCCGCAGGAAGGAAAAACACGTGTCCGCTACCGAATTGATGGAATCCTGCATGAAAAACTTGCCCTTCCCAGATCTCTACATGCAGCTCTGGTGTCGCGGATCAAAATCCTTTCGGATATGAAAATTGATGAAAAACGCATCCCTCAAGATGGACGGTTTAACTTTCGGATGGGTCTTGATGAAGTAGATCTTCGGGTCTCCACACTTCCCACTGTTCATGGAGAAAAAGTTGTAATGCGTTTGCTCAAGAAAACCGGCGGTATTCCGACACTTGGTGAGTTAGGGCTTCGCGGAACTGCGTTAAGATCACTGGAAGAACAGATTATCCGGCCTCATGGAATCGTTCTCGTAACGGGTCCGACCGGATCAGGAAAAACGACGACGCTCTATTCAGTTTTATCCCGTCTAAATACTACAAAAATAAATATCGTCACGCTGGAAGACCCGGTTGAATATCAAATTGGCGGAATTAACCAGGTCCAAATAAACCCGGCCGCGGGTTTATCGTTCGCCAATGGACTGCGGTCATTTTTACGCCAGGATCCGAACATAATATTAGTGGGAGAGATTCGTGATTCTGAAACCACCAGTCTGGCAATACAGGCGGCATTAACCGGACATTTAGTCTTTTCCACACTTCATACTAATAATGCCTCTGGGGCACTTCCCCGCTTACTCGATATGGGTGCTGAGCCATTTTTAGTCGCTTCTGCTCTAAATTGCGCGATTGGCCAGCGTATTTGCCGGAAGATTTGTAATTTTTGCAAGCAAAATTTTGAGGCGCCGTTTGAGGTAGCTGATGACATTAAAAAGGTTTTAGGAAAAATGTATATCGGAGACCCACTTCAGCCCACAAAACTATTTCGGGGAAGAGGCTGCGCTGAATGTAACAGCACTGGTTATCAAGGCAGGGTAGGTATTTTTGAAGTCTTGCCAGTTACTGAAAAAATTGGCAAAATGGTACTGGAGCGGGCTTCGACTTCAGATGTGGAAAAAGAAGGAATCGTAGAAGGCATGGTGACGATGAAACAGGATGGATATTTGAAAGTGTTAGAAGGCGTGACTGCGATAGAAGAAGTTTTACGGGTCGCCCAAGACTAATAAATAAATACTAGTAAATCCAAATTTGAAATTAGTAATTGTCAATTTGTGGTGAGAGGGTATTTACAAGACTAATATGGAAATTAAAGAATTACTGGAATATACAGCCAAACATTCTGCTTCAGATTTACATTTACTGGTTGGATATCCGCCGGTCATTCGCATCGATTCAAAACTATTTCAAATTCCCGGCGAAGCTGTACTAAATGCAGAACTTAGCGAACGGCTCATTTTTACGCTTCTTAATGAAGAACAGAAAGATTTATTGACAAATAACCGGGAAATCGACTTTTCATATTCATATGCAAACGCACGTTATCGGGTAAATGCATATTATCAAAAAGGATCGCTGGCAGCATCATTTCGATATCTGTCTGATACTATAAAAACTATTGATGACCTTGGACTACCCAGGATCTATCACGAGTTTGTATCGCTGCGCCAGGGGTTTATACTGGTTACCGGACCTACCGGTCACGGAAAATCCACGACGCTGGCGTCGATTTTAAATGAAATCAATCAAACCAGAGATGCGCATATTGTGACAATCGAAGATCCGATTGAGTATGTTTATCCGAGGGGTAAATCAATCGTTTCGCAAAGAGAAATGCATGGAGATACACATTCCTGGGGGGTTGCTTTAAGGAGTATTTTACGCGAAGATCCGGATGTCGTCTTGATCGGGGAAATGCGTGATCATGAAACGATCGCTGCAGCTTTGACTATCGCTGAAACGGGGCATCTGGTATTTGCGACACTGCATACCAACTCTGCGTCGCAAACGATTGACCGGATTGTGGATGTTTTTCCCGAAAACCAGCAGCCGCAAATAAAATTACAGCTTGCGGCAACACTTGAAGCAGTATTATCTCAACGCTTGATACCTACAATTGGGGGCGGGCGACGTCCGGCAACTGAGATTCTTCTGTCTACTCCAGCTATTTCTACAGCCATCCGGGAAAGCAAAACTCACTTGATTGACAATATTATTCAAACTTCAGGCGATATTGGAATGGCTCTTCTTGAAGTGTCGTTGGCACAGCTGGTCAAAAAAGGACTGGTGACTCTGGATGTGGCCAAGGAATATGCTTTAAGGCCGGAAGATTTGATCCGAATTTTTTCATCATCCTAAAGAGGTTATTCTATGTCAGTTTTTAACTATACCGCTAGAGATCAAGCAGGTGGTTTACGTCATGGGATAGTTGAAGCAGGGAGCGAAAAGGAAGCGGTTTCACTGATTCGTGAACGTGGATTATTTCTCACAAAACTTGTACCCAAAGAAAATCGGCTCCAGGTCCTGGCTCAATTTCGACATGCGTCATTTAATGATATAGTCAATTTTACCCGCCAGCTTGCGACGATGTTAACTGCAGGTTTACAGATACAGGAAGCATTATCCCTGCTCAAATCGCAATCGAACAAGCAGGCGGTCACAGACCTTATTAGTAAGATTTCGCGTGAAATTCAAGAGGGCGGAAATTTTGCTTCGGCGCTATCTGCCCATCCTAAATTATTTTCAAATTCATATATAGCTCTGGTGAAGGCCGGTGAAGCATCGGGAAGTCTCGAGAAAATATTAGTCAGACTAGCGGAAAATTTGGAAAAAGAGCAGGAATTTCAATCAAAAATTAAGCAGGCGCTCATTTATCCGGTAATTATTTTAGTCGCAATGGTAGCGGTATTTATCGTTTTAATGGTGGTTGTGGTGCCGAAGCTGAATGAATTATATGTTGAATTTGGTACAGATTTACCTTTACCTACGCGAATTCTGCAGGGCATATCCAATTTCACAGTTTCTTTTTGGTGGATCATACTAATCGCAGGATTTATTGGATGGAATATTTTTAACCGCTGGAAAAAGACGACCCCAGGTAAAAAAGTTTGGGATGGATTTTTGCTGCAGCTGCCTTTGTTCGGCCCTCTGCAAAAAGAGATCATTCTCGTTGAATTTACCCGAACATTGGGAATGCTTGTAAGTGCCGGCGTGCATATTCTAGATTCGCTCAAAATTCTTTCCGATTCTGTCGGGAATATTCATTTCAGGCTGGCACTTGAAGAAATAACCAAGAATGTCGAAAAAGGTTTTCCGATGGGGATGTTGTTTGCACAATATCCGATCTTTCCGCCTATATTGCCGCAAATGATCAAAGTCGGCGAAGAAACCGGGAAAATGGATGAGACGCTTATTAGATTATCGACTTTTTTTGAGCAGGAATCAGATCATACGGTCAAGGGGTTGACAACTGCAATTGAACCTGTAATTATGATAATACTAGGTGTAGGTGTAGGCTTTATTGTATTTGCAATCATTACTCCGATATACAATTTAACTAGTCAGTTCAAATAAAATTAGAATTAAGAAAAAAGATTTTCGAATTACGCATTTGACGTTAGCACTTCTTAATTCATTTAAATATTGAGAGGAGGTGAAATATGAAACAATTACGACATATTTCACGAATTAGGGGTTTTACACTTGTCGAACTATTGGTTGTCATCGGTATATTGGGTATATTAGCAGCCGGGCTTCTGGCAGCGATTGATCCTTTGGAGCAACTAAAAAAAGGCCGGGATCAATCTAAGCGCGGTATTGCAATTGAACTGAATAATGCGGTTATCAGGTACTATGCAGTGTTTGGTACTATGCCTTGGGGAAATGCAGCATTAGCAGCGGAAGCGTTATCGACATTTACAGCTCCAGTAAACCTGTTAACAGGTGCAGGAGAATTAAAACCCACCTTTATGGGTGCATTGCCAGGGAATTTTGGCGGAGCGTTAACCGTAATGGGTGGAATTAGTGGAGGAGGATTTGCAGTTTGTTTTGATCCCGAATCCAAATCTATTAGTCGTGATCCATCGTCGATATTTAGTAGTCTTGCTGCTTACCCTCCAACAGAAGGAATTAATCCAGGAACTACTGATAGTGGATGGTTTTGGTGTGCAAGGTGAAATGAGTATTATTGTCAAAAGGGGAGAAAAAATCTGTGCGTTTCTAATAAGCCTGTTTTTTCTCCTCTTTTATGTTTTCTTTCAATCTACTTCAATCTATGGAGGAGATGCAGGTGACTTAGTTACCGCAAGTTTTTTGCGCGGAATAGCTCATCCTCCTGGTTATCCACTATATACTTTTATGGGTTGGTTACTTACTCACCTGCCTTTTTTTACGGTTGCCTGGAGAGTAACTTTATTATCAAGTATTCCCGCTGCATTTACTCTTGGGGTTTTATTTTTAATACTTTGCAACTTGTTTCAAAGCAGACTTATATCCATTTTGACTATTTTTACTTTAGGATTTTCCTATCTATTTTGGTTGTACGCTTCTGTTCCTGAAGTATTTATGCTGCATATTTTCATTGTGGCTTTACTTGTGTTTGCCCAAATGCAGTATGTGTCAACTGCAGATAAAAAATGGCTTTACATTTTTTGCTTATTGTTGGGACTTGCATTGGCTCACCATCAAACGGTTGTTTTTTTGTTGCCTGCATTCATTTATTATCTTAAAGATAAAATAAAAGAAAATATACATAATAAAAAATTATTTACCACTTGTCTTATACTCATAATTTTAGGCTTTGTCCCCTATTCTTATGTAATTTGGGCAGCCAAATCGCTACCTGCACTGAACTGGGAAAATCCTCAAAATATGACCGGATTATTGCGTTTAATTTTTAGAATTCAATATGGAACTTTTCGTTCACATAGCGCATTACATGAAGATATATTAAATAGATTGTTTCAAGTTAAGCTAGCGTTTGACACAGTTATTATCGACTTTACGAAATTAGGATTCGTTTTGATAATTTTTGGCTTCGTTAATTTATTCATAAATTCAAGAAAATTCTTTTGGTATGTAACCGCCGCAATAGTTTTTTCAGGTCCGATTTTTTTCTTTTATGCCAATTTTCCCTCAACCCTTAATTTTCACTTAGGAACTATGGAGCGTTTTTTGCTGATGCCGTATTTTTTCCTTGCAATAGTGATGGCGTCTGGTATGTGTGCAGTTGTCTTTGTCATTAATGGACTTTTTCACAAGCTTATTCACAAAGAATCGCGTCTGACGCCAAGTGTTTTTATCCTATTACCTTTAATCCTCATACTAACCAACTATCCCAAAATTTCGCCCCTCAAATCCGATCAAACATCAGAAAATATGGTTTACGACATATTACAATCAGCCCCTGATAATTCTTTAATATTTCTATTGGATGATACAGTGCTTTTTGATGTCGAATATGTTTATTTTACCGCCGGTGGACAAAAGTACTGGCGCAATATCAAAATTATTCAAGCTGGCACGATAGGCCAAAATTATTATCAAGCAGCTGTCAAACAACTCTATAAAAACGAAATTGAAATACCTCCCAACACGGTTAATCTGCAAGCGCACATAAAATCTATAGTTGATTTAAACTATAACAAATATCCGATATTAGCCGTCTATAAAACGGATATCGGTTCTGAATATACGTGGGTGGGACGCGGATTATTGTTGGTAGCACAAAAGAAGAACGATTTAATTGCAAAAGAAGAATATATACTTTTAAATAATGAGTTATTTGATAAATTTCACAACCCGTTATCTGGTGCTCTTTCAAGCTATAAACACGTGATGCTGGCTGATACACTGCGTATATATGCCAATGCATTGCGGGAAATTGGTGAATACTTCGCCAGAGTTCAAGAATTTTCCGCATCGGAAAAATATCTCAGTCGAGCATTGGTATATCAACCTGAAAATCAGGCTAACTTTTTTGATCTTGCTTATGTACTAATGAAAGAATCAAAATGTGAAGATGCAAAAAAGTATCTGAGTGAGTTGTTTGATCTGTTTCCTTTTGAAAATTCAACAAATCAATTAGCGAGCGTGATATATAAAGAATGTTTTAAAGATGAGGAAAAATCCCGGCAATACGAACAAAAATATTTAGAAGGACAAAAAAAACTAGAGACGCCGCTTTAATAAAATTATATTAAGAAACAAAAAATGACTAAATCAGATTTCGTAGCATTCATTGCTATTTGTTTTCTGTCAACGTCCGTTTGTATAAAGTTATTCTTTCCTTATTCTCAACTTATCATTACTCCAGACTTTTCTCGTAGCGACTCATGGCATCTGGGAATTGTTATGAAATACGTCTATCAACAAAAACTGAGACATAACAATTTACCGCTTTGGTCTCCAAAAATAAATTCAGGTTTTCCTATCCTTGGTGATGGACAAACGGGTTTGTTCTTCTTCCCCAATCTCGTGTTGTTCAAATTATTAAACTTTGCGACTGCATTTAATTTAAGTTTTGTTTTGACTTTTATATTGTTTGGTTTGGGAATGTATGTGTGGTTGCGCTTGATTGGACTGCATGAAACTACTGCACTCTTTGGCGCTTTAACGTTAGATTTTTCCGGAATAACTTTTGCCAGGTTGACACATTTAGCAGTATTCCAAAGTCTAAGTTTGCTGCCATGGGTAGTTGTGAGTACATATTATCTCTACAAAAAACGATCATTTTATTCAATTTTTTTATTTGCCTTTGTTTCTTCCCAGCAGTTACTTACTGGGTTTACTCAAACTTCAGTGATATCCATACTTTTTGCATTTTTTTACTTTCTTCAGCTTAATAATTTTAATCTTAAAAATCTTAGATATGTTTCTCTTTTTGTAATGTCGCTTATGTTAACGGTGGCTTTTTCAGCTATCCACATAATACCGGCCCAAGAATTTATTCAACAGTCAGTCGTACCAAAAGGTTTTGCCATTGCAGACGCCACACGCTACGGGTATCCGCTTAAGCATTTGTTAACCTTCTTGGACCCATTTTTATTAGGCAATCCTAAGTTTGGAACTTATCCAGATTTATATAAATTTGATGAAAGTATTTTTTGGGAAAATAGCGGCTATATTGGCCTAATTCCCTTTCTGGGAATTTTGCTCTTAGTGCTATTTAGAAAAAAGTTGGATAGTAAGGAGAAAATGTTGTGCTGGTTTTTGCTAGCGGTTTTAAGCGTGTCATTTTTACTGATGTTGGGGAAATACTCCCCGGTATATTTAGTTTATCTTCTTTGGCCGTTTAATCAGTTTCGAGTTCCATCACGATTTATATGGACTTTTGTTATATCGCTGGTGACGTTAGCTACGATAGGATTAGAAATATGGCACAGATCAACGCGTCGAAAAGTTTTAGTAAACACAATAATTCTCATCTTTACCGCTATAAACACCTGTCAGTTGATCTATCCTTGGTGGGATTACCATCTTTTAGGGCAGTCTGCACATTGGTTAGCCAAACCCCAGACGCAAAAATATACAAACGGCTCAAAAAGAACGCTAACACTATTTTCAGAAGATGCGTATTATCGCTATTTTAGTAAAGGTTGGGAAAAGTCAGAACCGTATGAGTTTTTGAAACATTCAATCGCCCCAAACTCAAATCTGATATGGAACATACCCGTTTACGGATTAGTTGCCGGAAGAAAACTACGACGATCGGCTTTTATTGACAACTTGTTGCAAAGTTCATTCGTCCCTGCAGATGGAAAAATGCTTGTTAGTCCGGTGGGAGAAAAACTTTTAAATCTACTAAGCATTGATACTGTTTTGTCTTTACGGCAATTAACGAGTACTAATTTAGTGCAACAGACGGTTTTTACACAAGGCTTAGATTCAATATATATCTACAAAAATCTGAAATCTCTGCCTCGAGCTTATTTAGTTAATTCAACTTCAGTGGTCAAAACAGTTGAGGAAGCCGCTCATAAACTCAACGATGCGCGTTTTATTCCCGGAGAGTCGATTTTAACTGAGGAAAATTTGCAAGTTCCAATTGAAAAATCAACAGGAAGTGTAGAAATTGTTAATGAGAGTGATAAAAACATGGAAATTAAAACTTTCAGCACTCAGGAAAAGTCTATTTTGAATGTTACTGATACTTATTTTCCAGGATGGCAAGCTACCATAGACGGGATAACAACAAAAATTTATCCCGCAAATATTTCTCAACGGGCCGTTGTTGTGCCACAAGGTACTCATTCAATTATTTTTAATTACCAGCCGAAGAGCCTGATGATTGGAGCTGCAATTAGCGGCACATCTATTACTCTATCTTTATTTTTCGTATTATTAATCTGGATTAGAAATTTTACTTGGATAAGTAGAAAGAAAAGTAGATAAATATTGTGATGATTGTATTTATATTTATTTTAGGACTTTGTGTTGGATCGTTTTTAAACGTTTTTATTGATAGATCAAGAGCGGGAGTAAGTTCACTTACGGGTCGGTCACATTGTGATTTTTGTCATAAATCACTCTCCCCAATTGACCTGATCCCAATAGCCTCATTTATTGTTCTTGAAGGAAAATGCCGCTACTGTAAAAAAAAGTTATCCTGGCAATATCCGCTAGTTGAATTTATTACAGGTTGCATGTTTGTATTTATATTCTTGCAGGCAATTCAAATATTCGGTTGTCAACTTCCTGCCTTGAGCTCTGCCCAAACGTCTGCTATCAGTTGTGGTATCAGGATATTACCTCTTTTTCTCATCGGTGCTTGTTTTTTGGTTATTTTCGTATGCGACTTAAAATATCAAATTATTCCAGATGAAATGCTGTTCATTATTTTTACGTGTGTTTTATTATTTCAATTAATGAGCCGCTCCAACAAGATTGAATATATCATATCAGGAGTAATTTGTTTTAGCTTATTTTTAATTATTTACCATTTGACCCGTGGAAAAGGCATGGGGTTTGGAGACGTAAAATTAGCCTTCGTAATTGGATACGTATTAGGTCTCCAAAAAGGATTGCTGGCACTTTATTTGGCTTTCTTGACAGGTGCTGTTGTTTCTATCATACTAATTTTATTAAAAATAAAAAAGCTTAAACAGCGAATTGCCTTTGGCCCATTCATGCTATTGGGAGCAGTGATGAGTTATTATTTAGGTGAAGAAATTATATTATGGTATCTCAATTTTTTACATTAAAAAATACTCGCAGGGGTTACACGCTAATTGAATTATTAGTGGTAATGGCACTTATTGGACTGCTGTTGACTGCTGGATTGACTTCATATTTGGGATCGCAGAAAAATTCGCGGGATGGTAAACGTAAAGCTGATTTAGAAGTTCTACGACAGGCACTGGAGCTTTATAGAAGCGACAATCCTACGATTGGATATCCTGGTGCCGTTGGTAACGCGACTACGGTGTTGGCTACGCCTTTGTCCGTACCTAATACCTACATAAACCCGGCAAATGTCCCCAAAGATCCACAAACTAATCTGAATTACTATTATTACTATCAAGTTAATCCCGGAGGCGGAGGCGTCAATACCTATCGAATCTGTACATATCTGGAGTCCCCAAAATCAGGCGATCCCGCGTGTCCCAATACAGCAATAGAATGCAAAACGGTTGGTGGTAATGTGAGCTGTAACTATGGTTTAACCCAACCTTAACCGGATTTATGAAATCACCAGGATTTACTATAGTCGAACTGATGCTAGTGATGTCTATCAGTATATTGATGATGGGTTGGGGTATCATCCGGTATGTAGATTTCAATCGGACGCAGGTTATTAAAAATACGGGACTTACGATCAAAAATAATTTGCGCGATGCCGAAATAGGGGCAATTAGCGGTAACCGTCCACTAAGCGGCTGTGTTGGGAACTTATTAGGTTATCAAGTTACTTTTGCGGTTTCTTCCTATCAAATCGATGCAAGTTGTGCAAGCGGCGCATCCGGCAACATAGTGACTTACACATTACCGCAGAATTTTATATTTAATTCTATCCCCTCAAGTTTTACTTTTAGTGTACTGGCACAAGGGACGTCAGGCGTCAATAGGGTAATTTTTGTGCGGACGAGCGGGTCGTTGGGCAGTAAGACAAAATGGTATGGGATTTGCGTCAAAACGAGCGGAGATATTGATGACTCGACATCAAATGGCTGCGGGTATACTATAAGTGCGTCCTTGCCAACATGCACCTGCACATAAATAGTCGTTCATCAACCGCTGTGATTGGTCAATCAATAGTCGAAGTTATCGTCGTTGTCGGACTGGTGACGCTTGTACTGGTGGGATTGATTACTGCCATCACATTCTCACTTAGTAATGCTCAATTTGCTAAAAATAAAACACTTGCGAGTAAATATGGCCAGGAGTCGATTGAGTGGTTTCGCAGTCAGCGTGACACACTCGGCTGGACGCTATTTTACACAAATGCGACTGATGCGGGTAGAAATTATTGCCTACAGACACTTTCATGGACCAGTAGCGCGTGTACGTCAGGATCAGAAATCGCTGGTACCATTTTTACGCGGACTGCAGTTCTTGACGGCAATGGTGTCAGTCCGGGAAACAATCAAGACCGGGTCAGTATCATGGTAACCGTTTCCTGGCCTCAAGGCAGCCGTACTTCGCAAATCACCTTGGATACGTACTTGACCAAATGGCAATAAATATGAACTACCGCCGGCACAGTTATGGATTTTCCTTAATTGAAATGATGATCACTATCGTTATAGTGGGGATCATTTCGACTGTTTTAAGCGCTGCTCTATTCGGTTTGCTTCATGGAGCTTCAAAAGCAGATATTATTAAGGAAATAAAACAGAATGGAGATTATACTGTGGCAGTAATGGAAATAAAAATCCGCAACTCCCTTGATGTGTCTACTTGTACAGGAGTAGCAAGCAATCAATTAACTATTCTTAATTCTGACAATACCCAGTCGACATTTCAATGCAATTCAACTTCATTAGCAATCGAAGAAAACATATCTGGAACAATTCGAGTGTTGACTAATTCGGCAGTAGCTGTTCCCGCTTGTGATACGGCAAATATTGCATTTACCTGCACATCGTCAACGACCGGCGCAAAAGCGATATCTATAGCGTTTAACTTGAAAGAAGCTGGAACAAATAAAACTGCGGCAGAAACGTCTTTTCAATTATTTAAAACACAAGTGAGCTTAAGAAACAAATAATCAAGCGTTAAATTGAAATTTTAGTTTCATGTATAAGTTGTTTTATCACAAATACAATACTTTGAATCAGTACAACTACGTCAATAAAAAAATTTTTATTTTGAACATACTTAATATCACTTTTCATCCATTTGCTAAAAGATTGATTGTGATAGCCACTGACGATCCAGGGTGAGATGATTCCCGGTTTAATTTGTAAACGTTTTAATTGCCAGCTTTTTAACTTCGAAGATTCTGCAATAGGTAACGGTCGCGGGCCGATTAACGCCATTTCCCCTTTTAAAACATTAAAAAGTTGCGGTAATTCATCGAGACCGGTGTGACTTAAATATCGGCCGATTTTAGTAAAACGGGGGTCATGATGAATTTTGAAAACCGGACCATCTGCTTCATTTAAGTATTTCACTTTAGACTTTAATCGTGGTGCGTTTTTTACCATTGTACGGAATTTGAAGAGTCTAAAATTTTTTCCATTTAATCCCACACGATCTTCTATAAAGAAAATAGGTAAACCGGATGTCATTACTATTATCAGACTTATGAAGATTAATATTGGAATACACACCAAAATTAAGCAATTTAAAAACAACATAAATAATATAAACGATAGAATTTTCATATAAAGCAAATTTGTATTATATAATGAAACATCTTTATGAAAAGTAAAAGTTATGAAATTAGGCTATTCTGGGATTTACTTTGCGGAATGACTGAGAAAGAATTAAAATCCCGATATAAACATACAGTGTTTGGATTTTTGTGGATATTGATTAATCCACTTCTACAAATGCTGGTTATCGGTTTTATATTCAGATTGTTTATAAAAGAGCCGATATCCAACTATTTTTATTATCTTTTTTGCGGACTATTAGTCTGGAATTTTTTCAGCCTGACACTCTCAAAAACCACACCTTCGATTGTTTACGAACGTTCACTTATCAAAAAATCCAGATTTCCGCATTCAGTTATTCCACTTTCCATTATTTTTTCAAATGCAATTAACTTAGTTATAGCCTTAGGATTATTTTCCGTACCTGTCGTTATTAACGGCTTATTCGATATTAAAAATATACCCATCTTACTCATCGCCTTATTCTTATTACTGATATTTTCAATTGGTATAAGTTTATTCACATCAGCTCTGAATGTGAGATTTCGCGATGTGAATTTTTTTGTTCAAGCCGTATTAATACTCTGGTTTTACGCTACGCCGATTGTTTACTCGATTTCCGTTGTTCCTTATAACCTCATGTGGTTATGGCGGATCAATCCCTTAACCTCAATTGTCCAGTTATTTCAGTTTATTTTTTCAGGTGCTCCTCCTCCGGGATGGGGAATGCTGCTTATAAACTTGTCGATATCTATGCTATTCCTAGTATTAGGTATTATTGTGTTTAAACTTGAAAGTAAAAATTTCGACGATTGGGTATGAAGACAGTTAAGAATCGAAACTCAAGATCACATGCAGATATAGCAATCAAGTTATCAGGTGTGTCGAAGCGCTATACAATACACCATGAAAAACCAACGCTTGTCGAACATCTCATAAAAGGAAAGACTGAAGAGTTTTGGGCTTTAAAGGATATTAACTTGACCATTAAAAAAGGTGAAAAAATCGGCATCATCGGCCCTAACGGCAGCGGCAAAACCACACTTTTGAAAATTATTTCCGGTATCACTTCTCCAACTTCAGGTACTGTTATAACTTACGGTAAGGTTGTGTCTTTAATTGACTTAGAAGCTGGATTTCACCCAGATTTGACTGGGATAGACAACATTTATTTAAATGGGATGCTTTTAGGAATGAATAAAAAAGAAATAGAATGCAAATTAGATTCGATCATCGCTTTCGCAGACATCGGTCAATTTATAGACGCTTCTTTGTTTATTTATTCCGAGGGAATGAAATTAAGATTAGGATTTTCTATTGCTGTCCATGCTGATCCAGCTGTTCTTATTCTTGATGAAGGGTTAAATACTGGAGATGTTAAATTTCAACAAAAATCGAATGCTAAAATTCAAGACTATTTTGAACAGGGAAAAACAATTGTAATAGCATCTCATTGGTTGGAGTACATACGAAAAAACTGCGACCGGATACTTACTTTGGAAAATGGTTGTGTTTTATAATGCTTAATCAGATTGTGGGAAAATCATGTCAATAGGTGTTAAGTTTGGGGTAAATGTTTTAAAACTTCTTTTTATCATAGAGTTATTATTGCAATTAGTTTCATTGGGACGATACCTTTATTATAAATATCAAGATAATCTCTACTTAAAACGACAAATTTCGGAGAATTGGTATCTGCGTAATTCAAAAAACCGCTGGCGATTCGAAGAAAGTGCATGGATATATGCTGATTATCACCCCTTACTTGGTTGGCTTCCGCGTCCTATGCAAAAAGAGCATGTACACATTACTCAGGAAAGAATAAGAGAAACTATGTTTAATAGTCATGGCTATTTAGAGAATGAAACTCAAGTTTTTATGTTTGGAGGATCAACTTTGTGGGGAGTTTATACTTCAGATAATGAAACTATATCTTCATTATTGGCAAAAAATCTAAATACTGCGTCTCATATTTATAGTGTTACTAATTTTGGGCAGATTGCATTTAATAGTAATCAAGAGTTAGTGTATCTTACACAAGTACTTAAAGAAGGTAAAAAACCCAGCATAATCATCTTCTATGATGGTTGTAACGATTTATTTTTTGATTTGAAGCATGGGTTGAGTACTTATTCAGTATTTTATGAAGAGGGTATAAAATTTAAAATGGGTAATATGTGGCAATTTTTTCAAAGAGAAAGTCCAACAAACTTAAGTTTGTTTAATAGCGATTTACTTATGCTTATTAAGAACTATAGCCCTAAATATATTAAGCTTTATTATTACACACAAAAAATTATCGAAAATCTTTTAGGTAAAACAACGAAATCAGAAATAAATTTACAAGTTCCACAGATAGAGAATGACACCTTTGTTGATCGGGTAATCGGTAATTATGAACAAAACGTAAAAGTTATTGATGCATTATCTCAAACGTATGGGTTTAAGTATATATTGGTTTGGCAACCTCTTCTGTTCACAAAAAAAATCAGAACGAATGACGAAAAAAGAATAAATCACTACAATCCCAATAATCCAGAGCTCATGTACATCCTCATTACCGATAGGATAAAGAAAACACATCTCAAAAATTTTTATGATCTAACAGCAATATTTGATAATGAACAAGAATCAATATTCATTGATGAATGTCATGTTACTCCCGAAGGAAATGAAATTATCTCCAAAAACTTAGAAGAAATACTAAAGGAAAAATTGTGAAATAAATGAAATATTTTATAATAAAATTTTTACTAAAATATAAATATTTTACTCCTGTAATTCTTTTGTTTCTGTACGTCTGCCTAACTTTGCGACTTTATTCTTTTATTTTAAATTATACTACTAACTTTGTTTCTTGGGATCATTTAGATGTGTTGCATGCAATAGTAAGTGAAAAAGATTATTTCAAAGTTTTTTTATATCAGCAGAATGCGCATCGAATAGGAGTTGGACTGGTGATTATAAAAATTTTAGCAATATTGTCTCAATGGAACACACGATTCGAATCATTAGTAACTGTAGGTCTTCTGCAATGTTCTTGTTTGCTTGCGTTTCGACTTAAGTACAGACTTACACACTCAATTTCGGTACTAGATGCTTATATCGGGTTTTTATTTCTAACATTACAGCAATCAGGTAATTTGCTGCACGGGTTTCAATTAACTTTTGTTCTCCCAGTTTTTTTATTTTTAATTGGTCTTAATTTATACACACATGAATCAACTAATAAACGAAACTTGTTATTAATTGGAATTACCTTTTTGAGTACATTTTCTTCACTCCAAGGGTTATATTTGGTTTTATTTACTGGCATTTTCTTTTTATATGAAGCTCTACATACATCTCATCGTAAACAATCTCTTATGTATTGGGTGTGTGTGCTAATCATGTTAAGTTTTATTGGGGGATACTTCATAAATTACAATTTTTCTCTTGTTAAAATTTATACTTTGCCTCCCCTTTCGTTTTTTATTCAAAGCATTTATTTACAAATAAATAGCGTACTTGGCTGGCAATCGATGGAAATATTGAGCCCAGTTGTTTTTATAATTTCAATAGTGTACTTTGGTTATGTCTGTTTTTTGCTTAGTAGAGATATAAAATTCTCCCAGTATTACCCCGTTATTTGTTTATTTCTCTATAGTTATATGTTTGCCATTTTCGTAGTTTTTCAACGTTGGTCATCAGGGATTGAACATGCATATTTGACCCGCTATATCACACACCAATTACCACTCTATTTTGGAATTTATATTGCAACGTGGTATGTACAGAAATTAAAATTACGTTGGACACTCTTGATCTTATTGCTGGTGCTTTATATTTATAACAGTGATTTTTTAAATGCAAAAAAACCCTACGACTATGCGAATTATATATATATAGGCTCAACTGAGTGGAAGAACTGTTATTTAGAAACCAAAGATAGTGACTATTGTTCAAATAAAACAAATTTCTTAATAATTAGTCCAGACAGAACAGACTACTTAAAGGAACTACTTAAGATCTTAGAAGATAGTAAGTTAAGTTACTTTGCGAAGTAAAGATTGAAGTTCTCTTTCAATAGTTCATAATTTTTTTATGATATCCGTAATTATTAGTACAAAAAATAGACAATTCCATATTGATAGATGTTTGCAGTCTTTATTTAAAAACTCTTTTAAAGATTTCGAAATTATCATTGGTGATCAAAGCAATAATGACTTAACTCAAGAAGTTGTTCGAAAATACAATTATTTCAATCTTATCTATTTTAAAGATCATCGCGTGGGAAAAACAAAAACAATTAATACTGCAATTAAAAAATCAAAAGGAGATATTTATAGTTTTATTGATGATGATAACCTTGTATCGAAAAATTGGTTATTTAAAATCAATACATTTTTATCTACTAACGCTCAAGTTGATGGCGTATTTGGTTCAATTTTACCCTATCATCCTGAAGCGCATCATAAATTAATTTGCCCTTCTATTTTTTATCAAAATATACAGAATGTTGTGAAAGATCCGTATATTATTCATCACCAAGTCCTCGGTTTAGGAAGCAACATGAGTCTTCGAAAGAAAATATTCAAGACTATTGGAGGTTTCAAAGAATGGCTTGGACCAGGAAATTTAGGTATTGCAGGGGGTGAAGACGGCGAGATTATATACAGAATTTTACGCAGCAAATTCACATTAGCTTTTGAACCATCGGTTATTAATTATCATAATCGTTGGTTAACTCAACATGAGTATAGAATATTACAAGGAAAATACACTGCGGGAGAATTTGCATATATGACATATTATATTCATTCAAATGATTTCAATTTAATTAAACTTTTTCTAATTAATGTATGGAATAGACTCTATTCTGAAGGAATAAAATTTCATATCAAAAAATTGATTAAGGGAAAATCTGACTTTAATATTTTATTACTAGTTACTGAAATTGGTTATTCTGTAGGTGAAGCACTACGAATCATTCATGGGATTATAATTGGCATGTCCATGAGATGTATTAATAGGGAAACATTTTAGGAATTCTACCTCAGTTTATACTTGTTTGAAACATTTGTTAAATAACTAATTGATATCACCATGGCATAGATTTAAATAAAATCTCGGCAAATTGATCTTGTCCATAATCGGTAAGATGCACGCTGTCCCACCAGAGGAATCCTTGATTTGAGTATTTGGATAATTCCTCATGCATATTTACTACAGGTATTGTGTATTTCAAGGCAATATCCTGCATTATTAAATGATTTTTAGTTAGATTTTCGTTGGTAACCTCGACGCTGTTCGGTTCAAGAATAAATACTGTGGTTATACCCATCGTTTTATTAAGATGGGCAAATTTATCTAAAATTTGTCTAAATAATATATAATTTGTGTCGTTGTTAGATAAATTAAGTATTACTGTATTTGGATGCATAAAAATCCATTCCTTTGAATAAAAATCAAAAAGTTCAGTCGCTGTAGACCCTGAAATTCCTGCGTTAATAACCTGGTATTCCTGATGGTTATTCTTCTGAGAAGAAAGTTTTTTACTAAACTGTTGGACAAGTGTATTGCTTTCGTATGAAGCTCCTGCTCCCCATGTTTGGGAAGTGCCCAAAAACAGAATTCTATTTACGTTTGGTAATTTTTCTTTAGAGTAGGCGTAATGAATTGTACTAAGAACAGTACTTTTATTGTCCATGTTAGATTCAAAACCATACCAATTAATATTATCCGGGTTATCAGGATACCAAGTAGCCAAACGCATGTTTATGAGGTTAAAAATAATTAAACAGACTATAAATATAAAATGTGTTCGAATAAACTGAGATGTTGAATAACCAGTCGTTAAGTGAGCTCTTCGTAATATGTACCCGAGATAAGCGGCTGTCATAAAAACCACAATTAAAATAGTAAATATTACAATTCTAACTTGATTATTTTCAAAAGATTCAAAAAAAACCGAATTGTCAGCCTGTGTAATTGTTATATTGTCAACATATGAATGTTTTGCGCTGCCACGAAAGCCTAGTAATTGACTATCTTTATAATGGTTTCCTTCATAAAGCAGTCTGTTGTCTAAAGATATATTATAAATTTGACCCGCTTTTATTAATTGAAATGAGTGCCAGTAGTTCGCCTTCAAGAGCGTATTAGTTAATGCTGATTGAGATATAAATTTACCCGAAAAATCTACATCATATGAAATGTTTGGGTACTTTTCACTACTGCTTAGGCGTATGCCTGAAAAATTTATATCGTTACCGTTATACAGAAAATCTAGATACGTATTTTGTTCTAAATAAAATTTAAACTGAATTTTTATAGGAGAAACTTTTTTTTTCAGTACAATCTCTTGATAGCCGTTCCAAGCTCCTAAATCTAATTGATTTCCAGCTAATGCGGGTAGAGTTACAAAGTAGGAAACAGATCCAATAACGCCTTTTGCTAGCAACATTTTTTGGCTTTCCCAATTTCCATTCAGATACAATATATTTGTTTGTATACCTACAATGTTTGCTATCAAATAAGCTTCTGCAAAAATAGTTAAAATCAAAAGTCCCAATTTTTTATTCTTAGTTCTCATGGGAATTTTTTTGTAAAACTAATAATATGAAAAATGATATTTATAGTTTATAAATATGTTTCAGCTTATTAACTATCAACGATTGTTCAAAATGTTTAAGTATCACTTTCTGGCATTTCTTTGCAATTTTTCGTCTTTGACGTACATTTTGGTTCATATACCAAAAAATAGCGTTTGCCAAATCTGTAGGACTGGATGATTTCGCAATGAGGTGTTTATTAACTAGAGAAAGTATTTCGGGTATAGCTCCTACTGGTGTGCCTACTACTGGTGTACCGCAAGCCAAGGATTCGACAATAGTTAATCCAAAAGTTTCAAGTTCTCGCGACGGCATTACGAACAAATCTGCAGTTTTCATAAGCTCAAGTCTTTCTTTTTCCGTTACTGAATAGAGTATCGAAATATGGTTTTTAAGGTTAAGGGACTCATAAATTTTTAAAACGGATATAATTTCTCCACTTATGGGGCCACGAATGATGAGTTGAACATTAAGTCCTCTTTTCAAAAGCAAATCGACAGCATAAAGCAAAATATCATGACCTTTTCTATTTTCGAAACGTGAAATATTGAGAAGTGTAAATTTATTGCTTCTTTTTTTTATCCTAAGTTTCAAACTAGCAAATTGTATGTTTTTATCTATTGTTCCAGGGATTAAAATCGTTTTATCGTTAGATATTTTGAACCGTTGCCAAACATGATTTTGTGCATACTTACTGAAAACAATAACTTTCGTACTTAAAAAAAGTGTAACCCATTGAACAAATGTTAGGCCAACAACTTTTAAATTTCGTTTAATTTTATTTAT
>JAHFKJ010000013.1:0-1016 GCA_023245415.1 Candidatus Gottesmanbacteria bacterium | reverse complement strand
CTCCCCTACTCTACTTCTGTGTTCTAATCCAAAGTCTCCGTAAAATGTGATGACTCTTGGAATTCTAAATACTGTCGGGGATAATAACAGTATCGAAAGTGGACTCCAAGTCATATTAAAATGAACTGCGTCAATTTTGACTTTGCGATTAATGTTGGCATACCCGCGGGCGAATTTTAAAAAAAAATGAATTCTGTATAAAAAATAAGTTAGTAGGTTTGAATGATTTTCAGTCCATGGGCTAAGAGGAAGTGAAATGACTTCACATTTTTTGAAATATTCCGAATCTTTCAATGAATCTCCAACCTCGCCCATAACAATGGTTCGATATCCTGAGCAATTTAGATTGTGCGTGTAGAGATTTACAAAAGAAGCCAAACCTCCAATATGAAAATCATCTAAAATAAAAAGAACTGTTTTTTGAGAAGTAGATAAATTCACTGCGATATTATACTTCATACTATCTGCAAACCTACGTTAGATTGAAATACCGTTGTTTCAAAAGAAGGTTGCCGTTAGTATAGTAGACCTGGCTGAATATATGACACAAATAACTTCTGACCAACGTTATGTGGTTCTTGAGCGAATGATGTTGATCTTGTTTATTTTTTTACGCGTACAATTGTTTATGCGTTTTATTGGGGTTGCAGTTGGTTACGATGCATTATCGCAAATTACTATGACGCAAGAAGTCTGGTGGACTAAAGCATTGCCTTCCTTAGACGCATTTTTTTATGCTTATCATCCACCTTTAGGATTTCTTATCGCTCGATCTTTAATGATATTTGGTATAAGTCCTTTGGTTAGTATTCAGATTGTAGTAGGCCTGGCTTCTCTTTTTGCTTTTGTATGTTTACGGGCTACGCTTAACACGATTGATTTACTATATAGGCCATGCGGTATTTTTTTCCTCTACATAGGATCTTCATTTCCTGTACAAGTGTTTATGGCGAGAAGTGTCAATTTAGACGTGATAATTTTAGCTTTAACTAGTTTTATTTTATTTGTGTCCGTCC
>JAHFKJ010000012.1 GCA_023245415.1 Candidatus Gottesmanbacteria bacterium | reverse complement strand
AAAGGTAAGCTAAGTGGTACAGCCTGGGGGGGTAACTATGTTAGTGCCGAGTCGGCTTATGAATTCTTGGAAAACAGTGATGATTGGAGTCCGGTACCCCAAGAGCCAAATCAATCTGAAGATCCGCGAAACAGTCTGATTATCCAGATAAAGGATGCTGTCCCGGGCATCAGTTCTGAACTGGCGGAAGTTTTAAGTTATTTTCCTGTTGAAGCAGCGCTATTTATACGAACCCAAAAATACGCCCAAAGCGTCGAGGGTGTAGAAACTGGGAGTATGATTTATACTATTGTCCATCATAAAAAAGAAGGACATGGATTAAATGGACACAACGCATATCGGGATGGTGATATTGAGTCTCTTGGTTTCGAAGGATTTACAGGAGAGTATATTGTTCGACTTATGAGTGAAGTTGGAAATTTACGTGGAGAAGGTCGGCAGGGTGAATTTAATTATGCTCCCAATATAGCAGATATTTATGAAATTATTATTACTGTTAAAACTCCGGACCTTAAATGTAGTCGGGAGCAACTTATGCTCAAAAAAGCCCTTGAGGTAATGAAATTTACTCCGGATGAACTTGAGATGATGAAAAGTTATCAGGAAAGCAGTAATAGTGCAGATTTATTGAGACGAAAGGCTAAAGACCTCAGGGATCAAGCTAGTGATTTGATGACTAAAGCAGATGCTGTTATAGCAGAGGCAAAAAATTCCGTGGAACAAATATACCCGCGACTTATTAAGAAAAAATAATTTTTTTACATTAGCTTAAGATACTGAAACACCAAAAAGTGTTTAAGAATCCAGGAAAAGGACATTACTCACCAAATAATACCTCACGCGGAAGTATCTGGGTAAAAACGTACAATAAAGAAAACATTCTGAAATTTATACTTCATTCGTATCTGAGAAATATTTGTGTATTTGAGTAGCAAATTCAACGAGATCTTCAATGTCGTTATGGACTATTTGATATATAATTTTGGCATCAAGATGCGCGTATTCATGGACCAGGCGATTTCTGAATTTAGCGATTTTTTCTAATTTCGCAGCTAGTTCATTGGTTATTATATTGGCCTTAGCCAATATATAGCCTAAGTCCCGATACATAGTCGGTTGCCCGAGTCCCTGTTCAGCAATTATATGATTTGCGATATCAAGTACCGCTTGACAAGCTTTTTCTATATGCCGTTCGGCCAATACTTCAGTATCAGAGCGTTCAACAAATTCAGCTTCACCGCGACTGCGCAGTTTCTTTACATCCGATAAGTATTCTTCTAATTGCTGCAGTTTTGACTGCAAAGTCGAATTATCCACCGGCATAGGTACCTTTCCGGAAACGATTTTTCATCGCTTCAAGTTGAACATTTAAAAATGGTTGGTAATCTTGATACCGAGATAAAATTTGTGACTCAATGCTAACTCTGATGATTGGATTACTGCAGTAAATTAACTGTCCTTTTAACATGGATAATGTCAATACAGGTGGGGATTGAGGAGAAAGAATTTGTACATCTATTGCATCAGTTTGTAGAATTTGATTTATTTCGCCAATTACATTCAAATGAAATTGGGAAGTGGTAGCATCAATAGATCTTAGCATTACTGCCAGATCGATATCGCTTAGAGCATTGTTTGTTCCACGAGCAAATGATCCGTATAAATAGACGGCGATGATTTTTTCTTGTGTCTTAAAATATTGCTGTAAAGCGGTGATTTGGGTCGCATCCAACATAATTTAAGTGTACCAGTGAACAAAAACTAAGTCAAAGTCAGTTTGAGAGAAACTCAAATATTAAACAGTTTTTCCGCGTTTTTGGTCGTTGCAGCAGCAATTTCAGACGAGGAAGTGGTACGATATTTAGCTATGGTTTCGGCCACTATATTTAGATGTTTTGGTTCGTTACGCTGGCCCCGAAATGGATGGGGTGTTAAATAGGGTGAATCCGTTTCCAAAAGTATTCGGTCTAACGGGGCACAACTGACTAGGGTAGAGTAGGAGCGAGAATAGGTGATGTTGCCGTCAAATCCCACATAATATCCCATAGCAATTATCACTTGCAGGTTTCGGGTGCTACCGGTGAAGCAGTGGAAGACTCCGTGTAGGTTTTCACGGATGCGGGAATTATTTGATATAGTTTGTGTCATCTCATCATAAGCCTCGCGACAATGTAGTATTGCCGGCACATTGTGGATAACTGCCAGATCGAGCTGCATCTTAAGAAGTTCTTTCTGTTTGAGCTTAGTTTCCTGAGAATTATTACTGTCGTTATACTTAGTTTTGGTATAAAGATAATTATCCAAACCGATCTCCCCTATAGCCACTACCCTATTTTGGGACAGCAATTCTTCTAGTTGATGTCGCAGTTCGTTATTTATGACCAGATTCGGATCTTGTGCATGATGCGGATGTATGCCAACCGCTGCCCAGCAATTATCATAGGTTTGAGCTATTTTGACAGCTTTTTTACTTGACTCGATATCAGTTCCGGGAATAATAATTTTTCCAACATTGGTCCTTTTAGCGCGTCGCACAATATCAGGAACTTGATTGTCAAAGGCCTGGAAATTGAGATGGCAATGTGTGTCAATTAAATACATAAGTCTCCCCTATTATATTTTACATAAGTCGGGGGAAGAGCGGTTTTTGTGGTGTGATGTGTATAGCGGAAAATTGGGAGAGAATTTTTTCCGCGGTTTCGGGTAAAAAAGGTTGCAGATGGTAAACAATCTCTCTAATTTCCGCTGAGGCATGATTTAAGACAACAGTTAATTTTGCCTGATCTGTGATTTTCCAGGGCTCTTGATCGTTAATATATTTATCGACAATTTTAATTCGATCCCACAAAAATGTAAGTACCCAGTCAAAATGGAAGGATTCGACTTCTTTAACATATTCGTGTGCCAACTCTATTTTTTTAGCCGGTGATATAGAAATATTTTCGCATAGTTTTGCTACACGTGATACTAAGTTGCCTAATCCATTTGCTAAATCAGCGTTGTAAACTTCTTTGAACCGACGCTGTGAAAAATCTCCATCACTGGTACTGGGAATTTCGCGCAGTAAATAGTAGCGGGTGGCATCAGTGCCAAATTTCTTAACTACGGAAATTGGATCAACGACGTTACCTAGTGTTTTGGACATTTTTTGTCCGTCAACTGTTAAATAACCATGGACAAACAGTTGTTTCGGTATATTAAGTCCGGCTGATTGGAGGATGGCAGGCCAGTATATGGCATGGAAGCGGGTGATACCTTTACCAATTACCATAAGATCTTGCGGCGACCAGTTTGCATATTTTTCTTCATCCCACCCGAATCCAATACCGCTCTGATAAATATTTAAAGCGTCAAACCAGACGTACATGATTTGATTGGCATCACCTGGGACTGGTATGCCCCATCCGCGCGCCCGCTCTTTGCTTCGCGAGATAGAGAAGTCTTCAAGACCGCGTTTGATAAAAGCAAGAACTTCATTCTTCCGGACGGCAGGAGTGATCTTAAGTTTGTCAATGGTGATTAAATTTTCTAAGAATGATTGGTACTTTGAAAGACGAAAAAAATAATTTTCTTCAGAGACTACGTCAAGCTTTTTTCCCGGATGTTCGAAGCACTCCCCTTTTTCGTTTAATTCGTCTTGTGTATAAAACATTTCACACCCCACACAATACAGTCCCGTGTAGGATTTTTTATAAATATCACCATTATTTGCGCACAGCTCCCACAGTTTTTGGGAAGCTGGCAGGTGATGGATTGGGTCTGTGCCTCTTTGCCAGACATCAAATTGAACGTTGAGCTGTTTGGCTAACTCCAAAAATTCATGATTATGGATATCTGTAAACTCTTTGGGCTTTTGTTTAGCAATTTGCGCAGCCTGGAAAATTTTCAACGCGTTTTCATCCGCTCCGCATAAATAAAGTACATTTTTCCCCAAAAGTTTTTGATACCGGCGGTAAGTATCGGCATACACAAATTCTTGAGCATGACCAATGTGCGGTGCGGCGTTGACATAAGGAATGGCACTGGTAATATAAAATTTTTGCTTCGACATGTGTCTATTCTACTATATCAATGATACCGGCGGCGTTTACGCAAAAAAATTTCTATAGTTAACCCTAAAGAAAATAAGGCGATACCTATGAGCCAGTGTTTAAAACCTACTATTCTAAGTAGTGCATACGCCATCACACTTAAACCCAATAGTATACTTCGAAGATACATGCGTCCAATATAGCTGACCAAACAAAAAATAGTGGCAAGCACAAAACTTAAAAAACAGATTTTTGAAACGAGAGACTTGGGAGGAACAAAAATTATTAAGGCAATTAACAAGCCAAAAAAAAGTAATCCTACTATTAAAAAAATTGAGTTGTCGGATCGATAACGAATTTGAGTCATAATATACTATTCTTACTTGATCCCGATTAAATCGGGATCAATATAGAATGCGTTATGCCCGGAGCATTTTAAAATGCGGAGGGTATAACTATATTTTAATTGTAAGAAAATAGGTCCAGTGTTACAATAAAGTAAAACTCTTCATGCCAAATGAATTTTGGATTATCTTAATAAGTCTTATAGGCGGATTTCTGATATTAGGCCTTCTTATTCGTCAATGGATCAAACAGTCTCAAGAGTTAACTAAACCGGATGAAGTCATTTCTACATTTCTTAAGTCTTTTGATTCCCGATCGATTGCCCAAACAAATGAAATTCGCGAACAAACCAGAACACTTAACGAGCGATTAGACAATGCAGCTCGGATCATTGGACAAGTTCAGAAAAATATTGGTGAATTTTCGGAAATTGGTCGTAATATGCGTGACCTGCAGGATTTCTTAAAAAGTCCCAAACTCCGTGGCAATATCGGTGAGGAAGTTTTGACAGATTTAATCGGACAAATGTTTCCCAAAAATTCCTATCAACTGCAATATGCCTTCAAATCAGGGGTGAGAGTCGATGTGGCTATAAAAACTGAAGCAGGTATTTTACCGATTGATGCGAAATTTCCCTTGGAAAATTATCTCAAGCTTGTCAATGCCGAGACTAAAGATTTAAAAGAGCAAATTACCAAAGAGCTTATTCGCGATGTCAAAAACCATATCCAATCGATCGCGCAGAAATATATACTGCCTCAGGAAAAGACACTGGATTTTGCCCTGATGTACGTTCCCAGTGAAGCCGTATTTTACGAAGTGATCCAACTGCCCCAAGTGACAAGTTTTGCCAAAAAATGCCGTGTCTACCCTGTGTCCCCTACTACACTGTATGCGCATTTACAGATAATTTTATTATCGTTTGCCGGGAAACAAGTGGAACAAAAATCGCGCGAAGTATTTCAAATACTCAGAGCCATGATTATAGATTATGAAAAAGTAGATGGAAATTTAGGATTGTTAGGGAAACATTTGATTAATGCGTTTAATCAACTTCATCAGGTTACCCAAAGTTTTACCATTTTTGGACAAAAACTCAAATCAACCCAGTCGCTTGATGAATCTGCCACTGTTGGAGTATTATCAAATCAGTAACAAACATATGCCGTGGTTTTTTCACACTTATAATTTTTCTCGTCAATTACCCATTCAATTTTTCCCGACTCTTACGGTACTTGTAGGGTGGTCGATGATCTGGAAAGGTTTAGTCTTATACCGCGCTGCTCGTAATGAGCAAAAATCCTGGTTTATTGCATTTTTAATTTTACAAACGGTCGGGATATTAGAGATAATGTACCTTTTATTTTTTTCTACTCCACGAGTTTTACCCAAGAAAAAGTCGTAAAATTTATGGCTAAACGCATCTTGCCCGCTCTTGCAGATTTATCTCAAGACATTGCCGGTACTATTCCGGTAGACCTTATTTTACGCTGGGCGACTGGCCAGAGAAGTCGTGAAATGCACCGTAAGCTTCTTAAGCCTTATACGATATATGGAACTGCGGTCAGTTCGGATTCAGCTGGTTTAAGCCGACTGTCCCTTGAGAAAACGCTTTTGGAAGTACTGCAGCTGGTGAGTCAGCCGAAGGAAATTATATTTGCCTATGGGAAAAAAATTGGCGGTAGAGCAATTGGGATGTGGATTGCAGACAATACGGAAATGTTTTATGGGTCAGGTATTTCACCGCAAAGTGTATTGGAACAGATGCTTTCGGCACAGCAGGAAATCAATCACTTATCAGTCAAAGTGGGGTTAGGGATACATACCGGAGAATATATTGATATCGGTGGCGGATTGTTTGGCGATGAAGCAGATTTCATTGAAGACGTCGCAGAAAATTATACTGAAGGCGGAGAAGTTGTAGTAAGTCTGCCGCTTAAGGAAAAACTTCATTTGTCACATGCTTCTGCCCTGTCGCTTCGGGCAGATTTGCGTTTTAAAATACCTGTATATCGGGTAAATTACGAACATTTAAATATTTCCGGTGTAAAAGATTCGGATACGCGTTATCCTCATCCATTTGACCAAAATTTTTTTGATTATCTGACACGATCGCCTCTCGCAGATCCCGCGGTTGTAGCAGAAATTAAAAAAAACTACTCAGTTCAAACTAATGTGCTACTTTTCAAAATTCGGCACCGACGCCGTAAGTTACTTTTAGATCAGCTGACTGATTGGGTTATCGCCAACTCACTCATCAATAAACAGCTGCAAAATGAAAATATCACTAAAATCAAATCAAACGGAAGTTTGGGAATATTTATATGTAACGAAATTAAAAACTTAATTGAATTTGCCATGAGTTTGAAAGCAAAACTTGAAGATACCGACTTTTCGGCAACGTTTGGCATGTCGGGGGGAGAAGTGTTTTTATTTCCGATCTCTAAGTCTATCAAAGAAATTGCCGGAAGTCCGGTCAATATTGCCTCAAAACTCGCAGAAGATGTGGGCAAAAAAAATGCGATCTATATGGATGATTCTATAAATATTCCGCCAAATTATTTACCCAAGTGCGTCCCGTTTTCCGTACCTGCATCCCATGTACAGCTGCAGGGAAATATGCTGATATGATACCTTGACACGCTATAATTTGACACGTATGATAAAATTTACGATTAATTCATTATGAAAACTGATACAGCTAGTTCGGAGACATCAAAAGAATCTATACCCGCAACCGGTACTTCTACAAAAGCTTCGAAGCCAAACAGCAAGCTGATTGGGATGATTGTGATAATTTTGATTCTTGCCGCAGTTGGGGCAGTATCAGCCAAATACTTGCTGGTCGATCCCAAAAAACTACTGACGGATGCGATCAAAAAAACCTCAGAAGCCAAGTCCGCTTCACTGGAGGCACGTTCAGACAACGGTAAGTTTGTTTTATCGGGAGATTTACATGATGATGAGAAAAAATTATCCCAGTTAAAAGTTGCCATTAATGACATTGATAATAAACCCGATGAGGATATTACCCTCGGACTGAAAGTCAACAAGACGGATATGTATGTAGATATGTCATACTCCAATATTGATAAAGTTATTGGCGAACTCTCGACACTGTCGTACATGAAAACTTACCAACTGGTCTATCCGGTACTCAAAGGGCAGAAATCAGTTCATATTTTGATTCCTGACACTAAGGATAAGACTAAATCTACCAAGGAAAGTCCCGCAGCAGGAATAGAAAAAACTAAAAAACAATTTGAAGAATTTGGTAAGAAATTGCAGGAATCTGTCATCATACGCAAATTTGACCGCAGTACTGCATATAAAGACAAAAATTATCAACGGGTCACGATTGGTTTGGACAAAGTTAAATTAATCGCAGCTTTGGAATCACTCAAAAATATGGATATTGATGTGAAGGTTTCTCAGATTAATGGACTCATAAAGGTAGTTAACGCCGTGAACAATTGGGACAGTGATCTTGTAGAGTTTTATGTCAAAGATGGGTATATTGCAGTGATCACTTTATCGCTTCCGGAAATTCCAGCTGAAGCCCTCAAAGATGGACTGGCTGAATCAGCCAAGGATGACCCGTCAATTAATACAATATTTAAAAATTCGACTGATAAAATTGAGAGTTTATTCAAACCAAAAGTTCCGGGACAGCTGACTAAAGTAGGATCAATTGAACTTTCCAATTTTAACAGCGCGCCTGTTGCCGTAATTCCTACAAGCGTTGTTGAGTTTGATGATATTTTGGCAAATGCCAAAGTTGAAGTGTTGCCTCTCGTTATGCCATACCTGGGTCAAATGATGGGTATGCCGCAAGCTCCAAGTCCTTTAATGATGCCCAAAAGTCCGACCAACAAAATGACTGTGCCGAACTTCCAAATTCCCAACCTTCCCGAAGAGCCATAAATTAATTCAATCATACAAACAATTTCCAGATTTTCTAAACACACTTCTTGAGTAAGGTATAATCAACTTCATCATGACTTCTTCTAACAGCGAAAAAAAGTTAAATGAACAACAAAAGAAAGCGGTGGAATTTGAAACAGGACCGCTGCTTATTATAGCTGGAGCTGGTACCGGTAAAACTACTGTAGTTACCGAAAGAATTAAACATATTGTTGCCAAAAACTTAGCCAGACCTGAAGAAATTCTTGCGCTCACGTTTACGGAAAAAGCTGCTCGAGAAATGGAATCTCGAGTCGATGAGATTATGCCCTATGGATTTACGAGTATGTGGATTTCTACTTTTCATGCATTTTGCGATCGAATACTCAAAGCTGAGGCGATCCAAATTGGATTAAATCCCGGATTCAAATTAATTTCTGAAGCTGAGTCAACTATGATGTTTCGCCAGCGTGTTTTTACCCTAGACTTGGAATATTTTCGCCCCTTGGGTAATCCCAACAAATTTATAAGCGGCATGTTAAACCACTTTTCGAGACTAAAAGATGAAGATGTTACACCCGCGCAATATACGAATTGGGTGAAAGAACAAACCGGAAAATCCATCGACTTCGGGAAGAACCAGATGGTGCCTTCCTTGTCTCAGGATAAAAATTCTGCATCAGAATTTTTAGATCTAAAAAAATATACCGAAATGGCAAGACTTTACGAGTTTTATGAAATTTTGAAAATCAAAGAGGGTTATATGGATTTTTCCGATTTGATCAGTAACACCCTTCTCCTCTTTCGAACGCGCGAAAATATTCTAAATAAATACCAGGACCTGTTTAAATTTATTTTGGTCGATGAATTTCAGGATACAAATATAGCTCAAAATGAACTTGTGAAATTACTAGCGGGAAAGAGACAAAATTTAACGGTAGTAGGGGATGATGATCAATCAGTTTATAAATTTCGCGGAGCAGCTATTTCGAATATAGTCGCATTTAGAAAGCATTTTCCCAAAGCCAAAGTTATCGTCCTAACTGAAAACTACCGATCGACCCAAAGCATATTGGATGTTTCCTACGCTTTAATCCAACATAATAATCCGGATCGATTGGAAGTGAAGGAAAAAGTTAATAAAAAATTACACAGTATGCGAACAGATAGCGGAGTGAAGCCGGTTTTTTTGCAGTTAGACAGGCAAGAAAATGAAGCTGAGGCAGTAGTACGGGAAATCAAAAGTCAAAAGTCAAAAGTCAAAAATGAGCAGGGTGAAAATTTATATTCTTGGAAGGATTTTGCGGTTTTGGTACGAGCAAATTCTCACGCCGAAAGTTTTATCCGCAGTTTTGAACGTCTTGGTGTACCCTACCAATTTTTAGGTCCCGGTCATTTATTCAAACAACCGGAAATAAAAGAACTCATAGCTTACTTACAAGTGCTTAATAATTTCGAAGACAATGTTGCTTTTTTAAAACTACTCATGATGGAGTATTTTGCTCTATCAGCTAAGGATTTAACTTTGATGACGAATATGTCTAAGCGATACGGATTGACTTTGTATGAAGCGAGTGAGCACATCATAGGCACGCGTCCCACCGTTAATATTAAAGTACCCGCTGTAGGCAACGATACAAAAACTATCCTTTCACAAATTATTGGAATGATTGAGTGCCATTTAAAACTTGTGCGCAGAGAAAGCGCTGGTCAATTACTTTTTTATTTTCTTGAAGACAGCGGTATGCTGCCGAAAATTCTTAAATACCAGTTTCCCATTGATGAAAAAAAGGCTCTTAATATCACGAAGTTTTTTAATAAATTGAAAACATATGAAGCCGGACATGAAGACGCGACAGTGGCAAAAGTATTAGATTGGATTTCGATTGCTATGGAGCTGGGAGAGTCGCCTTTAGCCTCAGATACTGATTGGACTGATAACGATGCCGTAAACATTTTAACCGTACACAGTGCTAAAGGACTGGAGTTCGGAATCGTATTTTTAGTTAATTTAGTGAGTTTGCGTTTTCCTTCAACACAAAGAAGTGAACAAATTCCTATTCCGGTTGATCTTATAAAAGAAGAATTGCCCCAAGGTGACTATCATGAAGAGGAGGAGCGCCGGTTGTTTTATGTCGGAATGACCCGGGCCAAAGATCTGCTTATTATGACGAGCGCACGCTTTTATGGAGAGGGTAAACGTGAGAAAAAAGTTTCCCCATTTGTTTATGAGGCTTTGGGTGAAAAAGTGCAGGCGATTACACCTCATCTTGTTGATAGTCAGTTGTCTTTACTGGATTGGAAAAAAGTTGACTCTCAGCGAAATCCCGAGGTATCTCCCACCGAGGGAACCCATCCTCATATAGCTGTTACTTATTTGTCATATTCGCAGATTGAAATGTTTCGAACTTGTCCACTTCATTATAAATTAAGGTACATTCTAAATATTGCTACGCCCCCCTCCCCTGCTTTAGCCTTTGGTTCAACGATGCATGCTACACTTAAAAATGTATATGAATTAGTTCAACAAAAAAAATCGGTAACAGAACAAGACGCGATTCGTTTTTTACATCAGAATTGGATTCGCGAAGGCTATCAGAACAAAGAATACGAACGGCAAATGCAGCTTCGCGCAGAGAAGTATCTGCACGATTATATTAAAAAGGAATTTAGTCCACAAACTCAAATTCTACAGCTGGAACAATCTTTTTCAGTACCTATAACAGGTAATGGTAGAATGTTAAAAATCGGCGGAAAAATCGATCGGGTAGACGATTTAGGAAATGGAAATATTGAAATAATCGATTATAAGACGGGACGTATGCCCACCAGACGTGAATTGGACGCTAATTTACAGCTTTCGATATATGCTCTTGCCGCAACACTTATTCCCTATCCGCCCTTTCAAAAAACGGTTAATCAAATTCACTTAAGTTTGTATTATTTTGAAACTTTGGAAAAAATTACACTGAAAAAATCTCAAGCGCAACTTCATCAGGCACGGGAATCAATACTAAGTGCTGCCTCTGAAATCGAGCGGTCGCACTTTAACTGCAGCGGAAGCCGGCTTTGTGTATCATGTGAATATCAAATGTTTTGTGAACAACGTGAAATCTAAGCAACTAAGTATTTCGCAATTACTGCTCTTCTGGTTGGGTATAAATATAGCCTGGTCAATGTATCGGTATTTTTTAATTCAACCGGAGTGGTTGGATGAATTAGTGATTAAACCGCTCCTGTTTATTCTGCCGGTTATAATATATCAATACTTTCGCAATAGCCTAAACACACGTACATTAGGCTTAGAAGCAAAGGATAAAAAACTAATTGTGGTGTGGGGGGGCGGATTTGGCGGGTTCTTAGTTTTGGAAAACCTGATCGTATCGCTTATTCGACATCAGCAATTTCGATTCGATTTATTGCAACCAAATTCTTTACTTTTGGTACTGGGAGTTTCAATTGCTACAGCTTTTTCTGAAGAAGTATTATACCGGGGTTTTATTTTGGGGCAGTTGCAAAAAAGTATTCAACGGGGGTGGTTGGCTAACTCTTATTGTGCTCTGCTTTTTAGTTTGGGACACTTGAGTGTAAGTCTATTTAAACTGCATTATCAGGGTATTCAACTTATAAGCTATTTATTTTTGGTATTTGTATTAGGTTTTGCAAACGGGTTTATTTATGATCGGACGCGTAGTGTCTACGCGTCTACACTTGCTCATACATTATGGAATTTTTCAGTGAGCTTAATGTAGTTAATGACTGATTAATCGCAAAATTCCCCAGCGAACTCGATTTGCAAGATTGAATAACCAATAATAAACAGGATAAATCACTAGGTCATATGTACCCACAAACTCCACTAATTTTGGTCCATAGCCGAGCTTAAATTTATGAAAACCGTAGTAAGGATCAGTCGGCGTTGGTTCAGATCCCGGCGTACCCCAAAGGTCAAAAATATTGGCGCCGTGATTTTTTCCCCAGCGTATTGCTTCCCACATTATTAAATTTGAAGCCATAGTTTGTTTAAACTCACTTGAAGATGCTCCGTAAGGATAATAGAGGATATCTTTAAATAAAAATACGATCCAGGTCACCAGAATTTTGTTTTGATACCGAGCAGTTAACAGGCGGGCGATAGGTGTAAGGTTGTTAGTTGTGGGTTGTTGGTTAAGAATCTGCCACATGGCGCGATGGTACATTTCATTGTGGGCATAAAATCCCTGGCGTTTGGTTGTTTCTTGAGTTAGCTTTAAATAAGCCGCAAATGCTTCATCAGTGTTTTCTTCTTGAATTGTGACGCCATGTTTTTGGGCAACGCGGATATTGTAGCGGGTTTTACCCGTCATTTTTTTAAGTAGTTCTTCTTCGGATTGGTTCAAATCAATATAAAAGGTAAACTTGGTAAAAAGGGGTTTTGGTGAAAAATGAAGGGCAGGATATTGAGATATTAAGCTATTGAAATATTGAGAAGAAGAATATTTTTTAATCTTAATATCTTCTGTAGTCACATTTGGTTCAAGTTTTATAAATATACACTTATTTTCCCGTCCAACTTGGGTCAGTGCTTCGAGCAGTTGTGTGTCAGGCAACGCTCCTTTGGGGAAATAGCCAACCGAAAAAGGTAAAAAGGGAAGTTTATGAATGGTGAGCTGGAGGGCAGAAGTTAACTTATTATTATCGTACAGGCCAATTCTGATGACTTTAATCCCCGTACCACGGCGAAATTCCCCCCATTCCCACGATTGGAGAGGGTGAACGGCAAATTTTGTATAGTCTTGTTTATCACTGTCACTCAAGATACGTATCATGCATCTATTATAGATCAAAAAGTGAAAGTATTATTGTGAGGGCAAAATGGGTAAGTTAGAGGGAAGTTTGGGAGAGTATCCTAACATGGAGCTAACAGTAATAAAAATTGCATAGATTATACCTACTAAAATCAGTAACACTAAACCACCAAGACAGATTTTTACCCATTTGAAATATTGTTTTTTCTTCTGTTTGTCTTTTGTCTTTAACATCATAACGAGTAAAATAATTCCTGGAATGCTTCCAGCGATAAACCATACGAACGCGATAACTGCAACTAATCCTAATAATAAAGTTATGATCTGAAACATATCTATTTTGGTAACTGAATTCCCAACTCTTTAAATTGTCTATCAATTTCTGATTTAATCGTAGCGGTTTGTGACTCTTGAGTCAAGAGTTTCCAATCCCCGATAAGCATAAACATTAGTCGTACTGAGTGCAGTTTTTTTAAATCATCTAGAGCTTTAACTATATATAATTCTTTAAGTTCTTTTTCAGCTTCATCTTTGAATTTACTCAACGACTGGTCAAATGGTATATCTTGATGTGCTGTTTCTAAATCTTTAATATGCTGATTAACTTTTTGACTGACAGTATCTATTGCCTTTTGAAGATTCGTTAAGCTTGTATCAAATGTCACTAAATATTTAGCAGCGTCTAATAATTTATTGATGTCTTTGAAGCTGCTATTATCGTATTTATTAAAAGATGGGAGTTTTGTCATTTTTAAATTTGCTAAAGTATGTTAAAGTAAATAATAACATAAAGCGATTGAATTTATGAACAGAAAATATCCGTGGCTGCCGGTTGATGAGCGCCTTGTTCCCGATATTTTATCGTTTAAATATCCTAAAAGTTTTTGGGTGCGGGCAGCTCTGTTTATTGAAATGTTATTTGCAGTTTTGGCTGTCGTAGGCACGCTTATTTTAACTCTGTTGCCCCGAACCGCTTCAAATCCCTCTGGAGTCAATGCCACCTCAACTCAAGCGCCTATAGCTACTCCCTACCGTTAAAACTAATTTTTATATTCAATCAGATGTTGGGGTATATCAGCGATAAATCGGGAAACGACATTGTATGATTGCGTCCCGAAATAAAGACGTCTACGGGCGTGGGTCAGAAATAAATATTCCTTAGCTCGGGTCATGCCTACATAACACAGGCGACGTTCTTCTTCGAGTTCTTGAGGATCCATAAGACTCCGACTGTGGGGAAACAGCCCTTCTTCCATACCAATCATAAATACCGCCGGAAATTCCAGGCCTTTTGCAGCATGCAATGTCATAAGTGTCACCCGATTTTCCTTATTGGAGAAGGGCTCAATCGGCTTATATTCAGCTTCAACGAGAGCAGCATTTTCTAAAAAATCGGACAAACGTGGAAAACTGGTAGCCACACTTTTTAACTCTTTGATATTTTCCAATCGTGCCAATTCTTCTTCATTTTTAGGATCGTAGAGATGTTCGTAACTTGTCACTGCTAATACTTTTTCCAAAAATTCGAGTGTTGTCAATAAAGAAGAAATTTTTGGCAGATATTCATAAAAAATTTTAGCTTTGGTTTTCCCAATTTTTTCAACGCGTTTCCTGGCTATGCTATCCTCACTATTTACGATCATGCGCAAATATGCCATGAGGTCTTTAATTTCTTTACGCTCATAGAACCGAACACCGCCAATTAAGGTATAAGCAATACCTTCATGCAGAAGTGCTTCTTCTATAACACGAGATTGGGCGTTGGTTCTATACAGAATTGCCGCGTCAGAATAATCAATTTTTTTGGCGTAGATTTGTGAAATAATAAAAACCGCTTCATCCCGTTCATTATCAGCTGAATAAAGTTTGACGGGGGTGCCTTTGGTGTTTTTTGTCCATAACTTAAGAATCGGGTGGGTACGATTTCGGGCGATGACGGCATTGGCACTATCAAGAATAGTTTGGGTAGAGCGATAGTTTTGTTCCAGGTGAAATTCTTTTACTCCAAGGTAATCTTTTTTAAACTCTAAAATATTAGTAAAGTTGGCTCCCCGCCAGCTGTAAATTGATTGGCTGGCATCTCCGACGACACAAATGTTTTTCCATCTTTTTGCCAATAGTTTCGTCAGCGTATATTGGGCGGTGTTAGTATCCTGATACTCATCAACTAAAATATATTGATATTGAGAGTGGAGCGTATCAAGAACTTGTTTTTGATTTTGGAGTAATTTAACTGTTTGCATGAGTAAATCGTCAAAATCGAGCGCTTGATTTTTCATTAAGAGTTTCTGGTATTGGATATAGACTTTTCCGGCTATCTGCTGGAAATGGCCGCGGGCAAAATTAAGATATTCCTGGGGCGTCAAGAGTTCATTTTTGGCTTGAGAAATACTGCTTAAGATGCTTCCGGGGTGATACTGTTTCTGCGAGATGTCTAGAGCATCCATGACTTCTTTAATTACCTCTTTTTGATCCGTGGTGTCGTAAATCACAAAATTATCAGAAATTCCGATAAGGCTTCCAAAACGGTGTAGGAGCCGTACACACAACGCATGAAAAGTGCCGGCGAAAGGCAGTTCGGATTTAGCTTCATGCAACGGATCCGTATCTACCAAAAGTGTTCGGATGCGTTCCTTCATTTCTTTGGCAGCTTTATTGGTAAATGTCACCATGAGAATTTGTGCTGGAGCAATATGTTGAGATTGAATGAGATGAACGACTTTATATGTCAATACCCGCGTTTTTCCTGAACCGGCTCCAGCTAAGATTAATGCTGGACCTTCACTGTGGAGGACTGCGGCGATTTGATCGGGATTGAGTTTGTCAATATAAGTAAAACGATTATCTTTCATGAAACCTCATCATATCATATGCTAATCGACGCCTCTGATAAAAGATCTGTGTTTTGTATTTCATACATGATAAAGTAGGCAATAGCAATTATGTTTAAAATGAATGTAGGAATTGATTTAGTTGAGTTAGATCGTTTCTCGAAAATTCTAGAAGATACCCCTACATTTCTGGATAAAGTTTTTCACAAAGAAGAGATAAAGAAGTTGAATGTTCAAAGTATTGGGGGAAAATACGCTGCTAAAGAGGCGCTTGTTAAAGCAGGGGTAATTAAACCCGGTCAATGGCTGGATGTTTTCATAGATACACTTGATTCAGGTAAACCGGTAGTTCGAAATAGACTGGGAATAATCATGAAAAATATAGATATATCTATCACGCATATTGCGTCTGTTGCTGCAGCTGTAGTCATATATGAACATGAAAATATTTAATACTTTTTCCATTGTCTCAGATGTAGTATCTTTTTTATATTTACAGAAATACCTGCTGCGTGCACATTATGAATATAAAAAACTTTAATCGTCTTGTTGAGAGACGTAAACAATTAGGTCAAGTAGTTAATATTGCTCATCGGGGATTTAGTAGTAGTTATTCTGATAATAGCATACAAGCCATACTTTCGGCCTTGTCTCAGTCTTATATTGATGGTGTTGAGTTCGATGTACAGGAAACCAAGGATAAAAAACTTATACTCAGACATAATTTATCGGTAACGACAGAAGTAGGGAATCTATGGGTAAAAGATTTAACTTTAAAGGAAATAAGAAAAACATTATCAAAAGAAACAGCGCCAGAGCTTGAAAATGTACTTGATATGTGGAATGGGCCGTGTTTGCTCGATATAGAACTGAAATCCCCAGGAATTTGTAGCAGAATAGTTGAGTTAAGTAGTCACAAAGGGTTATATGAACAAACTATTTTTTCAACGATATATCCTAATATTGATAAAGAAATCGAAGCCGTAGATGCAAATCAAGTGCGTATGTTTGGGTATCCGAGAGATCGAGGGAAAGATTTAGCTCAACAATCATGGACGAAGCCATTTGTAGAAATTGTCATAATGCTTATGAGATTACGGATTCAAAGGACGGTAACAAACATGATGAATAATTCAAATGCACAGATTATAAGTCTTTATCATCGAGTTATAGATGATTCTTGTATCCAAACGATAAACGAGGCTGATAGGATGGCATGTGCTGTTTTTATTCGCTTACCAAATACAAATTTCAATGATATTGAGATCATTAATCTAATGAAGATATTTATGAAACGTGGCGTGTCAATTATTAAGTCTGACTATCCACATATCATTAAAGATGTGTGTATATGAAAAAAAAGTCTTATGGAGCTATTTTAGTTCATGGTTTGAAATCGGCAAGTATTTTGAGAAGAGATCAGCGTTTGGGAGTGGCGGACAAAAGTTTTGAATACAAATATGGAACTCATTTTGTGCCACAAGCGATTCTGAATGATTTTGAAAGTTTGCCAGGTTTCTTATCCAGAAATCATGTCGAGGTGTTTTTTTCAAGCTATCCCTGTGGCACGCTCAGTTGTCCTACTATTGAATCCTGTTCTAACTCCATACGGGAACAAATTATTTCCATTCATTCACAGCATCAAGACATGCAGCTTTGTGTAGTTGCATATTGTTTGGGAGGGTTAGTGGTTAGAGCTTATTTGGAATCTGAACTATATAGTATCGATTGTAGCCGTTTTAGAACGGACTTTATTGATAAACTAATTCTAGTGGGTACGCCAAATCTCGGATTGGGCGCAGACTTTTTTGTAAACTTTCTCAAATTGTTTGGAAGACGTGATACCCACCAGGCTTTTTGGGAATTGACTGATCGTAATTTTTATCAAGAGTTTAACCAAAAGTATCATCAGAGCCGGTCAATTAATTACCTTCTTATAGGTGGAACGAAGCCTCAAAGTCCGGTAGGCAAAGTTTTTAATTGGTTGGTAAACAGAAGATATGGTATGAATGACGGGGCTGTTGCACTTAAGTCTGCTATAGGACTTGAATATGGCCGAAAGATTACCACCCCCTTATCTCACTCAGCAGTCTTTGGTAATTTTTACTTTGGAGATTCCAAATGTTCCACTCGTATTATTTCCGAGATCACAAAATTTATAAAACAGCCTTGAGTTTTCAATAAGGACTGGTGTTGGTTGATCGTACTTGTTACAATAGTAACTTGCATGGGAAAAAAAGCTTTTTATGTTATCGGGAATTGGAAAAGTAATAAAACATTGGCTGAAGTAAAATCCTGGGTACATGAATTTAAAAAACTTTGGCAGGAAAGAAACTCCCATACAAATATTATTCTTTGTCCTTCGGCAATTCATCTTTTTCTCCTTAAAAAATTACTTGATTCGACTTCACTTCCGATAACTTTGGGGTTACAGAATATATCTTCCTACTCAGTCGGGGCATATACTGGCGAGATTAGTGCATCTCAAGTAAAAGGAGTAGTGTCATATTGTTTAGTAGGTCATTCGGAGCGGAGAAAATATTTCGCCGAATCAGATACCAGCCTTGAGAAAAAAGCGAAGCAGCTTATCGAGAATGATATACAACCTATATATTGTGTTCAGGACGAAAATCAGTCATTCTCGCCTGCTTGTCAATTTATCGCGTATGAACCGGTGTGGGCCATTGGAACGGGTAAACCAGAACCTGCGGAAAATGCAAACAGGACCGCAAAAGTGTTAAAATCCCGTGCGCAACATCAAATAAAAGTTATTTATGGCGGAAGTGTGACCGATCAAAATGTTGCAGAGTATTCAAAGCAGCCTGATATTGATGGAGTATTGCCGGGAGGGGCAAGTCTCAAACCAGATAGTTTTTATCGCCTCTTAATAAATGCCCATACGTAAACGTCAAATTTTACCGATCTTTGCCTGGTGTCTAAAAATCTTACTAGGAATAATGTTGGTTGCCCTCATTGTAGGTATTGTTTACTTATATAAATTGAGTGGCCAATATAAACTTTCCCCAAAATGGCTTTGGAGTATTGCGCGTGATGATACCAGTTTGCTCAAACAATATCAGGGTCGAACCAATATCGTCATACTCGGCATAGGAGGTGCAAATCATGAAGGTGGAGATTTGACTGATACAATTATGGTGGTAAGTGTCGGACTTAAATCTCATGATATTGCACTTATTTCCGTACCTCGGGATGTCTGGATACCAACGCTTAAGGATAAGATTAATTCTGCTTATCATTATGGAGAAGAGAAAGCAAAAGGTGGAGGTTTGATACTGGCCAAATCAAGCGTTGAAGAAGTCGTAGGTATTCCGATCCATTATGTGGCGCTTATCGACTTTTCAGGTTTTAAAGAGATTATTGATGTAGTTGGTGGAATAGATGTTGAGGTGCAGGATACTTTTACTGATGAGTCATATCCAATTGCCGGAAAAGAAAATGATGAATGCGCAGGCGATTTGGAATTTAAATGCCGGTATGAAACAGTTACCTTTACGAAAGGTATTGAGCATATGAATGGTGAACAAGCATTAAAGTATGTGCGAAGTCGGTATGCTAAAGATGAAAACGGTACAGATTTTTCCCGGGGTAAGCGCCAACAAGCAGTGTTGGTATCGCTAAAGAAAAAAATACTGGAAAAACAAACATGGACTGATTTAAATAAAGTGAAATTGCTGTATAAAGCGATAGATGATGCAACTACCACCGATATGTTTCTTGGTGAAGCATTGCTGGTGGCACGAACTTCAGGAAAGGATATTGTTATTCGATCTGTTGGTATTACGCAGGATGAACCGCAGAAAAACAAAAAAGGCTTACTTATAAACCCGCCACAGTGGAAATATGACGGTCGATGGGTTTTGATTCCTAAACAGGATGATAACTTCGATAAAATTAAAGCGTATGTTGAATGTGTGGTAAAAAATTCTCTCTATTGTGAATCGCTTGTTAATTGACCTAAATCAATATTTCCCAAGATTTATAGAAACGTTAACTTAGAGTTACATTACTTGAATTTTTGGTTGCTGGAATTAGAAGATTACAAAACTGCCAGTCCTAATATAAATAGTAGTCCACCGGCACCAATAAGCATAACAGTTGGCCAAGTTGTTCCTGCGGTAGGTACTACGGGTATAATTGTTGGAGTTGGAACTGGTGTTGGAGTGGGGTTGACAGTAACAATGTCGCAGCTGCAGTCTGTGTCAGTTTGACAGGCTGGATTTCGGCATACTCCAGAAGTCTGACCTGCACTGATATAACACAACATTCCGGTCGGACAATCAGGATTTGTAAAACATGTGCTACCACACTGCGGACCGCCAATATTTGAAGGTGTTGGAGTGGCTGTGGGAGTTGGACTTGGTGTTGAAGTTGGGGTTGGGATGGGAGTTGCAGACGGAGTAGGCGTTGGAGTAGCTATAGGAGTTGGTGTGGGAATGGGTGTCGGAGTAGGTTGTATGGCTACAGTATTGATTGTGATACGTAATGTTCCGCGACAGACATCGTTGCCTGCTCCTGCCAATCCGCTTCTGGGATACGCATACATAGTATAGAAATAACTTGCTGCTCCACCTGCTGGAGGAGCAAAAAATCCCTGACCTGCAGTAAACTGGGTTGATGAGCCATTTGCATCATTGGGGCCGACCGGGGTATCAGTTGCATTAACATTGGATAGATACCATTCTGCCTGGCCCAAAGGAGCCGCGCGTAGTGATAAAGAGGTACCAGAACTTACAGTTATATTTTGCGATGTGTATGCACCTGATGCTACGCTGATTTGCGGTTGTCCGATTACGGCACATGCTGTATTAGGTGTGGGAGTGGGGTTAGTTGTCGTACAGGTTCCAGAAAACCACGTCATATAGCCTTGTAGGTTGCTATCATTACATGACCAGCCTCCTTGACGGCAGTCTTTGTCAAAAACGTCAATTTGAGCTGTTTGATTGCAACCTATACCGGTGACTGACTGTGAAGTAGACCAGTTTTCCGAGATTGGTCCAGCGCCGCTTCCACCGCATTGGGTTTGAGAGTCGTTGCAGACCCATTTAACTACATAACTACCATTGCAAGTACCTGAATCTTTATTGCAATCTGCCGCACAACTATACGTTGATCCGCCAATTCCAGATCCACAAAGGTTCGTGTACGTTCCTCCAAAAGGAGGATTGTAATTAGCCCGTTGTCTGATTTCCTGTCTCTGTTGTGTTAGAAATACAGCAACGGGAATGGTAATGGCGATAAATAAGGCGATTGCAATCAGTAGCATAGATTTAACCGGTAATGGAGATGAAGGTTTCGGTGGTGTACTTTGTACGTTAGAAACTTTTGGAAAAGCAGGCGGCGGTGAAATAGGTGGCACTGATGTTGGTTGTGAAACAGTTTGAGTATTACTATCTAAAATAGAATTATCAGATGGAACTATTGACGGAGTTTGATCCATATATTTTTCTTTTTAGTAAGCGAGCAACATATACAAATGTCTTCTCTCTATTTATCGTAGAGAAATCTAAAAAATGTGTCAAGAGATCGATTTGTAAAATTTCTTTACAGTACCACAAGTCCGATGATTAACAATGTCACTCCAGTACCGATTAAGATAAGTGTCGGAAGAGAATTGCCGGCGAGCGGTACTCCAGGAATAACTGGAGGAGTAGATGTCGGCGTTGGATTCACTTGTGCGATATCACAGGAACAATCAGAATCTGTCTGACAGGCTGGATTTCTACATAGACCGATGGTTTGACCGGAAGTTATGTAGCAGATCATGCTGGTGGGGCATTGGGAGTTTCCGGCAGCTCCACTGCAAATTGATCCGCAGACCGGCCCGCCAATATTTGAAGGAGTCGGCGAAGGAGTAGATGTGGGTGATGGTGTCCCAGATGCAGTAGGTGTAGGTGTGGGAGTAGGTACTGGACCAGAGGGAGTTGGAGAAGGTGATCTGGTTGGAGTTGGCGTTGGCGTCGGACTCGGACTTCTTGTTGGGGTTGGCGTTGGCGTAGCAGTTGGTGTGGGAGTTGCAGATGGAGTAGGCGTTGGTGTACCCGAAGGCGTTGGGGTTGGAGTGGGTGTTGGAGTGGGTGTTGGAGTGGGTACATTGAGACTAAACTGCAGCGTGCATTCAGTGACCGGATTACCTTCCAATGCTTTTGGTTTTGACTCTGGTGCAGTCGGTGCCAGTGGTTTTTCTGACCGCAACCTATATGCAGTCACTATCGCTAATGTACCTAACAACACACTGACTAGTCCGATTGCGATAAATGGCCAATTGCGTTTTAAAGTATTCATAGTTTAATACCACCGGTCGCCGACTACTTCATGAATCTCAGCGCCGATTGTAAAATTAATAACTGAGCTAGGTATAGTATAGGCAACATAAAATTCATTTGGATCCAATACGTTAGATTTTGGCTTCACTGCTGTTGTTTCGTTTTGGGTTGTCCAGACAGTACTGTTTACTCTGATACGCGCCCGATCAAATACTCCGTTAGTGACTGAACCGAGTGTAGCAATATAGATTGTTTCACCAGGCAGTAATTTGCCCAAATCTGCGTATATCAAAGGTGCTGACCAGGATCCAATATTATTAATATCTCCCGTTACTTTATAGATTTTGATATTTTGGCATTGAGCAAGCGGTGAAGGAGTCGGCGTCGGTGTTGCCGATGGTGTTGGTGATGGGGTCGGAGTGGGTGTGGGACTCGGGCTTCGAGTGGGAGTTGGTGTCGGAGTCGGAGAGCTTGTTGGTGTCGGTGTGGGACTCGGACTTCTTGTTGGGGTTGGCGTTGGCGTAGCAGTTGGTGTGGGAGTTGCAGATGGAGTAGGCGTTGGTGTACCCGAAGGCGTTGGGGTTGGAGTGGGTGTTGGAGTGGGTGTAGGTGGAGGAAATGCAAGGGTTAAAAAGTTTAAATTCACTACACAAGCTTCACTGCTAAGTGGAGAAGGCGAAGCTGTGACCAAATTCATTTGACCGGCAAAGTTATCGAGAGTTGCTGATACAGCGGGGTGAGCGCCCATACGGAAAAGAAAAATATTCAGTCTACCGTCAGCAGTTGTAATTCCGTTTACTGTACCAATAAGTACAAATCCACTTCCGTCGTTATATAATAATTGTCCCACATTGCCGATGCGCACCAGTTTTAAGCGTATTGATGTCGGGTTATTCAAAGAAATAAATTTTTGAAAAGACACCGTGGGTGAATTACCATAGCTGCCCAAAATCTGCTGACCCTGTTGAGTGATGATGCGGGTAACAATCAATGTCCCGTCACCCTGACTGGAGTCAAAATATAAACGCAACTGGCCCTCATCTAAATTATTCGAACTTATCGTTGGCACATCAATTTCAACTGAAAAATCACCACTTAGCATATTCGTCATTTGCAGTCCTGCTCCACAATCAAAAGTAGCGGCCGGCATACTAATTTGGGCAACTCCATTATTTTGAGTTATGGTAGGATTGCAGGCAGAATTAACAATTGTCCAGACATTATTATTTATTGTTGTACCGTTGAAGTCATCTGTGATTGATCTAGTAGTTGCAGCCTTACTTTTGAGCGGACCGACAGTTTGGCGTTTCCAGAGTAAAAGTGAGGTGACGATTATCGCCACTGCAAGAATTACCGAAATTATAAGCAATTGTACCGTGCGTATTTTTGACATATTATGGTCCGATTAGCGGTTCTGTACGTATTGAATAGTCCATAATGCTCGCTATAGTAAATTGAAAATCTGCATGGTAAGTATTGTTTCCATCAGAGACAGCGGTTAAATTGACCGGTACATCAGCAACTGCGTTGCGTGTTACTATAAATCTGATTTGACTTATATTACTGCCGATGGCAAAACCGCGAAATACCAGCGTATCCCCAACATTGACGTCTTGGGCTCGAATGGGCGTGTTGTTGCGTAAAATTACCAGTTGTTGACATTGATTGGCTATCGGACTCGGGGATGGAGTTGGACTGGGACTTGGAGTGGCACTTGGTGAAGGAGACGGTGTTGGGGTAGGAGTTGGAGTCGGCAATAGATCTGCAGCGACGGTGACATTTAATGTATCACTGCAACCAGGTTTTGGAATATACCAGGCATTTCCATATTCAAAAGCATTAATTACATATGTTGTACCAATCGCAGTCGCAGCCCCCACCATCAATGAAGCAGGACAAGTGCCGGCTGAGGTATCTGATGAACATTGAGCTTGAGATAAATTATTAAGGTTGATAAGTACAGTTCTACCCGAAACAGGGTTGGCTCTTCCATAAAAAACATCACCGCGGTGAACCGATACATTATTACTTATCCATGATGTACTATTATTTATGCTAACTTCAGCTGTAGTTGAACCATTACAACCTGCTGGTGGAGGCGGGGGTGGAGGTTGTGTTGTACAAGCGTCGGTGCCTGAGTACCAGACCATATATCCCTGCAAAGCTCCTGGTTGGTCACATGCAGTATCCCAACTTCCGTTTGCCAGACGGCAATGCCGGTCAAACACATCGACTTGCACTGTTTTATCGCACATTGTTGCATTTTGAGAATCTTGAACGTTAAAAGAAGTTCCCCAAGTTTCACCGGATTTACACTGTTCCATGTTTCCATCGCAAACCCATCTTATGACACACGTATTTCCCTGACAGTTTGGTTGATTGCCTTGTGTACAATTTCCTGTAGTTGGATCACAATTAGCCGGACAATCATAAAAATCAGCTCCACCTATGCTTCTTGGACCGGATCCGCAGAGATTCTCATATTGTCCATTGGTATTATAAGGACCGCGGTAGTTGGAACCAATAATAATCTTGGCTGCCAGTTGGCGGATATCCTGCTTCTGTTGTGCCAAAAATACCGCGACCGGTATGGTAATAGCTATAAAAAGAGTGATGGCTATTAGCGTAAGCGATTTTGGTGAGAGTTTGGAAAAAAATTTATTTGCGCGAATTTTTGGTTGAACCGGAATATTTTCAACTTGCACTGTCGATTCAGGCACTGGTTTAAATTGCTGTGTAGTTGTATTATCAGGAGGATTTGTATCCATATTTATAGTCTATTTTCTAGTACGCAAATATTTATTGACATGCTTATAATTAATATAATTTTCGAACAAAAGTCAAAGATCCAAACGTCAAAAGTAGAAATCCTACTGCTAAAACCAGAACTGTTGGTTCCCAGTTACCTGTCGTTGGAGTGACGCTGGCAGACGGTGATGGAGAAAAAGACGGTAATGGTGTGGGAGAAGGTGCAAGTGATGCGGATGGTGTCGCGTCTCCAAGTACTGATGTCCCACTTTTGAGAATTGTAAACGCAGTTGCCTGGCTAACCGGCGCATTATTTGTGTTAAAAGAAGCAACCGTAACAACATATTTGCCGGGAATCAATATATCTTTTGGTGTCCAGTTCCAGTTGCCATTTGATGAACTGGTGATTTTTTCAACGATTGACGCGGCGCCGCTTAATGTGATAATAACTTTTTTATCCGCAGTCGCAGTCCCTTTAAACGCGGGTTTACCTGAAGGGATGTTTGCGTTTGCTTCGGGTAAATCTATATGTAGACTGCTTCCGGCTGTACCTACCAGCGTTCCACCAATTTGTTCCTGGGCGAATATAACTTTAGAACGAGATGCTTGAAGTTTAGTAAAGTTATAGTTCTCGCCAAGCCGTATAGGGGGCAATGGTGCGTCGTTGTCAATACGGGCAACAACTGTTGACTGTGCCTCGCGGCCGATAAAAAATAAGCGCTCCTGATCTTTGTTAGATGGTACAAAATAGCGGTTACCTTCCTGTGAACGCATTTCCCCTAAAGGCAACACCCAACTGCCATCTGTGTTAACTAAGGAAGAAATGATTTGGCTTCCTTCAAAAGAAACATAAGCTAGAGCTTCAGATATAGGGTGATTACGCTCATCTATTAAAGTTCCAAACGCCGGATCAATAATCTGGGCAGGTGCAGGTAGCAATGAACCAGTTTTGAGAGCGAGTTTATTATCATTGTATTCATGTTGATTGCTGACAATTACTACTTCATAACCGGTATTTGATTTTAAACTTGAGATATTGACGTAATGCGTATAGCGGTTTGATGTTTTTATCATGTTGTCGCGATTGTCATAACCAATTTTTAAAAAACTCACGGGATTTTTTTCTTTATATTTAATAAAGCCATTCGTACGGTTTTGCGTGACCCAGGAAACAACGAATGAAGTATCAGTAATATTGGCAATTGTTACTTGTTGAGGTTTATCTTCTGGTGCGGCGTATGACAAAAATTTAGTACTGTTTTCAACTAAAAATATTGTTGCCCCGAGTCCAATCAAGAGTATTAATATACCCACAAGGGTTGGAACATGCGGTTCATTTTGCATATAATTCTATACTACATGAAAAAAAATAGTTACGTCAATGACTGGAAGTCGCATTTACTTATTTTCTCGGGCTCGAATTTGGGCTATTACTTCGGGATTTAGTTTAGGACTTAATGGAGCTATTAGACGTTGTTGTACTTCGGTTATAGTTCTTGTTACAGCCGCATGATACACATCAAATGCAATCCAGGCAGTGACTGTGATAAGAGTAAATATGGATAATGTAAGCCAATCCTTATTATTCATTTCACTTCAGGAAAATAATACGCTTGTGATTGGATACTGATATTAAGTGTTGCAGCTCCTTTACTGGTAGAATCTCCGGTTAAGTCTACTTTAGATATAGTAGTCAGGCGATCGAGTCTGGTCAACTGGTCAAGTAAGTTGATTAAGTTTTGATATGGGCCCTGGAGTGTTAGGGAAAAGAAAATAGGGGTAGTTCCGATATCTGTATTTGGTAGAGGTAGTAAAGGAACAACTTTTGGGGAATTTTGTCCCGGAATTGTGGCGTTTGGTTTGGTAGTTGCCGAGGGAGGTGTTTGAGACTGAGCGTACAAAACTATGGGGTCAAATTGAATACTAGAGATCGTTGCGCCATTGCCCAGCGTCATCGCTTCCAGTTTACGAAGAAACACCGGAAATTCAGTCTTTTCCGGTAATAAACTATAAATTGAAGAAAGATCTTTATCAATACGTTGATATTCTTCTTGTGCCAAGATGAGCGCATTGATTTTTTCTTCAAGTTTTTGATTAACCTCTATCCGGTCAGTAATTTGTCGTTTGAGTAAAGAAATTGTTTTGAGTGTTGGACGGATGGCAAACGCGCCAAAAAAACTTATAGTAAACAGAGAAAGAGCTACCATTGTATATGCCTGCACCTCAGTACTTTTAAATAGTTGAGCATAATTTTTGTAAAATCGGCGATAATGATGAGTTGGAGTTAAATCATTCATAAATTAAACGCCTGTTGATTGTCAAAATTATCCAAGACTGTTGTTGAGAATTGAAATGTGATCGTACCATTTGCTCCCTTAGTTTTACTGATACTTTCAATATTGATTTTAGTAAACTGCGGGGTAGCATTTAAATTATTCAAAAATTGTGCAAGTTGAATATTGGTTTGAGTAGAGGCAACTATATTAACAACTCTTCCAGAGTAAGAAAAATTAGTATACTTGATACCGGCGGGAGTTATGGTTTCGAGTTTATGAATAATTTTTAATACTAAATCTTGATTGGTAAACAATTCACCGATATGGTTTGTACGGGATTGAAGGTTGCGAAACTGTAGTTCAAATACCTGGTTGGCAGAAATAATTGCCGATTTTTGGTCAATTTCATCGCCTAAATCTGTTATTTGTCGATCGAGGCTAAACCGGTAAATAAATGCAAGCAGTACGATGATTTCTGTACAGATTATAATATAGCGTCCGTACGTTAGAGACCAGCGTAAAAACTTTCCCAACGTAGTTTTATCAAAATCTTTTCGCGGTAATAAATTGATTGTTTTGGCAGGCATTTTCAATCACATTTTTTTTTATACTAAATGCTTCACTAAATGCACTTTAAAATAATTCTCCCAAACTAAATTTTGTGCGATATTCGGTATGTGCTTTTTAGCACTAACAAGATTTTAGAGAGATTGATAATTTTAGACTTAATGTGATCTAAGTGTAGTCGAATTTTGTTAAGAGGTCAATCCACTTTTCGGGTGATTGAGGTGTCGGGAAAGATGTGATTTAAGTCGTGCGGCTTTATTTTGGTGAATAATGAGTTTTTTTGCCGCCATATCAAGTTTTTTATAAACTTTACTCATTTTTTCAGAGGAAGGAGCTTTTTTAAATTCGCGAATTGTTTTACGCAACATCAATTTGACTAATTTATTTTGTTCATAGTGTTTCTCGTCCTGGCGTAATTTTTTGATTGCAGAGTGAATAATAGGCATACTTTATATTTTTAAAATCAATAAGTAATAAATTATACGGTAAAATGGAGGTTTTAGCAAATTCGCTCTATTTTTTCGGTCTTTGCCAGGTTCGTGTTTAACGTTATAATACTGGTAAAAGCGTGATCAACTCAATATTTCGCCACATAACTTGGCTAATCAATAAAAAACAGGGAAGCATTTTGTCAGCAGCTGCGGTCATCATGGCTGCAACTTTGATATCAGGAATTCTTGGTTTGGTTCGCGAGCGCCTTTTGAACGCTTATTTCAAACCCGACGAGTTGGGAATATATACTGCAGCATTTCGTTTGCCAAATTTACTTTTTGAACTAACGATTTTGGGTGCATTATCAACGGCATTTATTCCCGTGTTTACCAATATACTGGTACAAGAAAATAGGAATTACGCTTTTGCGTTAGCTGCAAAAGTAATGAATATCAGTATTCTCATTGTGGGGTGTGTGTCGGTTATACTCTTTATTTTTGCCCGGCCAGTTTCGAATTTGATTGTACCAGGTTTTAATGATAGGGAAAGAGATCTGATGGTGTTGTTTACTCGTGTAATGCTTATTGGGCAGCTCTTGCCTCTGATAATCGGAAATTATATTGTTGGTATGCTGCAGTCAATGCAGCATTTTATATTACCGGCCCTGGCTCCTATCGCTTATAACTTGGGTATAATTTTGGGTGTTTGGTTGTTTGCCGGACACTTCGGTTTGTATGGGGCAGTTTGGGGAGTAGTTATTGGAGCAATGTTTTTCTTAATTATTCAAATTCCTTTAATTTGGCATTTGGGTTATCGTCATAGTTTCAAGCTGGATGTAAAAGATCAAGGAGTCAGGCGCGTATTTTCACTCATGTTACCCAGAACATTAGGGTTAGCTGTGTCGCAGCTCGACACAACGATAGATTTGATCTTAGCTTCTTATTTAGGTACACGTAATATTCGAATTTTTTATCTGGCACAACAACTGCAGAATCAGCCAATAAATCTATTTGGGGCTACTTTCGCACAAGCAGCTTTACCGGTATTTTCACTTGAAGCCGCCAAAAAAGATTATGCAGCATTTAAAAAATTAATATTAGCATCAATGCATCAAATTTTATTCTGGGTCATGCCGGCATCTGTATTTTTAGCAGTTTTACGCACACCGATAGTACGCCTGGTGTACGGATCAGTTAAATTTGATTGGCCGGCTACTGTTTTGACAGGTAAAACATTATCTTTGTTTGCCATTTCAATATTTGCACAAAGTCTAGTCCAGGTTTTTGCGCGAGCTTTTTACGCACTTCATGACACTAAAACACCGGTAATTCTTGCGGGAATTTCGATTTTTACGAATACTGTACTTAGCATCGCCTTTGTGTGGGGATTTCAATTTCCAATTTGGGGTTTAGCACTTTCGACATCGATAGCCAGTCTGGTTCATGTAATGCTGCTGCTGCTGTTTTTGTATCGCAAAGTCAATGGTTTTGATATGGGCAGTTTATGTATACCGCCTTTTAAGATGATTATTGCTTCAATTACCAGCGGGATTTTTTTGTATGTGCCGCTTAAACTTTTGGATCAGCTGGTTTATGATACTACCCGCGTATTTGACTTGATTCTACTTACAAGTATCGCTTCAGCATCGGGGGTGTCAGTTTACATTTTTTTGGCGTGGTTTTTTGATATTGAAGAAGTTACGACATTTTTTAAACTCATTCATCGAGTGAAACGCATGCCGCGGATGTTTTTTGATCAACTGACTCAAATTGTTAATGGTGGAAATTCTATTTCATAGACTTTGTGATCTCGCGATTATGATAATGTTTAAACTGGATTATCCCCCTTCGCGAAAAACCGCGAGCGTAAGCTCGAAGATGAAAGCGAAGAATTTTCGCTTCGGAGGGATTTCGCTCCCGACGAAGCTACCTGGAGAAGATACCCCGGGCGTAAGCCCGTGGGAGCTTCATAATAGTGGAGGACGAAGATTTTGATTAACGATTGTTTCCAGTTGAATCAAAATAATTGAATTGATTGGGAGAATTGACTCTGTTTGGTAAATATGGTTGGAAATTTCGACCGTTTGTTCTGTTGGTGTTTGTCCGAGTCGAGTTTTCTTCACGCGATAAATACCGTTCGGCAAGTTTCTTATTTCCAGCGGAGTTTGTTCGACATGTACACTTTGGGGATCGAAATTAACGAGTATCGTTGATAACGTTTCATTAGTCTTGTCAAAAACAGCTATACCGCTGACCCAGGTACCTTCCCCTTTAAGATATAAGCGCGATCCTTGAAGTTGGTTGAGTAATTCAAAAGCTTGGTATCGGGGTTTTTTACTTAGCCCGAATTTGGGATGCGTCAGTATTCCCCATCTACCCCAATAGGTTTTATTTTCGGGACTTGGTCCATCAACCACTTCAAATGCCATCATTTGGTCATAACCTGATAGTGTTTGTCTAATCGTTGCTACTGTGTGAGCTGCCGCGAAATTACCGTCATAGCCGTTATTAATTGCTGGATCAAATCCCCACTCGCTGACAACGCGGGGAAGAGAGACGAGTTCGGGATAGTGAAATAGCAATGACGTTACATCTGCAACATCATGATAGAATTTAGCAGGATCGACATCGTACCGATGCCAGGAGAAAAAGTCGAGACGCAGGTTATTTTTAGTTACATATTCGGCAAATGATTTGATCCATGAATTATACAGTTGCGTCGTTGCTGGACCGCCGATTTTGAAAGAGTTGGTATTTTGGGCAGCAACAGCTCCTTGAACAGAATAAAGATACAGCGTCAAGTAATTTTTATCACCGTAATTTTTCCAATTGCCGAAAAGATCCGGTTCATTCCAGACTTCATAATATATATTTGTTAAATTCATTTCAGACTTGCTGCTGTAATGTTCGACTGTACGTTTGACTACTTGTGACCACTCATTCCAATTTTTTGGTTTGCCCACGATGTCACCGTTTTCAGCGATAACCTGTGGCATATATGAAAGTGAGAAAAATGGTAGAGCTCCTGTTTGGCGAATGCTGGAAACCATTTGATCAAGTTGACTGAAGTTATATATCAATTGTCCTTGAGAATTCCTTGAAACGAGGTTGAAATGATCGTATATATGATCAATCCGGATATAGCGAGGCTGTAAACTTTTGATTACTGGAACAGTCGGGGCTATCATGTCGACTGATTCTTCTCCGCCTTGAGAAAATGATTTCCAGACAGGTTTAAGCGGCTCCTGCTGTAAATTAAAATCAATCACAATATCGGCTGTGGTGCCGGTAGCTTTAATGAGGAGTTGTTGTGCTTTTCGAAACGCGAGAATTAAAAAAAAGAGACCAACAAGAAGACATAAAAATAATACGACTTTGCGGGTGAAATTTTTTCTATCCTTCATATATACTCATCATACTAAGGAGTTGGTATAAAATAAAGGAATAGCTTCGATGGATATTCATAGGGAATTTCTACCCAAACGACTCGAAAGTCATTAAATAGAACTTTTATTACAGGAAAATAGTCGTTATTTTGAAAATAGCTCTGGATTTAATTTTTTGTAAGCCAAACATCCGGCGAATCTGTTGCTTCATATCATTCTAAAAATAAACTCACAATCCCCTGTTGACAAAAATTAGCAGTCATGATTAAATAGTGCTAAATCAAAAATTGCGATTTATGTACGAACTTACAGACCGTCAAATTAAACTCCTCAAGGCTATTATTGAAGAATACATAGATACAGCAGAGCCGGTTGGCTCTGAAACCTTGGACAAAAAATTCAACCTTGGAGTTTCTCCAGCAACTATCCGCAATGAAATGGTGAAGCTGACAAAAGACGGGTTTTTGAAACAGCCTCATGCTTCCGCCGGACGAGTTCCCACACCGGTTGCACTCAAGTTTTATATTCAAAACCTGATGCAGCAGGAGCAAATGTCCGTCACCGATGAAGTGTTCGTGAAGCAAAAAATCTGGGATTTTCGCCAGCGCAATAATCAACTCTTACGTGAAGCAACCCGAGCCTTAGCCGAAAAAACCCATACTTTAGCGATTGCGACGTCAAATGATGGCGATATATTTTATGCCGGGGCGTCCTATTTACTCGACGCGGTAGAGTTTTATGATATGATTCTTACAAAACAGCTCTTGGCTGGACTTGATAGGTATGATTTTTGGGATAATTTATTCGGAAAAAGCGTAGAAGAGGCTCCCTTTCATGTAATTTTTGGAGAAGATTTAAAACAGCAGTATTTAGTTGATTGCGGTATGGTGTATTCTGCGGTATCGACTCCGCGTCTCAACTGTACCATTGGAGTGATTGGGCCAATTCGGTTGCGATTTGCGCATATAATACCGGTAGTTTCCTATGTGGGTCAGTTACTGGGCGAAATTACCAATCCATAAATTCTATGCAAAAATCAGCCGATACATCTATAAAACAAGATCCAAAACCAAAAGCTGAACAGGTGCAGGAAGACTCTGTCATTGACAGTAAGATGAAAGAAAAAGAAATTGCTGAATTAAAAGAACAACTGGAAGAGATGACAAATCGCTGGAAGCGGGCGATCGCAGACTATCAAAATCAAGAAAAGCGAATGTTAATCGAAAAAACTGAATATATAAAGTTTTTAAGTAAAAACTTAATCGAAAAATTTTTACCGGTGATTGACGACTTGGAGAAAGCTGCTGTGCATATTAAAGACCAGGGACTTAGTTTAGCTCTTAAAAAACTGGCGACAATTCTTGAAAATGAGGGCGTCAAGCGTATAGAAGCGGTTGGAAAAACATATGATGTTGTCAGCATGGAAGCGTTAAGTGCAGAAGACGGAAAAGAAGATAATAAAGTATTAGAAGAATATCGGGCCGGATATACGATGTACGGCTCAGTTCTTAGAGCTGCCCAAGTAAAAGTAAGTAAAAAAAGCGACAAGTGAAAAAATAAGAGACAAGAACGTAATAATTTACTTCTCACCTGTCACTTGTCACATTAATTAAGGAGGATATATGTCAAAAATTATCGGGATCGATCTAGGTACCACTAATTCCTGTGTAGCAGTCATGGAGGGAGGTTCTCCCAAAGTCATTCACTCAGCAGAAGGCAGAAATGTGATTCCTTCAGTTGTTGATCCGGCGAAACGTATTGTTGGAGATGTGGCAAAACGTCAAATAGTCATGCATCCGAAGAACACTATTTTTTCAGTCAAACGTCTCATGGGAAGAAAACTTAATGATCCGTCAGTACAGCGTGATATGAAGTGGTTGCCATATATGATCAAATCCGGACGAGATGGTATGGCTATCGTTGAAGTCGAAGGAAAGTCATATACCCCGCAAGAAATATCTTCAATGATTCTTGCCAAAATAAAAAAAGACGCTGAAAGTTATTTGGGATCGGAAGTTAAACAGGCAGTGATTACTGTGCCCGCTTATTTTGATGATGCCCAGCGTCAAGCTACCAAACAAGCCGGAGAGATTGCCGGACTTGAGGTAATGCGGATAATCAATGAGCCCACAGCAGCAGCACTGGCGTATGGACTGGACAAAAAAAATGCTCACACCGTAGCTGTTTATGATCTTGGTGGAGGTACATTTGATATTACCGTATTAGAGCTGGGTGAAGGTGTATTTGAAGTCAAAGCCACGAATGGCGATACCCACCTTGGCGGCGACGATTTTGACCAGTTAATTCTGCACTTTTTTGCGGAGGAATTTAAAAAAGAAAATTCGGTCGATTTGACCAAAGACCCGCAAGCCCTGCAGCGGCTGCGGGATGCTGCGGAAAAAGCCAAGATTGAACTCTCAAGTTCTATGGAAGCAGAGGTCAATTTACCCTTTATTACTCAGGGAAAAGATGGTCCCTTACACTTGGTGATGAAATTAACGCGGGCAAAATTTGAATCCATCGTTGATGAATTAGTCCAAAAAACTATCGCGCCGGTGAAAGCATGCCTTAAAGATGCCGGAATAGAAGCGAAAAATATTAATGAAATAGTCTTAGTCGGTGGAATGACCCGGATGCCTAAAGTAATCGAAACGGTTAAGAATTTCTTTGGTAAAGAACCGAATAAATCAGTCAATCCGGATGAAGTTGTCGCAGTTGGAGCTGCGGTTCAAGGTGGAGTATTGGCCGGAGACGTTAAAGATATTCTGCTTCTTGATGTGACACCGTTAACACTTGGAGTTGAAACTTTGGGAGGAGTAGCAACGCCGCTTATTACCAGAAACTCAACTATTCCAACCAGTAAATCTCAGATTTTTTCAACAGCAGCTGATAACCAGACTTCTGTTGAGATTAATATTTTACAAGGCGAGCGGCCAATGGCAAAAGACAATAAATCATTGGGGCAATTTCATCTGGATGGTATTCCAACTGCTCCCCGGGGCGTACCTCAAATAGAGGTGACGTACGATATTGACGCGAATGGAATTCTGAACGTTGGTGCTAAAGATAAAGCCACTGGAAAATCGCAAAGTATCCGCATCACCGGTTCCACGGGATTATCTAAGGAAGAAATAGACCGAATGCAGAAAGAGGCCGAAGTGCATGCCCAGGAAGATACACTTGCCAAGGAAAAAATTGAAGTGAAAAATCAGGCAGACAGCATGGTATATACTGCGGAAAAATCGCTCAAAGATGCGGGTGACAAAGTTAAGCCGGAAGTGAAAAAGGATGTTGAAGAAAAAATTAAGGCGTTAAAGGATAAGTTGGAAAGCGCTGACAAAGAAGAAATGGAGCGGCTGACCAAAGATTTATCTGACGCTTTATCCAAAGTTGGGGAAGCGATGTATGGTTCGGCAGGCTCACCACAAGATGGGCAATCAGGTCAACAGTCACCAGCAGCTGGTCAACCAGCTTCAGATACAGAAAAGACGAATGGTGAGAAAAAAGACCAGAAGAAAGAAAACAAAAAAGCTGAAGAAGGGGAAGTGGTCAGTTAATAAAATAAAATGTAGTGAATAATTACAGGCGCGCTTTTTGCGCGCCTGATTTATAAATTCAATCCCGAAACTAAATATGTTTATCGCTCGCACGATCGAAATATTAAAGGGAATCATTTTTGGTTTCGGACCGATTATTGTAATTTTTGTTTTGTATAATTTGGCTCGGGGTAAACAAGGAAAAGAAATTTTTTACAATAATAAAGAATTTTCCAAGTCGAGTATACGAAATTTTTTAATATTAATTATCTTTATTTTAGTAATTATAGGAGGAATTTATTTATATTGGCAATTCCTACCTCAACAAAACGCTTCTAAATCCCTGAGAATGAATGATGACTATTTTAATAAGTATAGATAACCATTATGGTGACAAGTCGTGATTATTACGAAATTTTAGGTGTATCCAAATCAGCTTCTGAGACTGAGTTGAAGCAGGCTTATCGAAAAATGGCTTTGCAATGGCATCCAGATCGGAATAAGACCAAGGAGGCAGAAAGTAAATTCAAAGAAGTCAATGAAGCATACGAAATTTTGTCCAATCCCCAAAAAAAAGTTGCGTATGACCAATACGGTCACTCTGCATTCCAGCAAGGTGCCGGTCAGGGACCGTTTGCAGGAGGCGCATCTGGTCAGGGACCGTTTAGTTACTCTTACTCAAGTGGAGGGCAAGGGTTTGATTTTTCAGATTTTGGGGTTTCTGACCCGTTCGATATTTTTGAGCAGTTTTTCGGCGGGTCTCCGTTTGGCAGGAAACAGGCACGTAAACAAGTTTATTCTTTGCAAATAGACTTTATGGATGCGGTTAAAGGTGTTTCAAAAGATGTCGATATTGATGGCAAAAGAAAAACAATCAAGATTCCCGCCGGAGTAGATGAAGGTACGCGAATCCGCTTTGATGAATTTGATCTGGTGATTTCAGTTAAACATGACAAACAATTTCGTCGTGAAGCTGACGATATATATATTGATACACATATTTCATTTGCGGACGCGGCGCTTGGTACCGTGGCAGACATACCTACAATCGATGGTAACATTAAATTACGCATTAAATCCGGAGTTCAGCCGGGAACTCTCATGCGGCTTAGCGGTCAAGGTATTCCTCATGTGAGAGGTAGCGGCCGAGGAGATCAATATGTGCGCATACTGATCGCTGTACCGACTCATCTTAATAGACAGCAAAAAGAATTATTAGAAGAACTTAGAAGAGTGAGTTAGACAACTTTCGATTTTTTCTCCATCAATTTTAATTGGAATATGCCCAGTTTATAACGGTTGCGGTGAAGGTAAGTTAGACTCATTTATTGGTGGGTTAATCGGTGGAACGGGAGGAATATATGAAGTTGGAATAGGTATATTTGGAGAAGGATTGGTATACGTAGATCCTGGACCCCAGAGATTGTGTTTTCTTTTTGAGCGAATAATAACTAAAACGAGTAAAACACCGGAAATAAACATCATGCCAATGGAAACTTCCATCACAGTAGCTTCAAATTTACCATAATCATGGTTAAGAAGCGTAAAGATTGGTGTAACATCTTCACCCTGAGCTATTTTAGTATTTGACTGTTCAATAAATTTACTTACATCAGGGTGTACTGCATATAACTTTTGAACTTCTTTAAAATTAACGATGGCGCGTTTATAATATTTTTTGGCAAAATTATCCAAACCTTCTTTCCAGAATAAGGTTACTGGACCAGCAGTATTAGTTACTGTATACTTTTGCATAAGTGTTTTAAGGTCTGCTATATCGCGTAAAAAATTGAAGTCAGCTGACTCCGTTAAAACTTTATACGTAGCAATACCGATAACTTTACCTTCTTTGGTAAAAGCCGGGCCGCCGCTATTGCCGCCTGCAATTGAAGCGTCAATTTGAATTAATTTTTTCTTATCTCCTGCTGCTTCTTTGAAAGCACTTACGATTCCTTTTGTGATGGTCTGTTGTACTTTTGAAGAATCATCAAGAAGTGAAATATCGGTACTTACTCCGGGATAGCCTATGACATAAATGGGTGTTCCCAGCTCTAAATTTGTTGATTCACCCAGAGTTACCGATGGATATTCACTTGCTTTAACTTTTAGAAGCGCGACGTCTGATGTACTAAATTTATCAACATTTTTTGCTGTTAACCTTGATTCGTAGTCAAAACCTACGAGTTCGGCTTTGAGAAAGCGCTCTGGATTTTTGACACTCCAATCTTTATCGTTTATAAGAATAGGATCTTGGGAATTTTGAATAAAAGTCTCGTCAGAGAGATTTTGGGCAGATAAACTACCCGCTTTGATGTCCTCGACTGCTCCGGCTGCGATTGTAGTTAAAGCATCAGGATTTGAAATTACTTTATCTTTGACAAACTCATCAATAAATTGATCCAATGTGGAGTCGGGAATATTCTTTGCCGATGATCCCAATTCCTGAGTTAATTTCACACGCAATGTATCACGCAGTAAATCTTTCAAAAAATCGTATGAAAATCCGCTATAAATTGAGTCAAATACAGCATCTTCCTTGGTGATTATGGCGACATGGCCATTTGTAGCAATATATCCTTCGTGATTTACAAAAAATCCGCTACCCCATCCGGCAGAACAATATTTGTATTTTTTACCATTCATGCTTGGAAATGGAAGTTTGATGTTGCTCAGCTCTCCGCAGACGCGTTTGAATATTCTAACTACTGCTGATTTGTTCTCAATCACCATGCGCTCACCCTCATCCTGTGAAGTCGATACGCCTTTTACTTTTGGTGGAACGACAGGAATTGAATCGGCAGAAATAATTGACGCAAGTATTCTTTCTATTTCCTCGTTTGATGTTGATATATTACCGGGTATTGAATAGAGTAGGCGAATGCCTTGTCCAAGGTAAATCCAAAAATAATCCTTTGTATACACAAAATTTCCTGCATAATCTGTATATGAGTAATCACTCACAAAAACATCTTTTCCTCCAATATGCGTGGTATATGTTTTAATAAATTTGATTTGTTTATGATTTTGAATTTCAATTTTAATATTGGTCTCATAGTATTTTTGGGCAGCAATAAGATCTGAGGATTCAAAATTTTTTGGTGTAAATCGTGATACAACGATAGTTTCATAAGCCAAACCGGTTGCGTTCACCTGTTTTGATTTGTTGATCAGTGTTATGTTGAGAGGCAATTGAGATAATTGCCACTTGGCTCCGTTATAGTCGAATGCGATATTAAGTTTATTAGACACATAATGTTGTTCTATTGAATTTGAATCAGCAAGTGCTGCCTGCTGAAAAAACGGGTCATCCGGATTAAATTCAGAAATATGAGAAATATTTTTTGATGATATCCGTTCAGGCGTTATAAAGTACGTATACGCTATCCCCCCAACGCCCAACAAAAACAGCAATAGTAATATTACTATCACCAATATCGGGGGACTTTTCTTCTTCATTACATATTGCGGTTGAACAGTCGTTTCCATGTAATTATTTCAGTATGACATATAAAAAAAAGCGAAGTCAATAAAGAAAGAGGTTCACTAGATTGACGGTAGTCGTTTTAGTGGTATAATAAGAAAATAAGAGGTGGGAAAATCCCGCCTTTTTTATTAAATTATGCCGGCAATTGTCAGAAGTGAATTTGCTCTAGCCTTAAATCAAGTAGCCACGGAACGGGGTATTGACCCCCAAGTTGTTTTGGAGACTATCAAAGCCGCAATTATGGCTGCCTACCGTAAAGATTACGGAACTACGGATTTAGAAAAGCTGGAAGTTCAACTTAACTCGGATAACGGTGAAGCTAAAATCTTTCAGGATGACAAAGATGTGACCCCGCCGGGATTTGGAAGAATCGCTGCGCAAACCGCTAAACAGGTTATATTGCAGCGCATTCGTGAAGCTGAAAAACAAGCAATTTTATCAGATTATTCAGCCAAGATAGGTTCGATTGTTTCAGGAATGATTTTGCGGTTTGATGGGGCTAATATAATTGTGGATATTGGCAGCACAAGCGGTGATGCCGCCCAACGAACAAGTTCCTAATGAACGGTATCGGCTCAATCAGCGCCTCTCATTTTATATAGAAGGAGTACGAGAAACTTATCGGGGAAATGAAATTATTGTTTCTCGGGCACACAAAAATTTAGTTTCAGGACTATTTAAAAGAGAAGTGCCTGAAGTATCGCAACAGGCAGTCGAAATTAAAGATGTCGCCCGTGAACCTGGAAGCCGTTCAAAAGTCGCCGTCTTTTCGACGCAAGCAGGGGTTGATCCGGTTGGATCGTGTGTAGGTCAGAAGGGTGTACGGGTTCAAGCTGTGATATCAGAACTTGGAGGCGAGGAACGGATAGATATCATACAATGGAGTGATGATGCTAAAACGTTTATTATTGCTGCATTATCACCTGCTAAAGACTTACAAGTCACACTCAATGATAAGACGCACTCAGCAGAGGTGCTTGTTCCGGATGATCAACTGTCACTCGCGATTGGTCGTGAGGGCCAAAATGTGCGTTTAGCCGCCCGACTAACGGGATGGAAACTGGATCTGAAAAGTAAGGGTAAGCCACAAATAACTGAGTTAAATTCATCAAAAGCTGTAATCACAACTTCCCCAAAAGATGTGGATACAAATGCATCGAGTGAAGTTCCAAAAATCACCGAGACTGATATTTCTTCGACGCCTATATCTCCACCTCAAACAGATCATGCAGACACTCCGCTTGCAAGTGATATAGTTCATCCAGAAAATATACCAAATCCGAAGTGATTGTATGAAAGGACGTTGGATTATTTCACGATTATCGTATGATCAAGTTAAACACAACACTTATACGGCCACCCATTGTAGCAGTACTAGGGCACGTGGATCATGGTAAGACTACACTTTTAGATTCGATACGCAAATCTCAGACAGCTTTAACAGAACACGGCGGAATTACCCAGCATATCGGTGCATATCAGATTACATCTCCAGAGGGCGCAAAAATTACATTTATAGATACTCCAGGTCATGAAATCTTTGCCAAAATGCGATCACTCGGATCTGAAGTTGCCGATATTGCGCTTCTGGTTGTTTCAGCAGTAGATGGAGTTATGCCGCAAACCATTGAGTCAATTAACCTGATTAAAAAGGCCGGGATTCCATTTATAGTCGTAATGAATAAAATAGATCTGCCGAATGCAGATCCCGAGACAATAAAGCAACAGCTAGCAAAACATGAAGTTTTAGTAGAAGGGTTCGGTGGAGATATTGTTTTGCTCCCAGTATCTGCAAAAACTGGTAAAGGGATTGCCCAACTTTTGGAGATGATACTGTTAGTCACAGAGCTTAAGGGCTTACGTAAAAATGAACCTCAAGAGTTAGGCGTGGTGATTGAAGCACGGTTAGACAAACACATTGGGATACTGGCAACTGTGATTTGCACTGCTCCTAAGTTAATGATTGGTCAAAACCTATATACGTATCAGAGTCAGGCCAAAATCCGCGCGATGATTAGTGATTTGGGAAAACATGTACAATCCGTTGTCGCCGGACAGCCTGTAGAAATCATGGGATGGGATAAGTTGCCTGCGATAGGTTCTACCGTTTATTCGCAAGATGCGAAAATAAATTCTGCAATAGAGCATATTGAAGAGAAACAGATCGGGTTGATTCCGATTACCGCACAAAAAAAATTAAAAGTCATTCTCAAAGCCGATGTAGCGGGATCTCTGGGCGCGATAATAGAAAAATTGGCAGAAACAGTTGATTTAGTGCTCGCAGAAACTGGTGCGGTAAGTGAATCTGATGTTTTAACTGCTAAATCGGTGGGGGCGCTAATTATAGGTTTTAATGTCAAAGTCAGTAATGGAGTTAAGAAACTTATACAAATCGAGCACGTAAAAGTTAAAACATACACAATAATCTATACACTTCTTGATGAGATTAGAGAAGTGACAGAGCTTCTAAATAGCCCCACATCACGCGAAGACGTTTTAGGCGAAGCAGAGATTTTAGCCGAATTTCAATCGGGAGATATCAAAATCGCCGGCTGTAAAGTGAAAAGCGGTCGGATTGTTCGGGGTGACCTAATTATGTTGATGCGAAAACAGTTGGAGTTAGGACGGACTAAAATTAAATCCCTTAAATTTAAAAAAGAAGATATTCCCAAAGCAGAGGCTGGAACGGTGTGCGGTATATTATTTGATAAACAGCTTGACTTTAAAACTGGAGATCTTATAATATCCTATAAGATTCATGATTTACTAGCCTAACTTAGGCCGATTATGGACGACCAACAAAATATTCAGGCGTTAACCAGTCTATTAACTACAGTTACAGCAGTTACGATACTTTTGCCGGAAACTGCGACTCGCGATGCCCTTGCTTCTGCTTTGGGGTTGTACTTGTCATTGCAGCAGCTGCAAAAGGAAGTAACTATCTATTATCCTAAACAGGCAATTGTAGGTTGGAGTCACCTCGTTGGAGTAAATAAGCTCAAACAAAAATTAGGCAGTAAAAATTTTGTTATTTCGCTCGATTATATCGAAGGATCTATAGAGAAAGTGAGTTACAATATAGCCGGTAACAAATTCAATTTAGTTATAGAGCCGCGAGGAGAAACTGCGACATTTGATGAAAAAAATGTATCCTACAACTACAGCGGATTTATGACCGATATGATTTTTGCAGTTGGGGCTATGTCTAAAGATGCTTTGGGTAAATATTTTAGTGAAAATCCGGCCATATTTAACGAAAAAAGTGTGGTCGTTATTGATAATAAAGCTGAAAATACCCGATTTGGAAAAATAAATTTTGTCACACAATCTGCAGCTGTTGCGGAAATTGTAGCCGGTGTAATTAAATCTGCACAATTTCCCATTGATGCTGACATCGCCAGTAACTTGTACGATGGGTTGATTTTTGGGAGCCGCAATTTTGTATCACCTCAAGTTTCGGCTGAAACTTTTGAAATGGCAGCTTATTTGCTGCATCAAGGTGCACGTAAAAATAGTCCGCCAAAACAGCAGGAAGAAGCTCCTGTTCGTGAGTATTTGATGAAGAATACTCCCGATTCATCCCTTCCTCCTCCGCCTGACTGGCTGAAGCCAAAAATATACAAAAGTTCGAGCCTGTTGTAAATTGAGGTTTATTAGTTTATAATTGTCAGTGTT